>NZ_KV787862.1:123730-234201 GCF_001807145.1 Enterobacter sp. HMSC16D10
CGGGTGGCGGCTTCGCCTTACCCGGCCTACATTCTTATAGGTCGGGTAAGGCGAAGCCGCCACCCGACACCAAAAAGAGCGCACAAAGCGCCATACCGTTTCTCAGAAGTCATCAATACTTATCCCTTAAGCATGTGAGCAATCCCGACAGTGTTATCAAGGAGAAAGTAATGACCACGGTACGCCATGAGAAAGACTCGATGGGCGCCATCGACGTCCCGGCCGACAAGCTATGGGGCGCGCAAACCCAGCGTTCGCTGGAGCATTTCCGTATCTCGACTGAAAAAATGCCCGTTTCGCTGATTCAGGCGCTGGCGCTCACCAAACGTGCAGCCGCGAAGGTAAACCAGGATTTAGGCCTGCTGGCGGCAGACAAGGCCACCGCCATCATAAATGCCGCCGACGAAGTGCTGGCGGGCAAGCATCCCGACGAATTTCCGCTCGCCATCTGGCAGACCGGTTCCGGCACCCAGAGCAACATGAACATGAACGAAGTGCTGGCGAACCGGGCCAGCGAACTGCTGGGCGGCGTGCGCGGCATGGAGCGCAAGGTTCACCCGAACGATGACGTCAACAAGAGCCAGAGTTCTAACGACGTCTTCCCCACGGCCATGCACGTGGCGGCGGTGATTGCTATCCGCGAGCAGCTTATCCCCCAGCTCAACGTCCTCAAATCCACGCTCAACGAGAAAGCGCAGGCCTTCCGCGACATCGTCAAAATTGGCCGTACGCACCTGCAGGACGCCACGCCGCTGACGCTCGGCCAGGAGATTTCCGGCTGGGTGGCGATGCTGGAACATAACCTGAAGCATATTGAAAACAGCCTGCCGCACCTGGCGGAACTGGCGCTCGGCGGCACGGCGGTCGGCACCGGGTTAAACACCCATCCGGAGTATGCGGTGCGCGTGGCGGAGGAGCTTGCGGCCATAACCGGACAGCCATTCGTCACGGCGCCCAACAAATTCGAAGCGCTGGCGACCTGCGATGCGCTGGTCCACACCCACGGCGCGCTGAAAGGGCTGGCGGCGTCGCTAATGAAAATCGCCAACGACGTGCGCTGGCTGGCCTCGGGCCCGCGCTGCGGTATCGGTGAAATCAGCATTCCGGAAAACGAGCCGGGCAGCTCCATCATGCCGGGTAAAGTCAACCCGACCCAGTGCGAAGCCATGACTATGCTCTGCTGTCAGGTACTGGGCAACGACGTGGCCGTCAACCTGGGCGGTGCATCCGGCAACTTCGAGCTGAACGTCTATCGCCCGATGGTGATCCACAACGTTCTGCAATCGATTCGTCTGCTGGCGGACGGCATGGAGAGCTTTAACGAACACTGCGCGGTGGGGATCGAGCCAAACCGCGGGCGCATCAGCCAGCTGTTAAATGAGTCGCTGATGTTGGTGACCGCGCTCAATACCCATATCGGCTACGATAAAGCCGCCGAGATCGCCAAAAAAGCGCATAAGGAGGGGCTGACGCTGAAAGCCTCCGCCCTGGCGCTGGGCTATCTGACGGAGGCGGAGTTTGATGCCTGGGTGCGCCCTGAGGCGATGGTTGGCAGTCTGAAATAATCAACTCGCCACGTACAGGTGCAGTCGCGGAATAATGAGTTGAAGCGGCTGCGCCTGAGGTCGGTAGCGGTGCTGGACATTTTCAGCATCGTAATTCAGCAACTCACCAATATCCGGCACGATAGCCCCCTGATCGGCATCATAAAGCGCAATCAGCGGCGTCGGACAGGCGTACTGCACCTGTTTTTGCTGACCGGAGTACCAGACGCGGGCGATAGGCTGCACCTTCACCGGGCGCTTAATTTTGAGGCGCGTATCCGCAGGTAGCGAGGCGATGCTGTGGTACTCCTGCTCCAGGCGCTCGATCCACTGCTCACGCGACCACGGCGCGACGGTGCGCGGCGTCTTCAGGCTCTTTTCCAGCTGCGCCAGAATTTCATCCCGGGTGAAGTTTTTAATGATGTGCTTATTCGCCCAGCCGAAGCGCAGCGTGGCGGGATGGCGCAGAACCGTCAGCGTGCGATAGGCATTCAGGGTAATTAACCCCGGAAGCTGACGGTGCACCCACTCAAACCGGGCGGCGGGGGCCAGGCCAGACTCTTCGGTAACGATTTTCTCAAATGCCGCTTTCAGACTGTTGATATGGGCAATCTGGCTTTCCAGCGCCTCGCGCGCTACTGCATCGGTTTGCAGACAGATCACGCCCGGCAGCCGCACGGCCGCCTTGCTGCTGCGCTGTTCAGACTGCTGCTGGATAAAAAGATGGCGATAGTGTTTCATCGCCAGCTCCAGTGCGGCCTTGCCGATGTGCTGCTTCACGTCGATGGTGTCCAGCGGATCGTGCTCGGCCCCTTTGGCCACCTCGGGCAGGGTAAAGACGCGCGCGGCCAGCAGCCGGCAGGTCTGCAAACGTTCTGTCAGGGTCAGCAGCTCGTGTTCTATTTCCCGAAACGTGCTGTTCAGCCGTTCGATAAGATCGTAGGTCGCCATAAGCACTCTCATTAGTTACAACATACTTATCATATAGCACAGCACGCCGGGTCAGGCCAGCGTGCGGTTGAAGTCAGGCAGGGACGGGAAGGGCGATGTTATGGTACACCGGCCAGCTAAAGCAGAAGCGCGCGCCGCCGAGCTCGCTCTCTTCGCAATGCACCGTGCCGCCCATCGCCTGCGCGATAGAGTGGACGATTGCCAGCCCCAGACCGCATCCGCCGGTGGCGCGATCGCGGCTGGGATCGAGGCGGACAAACGGTTCAAACACGGTTTCGCGTGCTTCCGGGGCAATCCCCGGCCCGTCATCCTCAACGGTCAGGCTGGCCTGATTGCCCTGCAGATCCAGCCCAATCTGCAGCGTACTTTCGCTGTAGCGCATGGCGTTGTTCATCAGGTTGTCCAGCACGCGCTCCATCAGGCGCATATCGAGCGCGCCGTAGTCACCCGGCGTGACGCGCGTTAACAGCGTGCGCTGCGGGTTCACGCTCTGAACGTCGTCAATGTGGGTTTGCAGCCAGGCGGGCAGATCGGGCGTGCTGAGGTTTAGCTCGTTTTGCGGGCGATCGAGGCGCGCGTAGGTCAGCAGCTCCTCAATCAGCGCTTCAAGCTGGCCAATATCGCGGTTAAGCGCCTGAGACTCCGCTTCCGTCAGGTTCTCGCTCATCTCCAGACGATAGCGCAGGCGCACCAGCGGCGTGCGCAGCTCGTGCGCGATCCCGTCGATCAGCTGCTTCTTGCTGGCGATAAGGGCATTGATGTTATCGGCCATCTGGTTAAAGGCCACCCCCAGACGTTCAAAGCTGGAACCGCTGTCGAAGTGAATACGCTCTGTAAAATGCCCCTCGCCAAAACGCTGCGCGGCGGATTCGAGTTTCAGCATGTCCTGCCAGTGCGGGCGCATCCAGATAAAAACCGGAAACGCGAGTGAAATGGCGATAAAGGCCATCAGCGCCATGTCCAGCAGGCGCATCTGATGCAGATAATAGAGATAGGGCACCGGCCCGACGGCCAGCACGTAATGGCTGCGCGGAATTCGCTGGATAAAGGTGTATTTCTCATCCAGCGCGACGATGTCCCCGTCGCGCAGACGCTGCATGGCGGGCGGGTCCAGATCGAAATCTTTCAACGGCTCGATGCGTAAATCGAATGACAGATTGAGATCCAGCTCTTTCAGGGTTTTCGCCCAGTCGTGTGGCGGGATCTCTCTCAGCTCGCTGCGCATCAGATAGAGCGAGCTTTTCATCAGGTCGTCCAGAGACTGCCTGCCCGCGCGTTCGGCGGTAAATTTATAGACCAGGCCGACCAGCATGGTCATCACCAGGAAGCAGACAAACAGTAAAAGATAAAACTGCACAAACAGCTTTTTCATTGGATCTCACCGCAAAAACGCTATGTGCAGAATATACATGAAAACCCTTCGAGTTTTTCACGTCTGTCGAGCGTGTTAGACGGCTTTCGCGCTGTTTTTTACCTTGGCGATGAATTTTTCCGTCACGGCCAGGCCTTCTGCAATGTGCGTATCAATCACATCCGTTCCGTATTCACTGATGAGATCCAGCAGTATTTCGTAAGACTGGATGAGTTCCAGCAGGTCAAAGAGCGCTTTTTGATCGGTGCGTGAGGGGGAGGCGTGGTTCAGGGTTGCCTGATTAACAATCCACTCAAGATTGGTTTTTATCGCTTCTACCTGACCGTAGCTATACATAATTCATGAGCTTAAATCCTCATTTCAAGATTTATTGGAGAGATGTCGTGAAAGCTTCACGGCGAAAATGAGTAAAACAATCGCAAGAGCGGGGCGAGCTGAAGAAAGGAGAGTCGAGAAGGTAATTATGGAATAGTTTGCGTGCTTAGCAAGTTAATTGTTGCGCAAACGTAAAAATAAACGCGCGAAAGAAGGGCATTCTCGCGTAATGCCTTTATTTCGCGCAGGTTATCCTGTCCGGCGATCAGGTTTCCCACGCATGTGGGGCAAACAGATAGCCCTTGTTACGCACGGTTTTAATGCGGTAGGGCTCGGTGGCGTTATCCTGCAGTTTTTTGCGCAGACGCGAAATCGCCACGTCCACGCTGCGGTCCATTCCGTCATAGCTTACGCCACGCAGGTTTTTCAGCAGCGCGTCACGGTCCATGATCTGCCCGGCATGCGTTGCCAGCTCCCACAGCAGGTCAAAATCTGCGGTGGAAAGGGCGATAAGCTCGCCAGAGAGCAGCACCTGACGGTTAATCGGATCAATAGACAGCGTACCGAAGCGCATCGCTTTGTGCGGCGTCAGAGACGGCGCCGGTGCTTCGCGTTCGATGCTGGCGTGCTGGCGTAAATGGAGGCGCAGGCGAGCGAGCAGGACGGCTGGCGGTGTGGTTTTCAGAATGTAATCATTGGCACCCATCTCCAGCGACAAAATATGGTTCATATCGCTGTCCAGTGAGGTGAGCAGGACGATAGGGCCCTCCCACCGGGCGCGCAGGTCGCGGCAGAGCGTCATGCCGTCTTTGCCCGGCAACATGATATCCAGCAGCACCAGATCCGGGTTTTCACGGACGACCACCTCTTCGGCACGATCGCCACGAGGTTCAACAATGACGTCCATATCATGTTTACCCAGATAGGCGGCGATCAGCTGCCCGACTTCGGGTTCGTCTTCAACATAAACAATCTTATTCATACAGCGTCTGTTTTCGTGAAAAAAGCCAACATACACCGCGAAACCTTAACCTTCCATTAATCTTTCAAAATTAACGCCGGTTCCGTTATTCTGGCCCATAGGGTGAGTTGATTATTATAAGGAAAACGATGGCTCTGGTGATCAAAGCCGCGCTGGGTGCGCTGGTGGTGTTGCTGATTGGCATTCTGGCAAAAACGAAAAACTACTATATTGCCGGGCTGATCCCTCTCTTCCCGACCTTTGCACTCATTGCCCACTATATTGTGGCGTCCGAACGCGGCACGGAAGCGTTACGCACGACCATCGTGTTTGGCATGTGGTCAATCATCCCGTATTTTCTCTACCTGCTTTCGCTGTGGTATTTCACCGGTTTTCTGCGTCTTCCCCTGGCGCTGGGCGGGGCGGTGGTCTGCTGGGTGCTCAGCGCCTGGGTGTTAATTTTCTTCTGGAGCCGCTTTCACTAGCGCAGCGGTCGGCCGCCGTCCACGGCAAAGGTTCTGCCGGTGACGTAGCAACTGGTGAGCAGGTAATCCACGAGGTCGATGACCTCTTTCTCGCCCGGGGCAATTTTCATCAGCGATTTATTCAGCGCCTGCTGGCGATACTCCGCATCATCGCTTTCGTTGAATAAGATCATTGCCGGGGCGATGGCGTTCACCTTCACCTCGGGGGCGAGCTTGCGGGCAAACGAGCGGGTCATATTATCCAGCGCGGCTTTACTGGCCGCATAGGCAATGTGCTTGTCGCTGCCGCGCTCCACCACATAATCCGTGAAGTGAATGATGTCGCCCGCAGCATGCCCGTGGCCGCGGAGCAGATCCTGCAGAGCGTGGTTAAGCAGATAAGGGGCATTGACGTGGATCTGCAGCATGGCGGAGAGCGTTTCGCTGAGTGACGTACCCGGCTTTTCGGCCTGCCATGCGCTGGCGTTATGGAGCACGGCGCGCAGACCCGTTGTGGTGGATTTCACCTTTTCCGCAAAGGCCAGAATGCCTTCATCGGTTGAAAAATCAGCCTGAATGCAGACCGCCCCGGCTTTGCGCAGCCCTTCAATCGACGGGTATTCCGTGCGGTAGCTGACAATGACCGGATGGCGAAGGTTGAGAAAATGATGGGCGAGGGCGAGGCCGATACGGCGGCCTCCGCCGGTGATCAGTATGGGGCGAAGCGGTGCATTTCCCATCGTATTCTCCTTTACAGTTCAACAATGGGAAAGGCGATGCTATCCCACTAACATCCAGGTTGCCGGCACGGCAGCAACCAGTAACAGTCCAATTAAGGCCATTTCGCGGCGCTTCAGCGCGTTCTCCAGCTCATGCGTGCGGCGGGCGTAGATGAACACCAGCAGACCCGGTGCGTACAGCACCACCGACAGCAGCAGATGCATAGGTCCGGAAGCATACAACAACCACAGGCCGTAAATACAGGCTCCGACACCGACGACATAATGCGCCGGGCGTGTGGCAATTTTTAACAGATACGCACCCACTAAGAAATAGGGTACCAGAATCATCTCCGAGGCGATGGTCAGCAGCGTGTTATAGTCTGAACCTGTGAGCCAGATCAGCACCAGACAGATCTGAACGCTGATGTTGGTCAGCCAGAGTGAGGCAGACGGCGCGCTGTTTTGGTTTTGACGCGCAAACAGGCGTGGAAACGCCTTGTGCGTCGCGGCCAGGAAAGGCACTTCAGCCGCCATGATGGTCCAGCTCAGGTAGGCTCCGCAGACGGAGATGATAAGACCCGCCGCAATCACCACATCGCCCCAGGGGCCGAGCATTTTCACCATCAGGCCCGCCATTGACGGGTTACGCATTTCAGCCAGCTCAGGACGCGCCACCACGCCCAGCGACAGCAGCGTTACCAGCAGATAAACCCCGAGCGCAGCCAGTACGGCCAGCAGCGTGGCGCGGCCTACATCGCGTTTATTTCGGGCCCGGGCAGAAACCACAACCGCACCTTCAACACCGATGAACACCCACAGGGTAATCAGCATCGTGTTTTTTACCTGCTCCCAGACGGGGACGCCCAGCGCAACGCCGCTGAAATCGAGCGTGAACACGTCCATACGGAACGCAATGAAGGCCAGAACGATAAACAGGCCGAGCGGAACCAGTTTCGCGAGCGTCGCCACCAGGTTAATGCTGGCGGCCGTTTGTACGCCACGCAGCACCAGCCAGTGGACGAACCACAGTAACACCGAGGCGCCCACAATAGACTGCCAGGTATTCCCGTCGCCAAACAGTCGCAGCTCAGGCGTATCGGTAAAGAAACTGAGGGCCGAGAAAACGATCACCAGATAGGAGACGTTGGCGATCACCGCACACAGCCAGTATCCCCAGGCGGAGCAGAAGCCAATCAGCTCGCCGAAGCCTTCCCGGGCATAGGTGAAAATGCCGCCGTCCAGGTCCGGGCGAATGCGTGTCAGCAGCAGCATGGCGAAGGCCAGCAGCAATATTCCGACACCCGTAATGCCCCAGCCAATGATGAGGGCAGACGGGCTGGCGACGGCCGCCATATTTTGCGGCAAACTGAATACGCCCGCACCCAGCATTGAGCTTAAAACGAGTGCAGTCAGAGCACTCAGGCCAAGTTTCTTTTCCATTGGCTTCCTGTTATGAAAGGTCAAAATCCAGAATAATTATTTCGCTCAGGCGCATAAAAATGGTGGATCACACTAAGGCGCGGGATTTTACGGAGTGTAACGAAAGCATGCAATGACGTGTGGCAGAAATTCAAAAAAAGTAACAAAAAAGGCGGCATTGCGCCGCCTTTTTTAAACGATTTTGTTACTTGTACAGATCGGCGCTGATGGTCACGTTGTTACCACGTTCCTGCCACTGGCGGGTGATGTGGTAGAATTTCGCCCCTTTCTTCGCCGCACGCTTCGCGACCTGGTAAGAGACTTCCGTCATGTTACCGTAGTTGCCGGTAAATTTGATGCTGTCGAACGGCACCATCTGCGCGGCAGTGGCGTTGTTCAGCTCTTCAACTTTGGTACCGTCTGGCAGCGTAACCGAATAACGACCACCTTTCGTGGACTGCGTTTCAAAGAAACGGCCCACTTCAGCGCTTGGCGTAGCCGTCGTTGCGACGCCTGGGATTTCCACTTTCTTCGCTTCTTCGCCGCCTTTCGCTATCGCCGCGCGACCGGCTTCGGAGTTTGCCGGAATCGCATCCGGGCTCTGCAGAACACGTTTCTTCGCATCTTCTTTATAGATGAACGCGGTAATACGCTGGTTGCCGCCCTGGTTAGCATCGACCTGACGCACGATGTAGAAAGCGTAGGCCCCTTTCTCTTTCGCGGCTTTGGTGATGGCATCGTTCACTTCAGGCTGGCTGCGGTAAAAGCCCTGAACGGTGACGGTGTCGTACGGTTCCAGCGCAATTGCCTGATCTTTCGGCAGTTCAACAACACCGTTAATCACGCGGTTTTTCGGTGCGTCAGCTTTTGGCGCGTTGTCCTTATACAGCGCAATGGTCACGCGCTGGTTACCGCTGTTGCCGTTATCAGACTGGTCAACAACATAAAACGAGGCTGCCCCGTTTTTATCAGCGGCCTTTGATGCAGCGGCGACGGCGTCGCCAATAGAATTATAACGACCCACAATGACCTTATGGTCAAAAGGTTTTAACGCTGCCGCTTGCTCCGGCGTTAACTCTGTTGCGGCATTCGCAGACAGGGCGGTCGCGGAGAGAAGTGCGGACGCCAGGAGTGTGTTCTTAAGCTTCATAAAAATGATCCTTCGCCTTGCGCAAACCATGTACTGGTATTGTTGTTAATTTGAGACGGTCCCGATTATGGCATTTAAAACCCGTCGCTGTCTGCGCCATTTTTCACTGCCTGTGCTCACTGAATCACCTTATTCGATAACATTTAGTGATATGTTGAAAAAACACGCGTTTGACAAGTAAAACTGATAAAGCTTATGACTTTTACAAGTTAATTTAATGTTAATAAGTTGTTCTCTCATGGCGCTATATCATGTTTTTACCGCTTCGCTTGCGCGAATTATCGGTTCTGGCGATGAATTTAAGGTAAATATCACTGTCAGTGACGCCGATCGCTTATTTTTCACAGATAAAGTAAGAAATAGTGTTTTCTGGCGGTAGATCACGGCCGCTATTTTCAGTAGGTTATAGACAGTTTGTTACTGTTTTATTTTCCGGGGTTAATTGTGTCTCATTGCTTGCGTGATGGCGAAAAATGATACAAACCGCGGGCACTTATCGTTAAACCATCATCAAAAACCGATGGAAGGGAAAACTATGCGTATTGGGGTACCAAAAGAACGGTTAGCCAATGAAACCCGCGTAGCGGCAACACCGAAAACGGTGGAGCAACTGCTTAAGCTGGGTTTTACCGTCGCAGTTGAAAGCGGCGCGGGCAAACTGGCGAGTTTCGATGACGAGGCCTTTATTCAGGCTGGCGCGGAAGTGGTGGACAGTGCCGACGTGTGGCAGTCGCCGGTTATTCTGAAGGTCAACGCACCGGAAGAGAGTGAGATTGCGCTGCTGAATCCGGGCACCACGCTGGTGAGCTTTATCTGGCCTGCGCAAAATCCTGAGCTGATGGAAAAACTGGCCGCGCGCGGCGTCACCGTGATGGCGATGGACTCCGTGCCGCGTATTTCGCGCGCCCAGTCGCTGGACGCCTTAAGTTCGATGGCAAACATTGCGGGCTACCGCGCCATTGTTGAAGCGGCCCACGAATTTGGTCGCTTCTTTACCGGTCAGATCACCGCGGCGGGTAAAGTCCCTCCGGCGAAGGTGATGGTGATTGGCGCGGGCGTGGCGGGACTTGCCGCCATCGGTGCGGCAAACAGCCTGGGCGCTATCGTTCGCGCGTTCGATACCCGTCCTGAAGTGAAGGAACAGGTCCAGAGTATGGGGGCCGAATTCCTTGAGCTGGACTTCAAGGAGGAAGCGGGCAGCGGTGATGGTTACGCGAAGGTGATGTCGGAAGCCTTTATCAAAGCCGAAATGGAACTTTTCGCCGCGCAGGCGAAAGATGTCGACATCATTGTGACCACCGCGCTTATCCCGGGTAAACCGGCGCCGAAGCTGATTACCCGTGAGATGGTGGACTCCATGAAGCCGGGCAGCGTGATTGTCGACCTGGCCGCGCAAAACGGCGGCAACTGCGAATATACCGTAGCGAATCAGGTGACCACGACCGCAAACGGCGTGAAGGTGATCGGCTATACCGATCTGCCGGGTCGCCTGCCGACACAATCGTCTCAGCTGTACGGCACCAACCTCGTCAACCTGCTGAAGCTGCTTTGCAAAGAGAAAGACGGCAACATCACCGTCGATTTTGACGACGTGGTGGTGCGCGGTGTGACCGTGGTGCGTGAAGGTGAAATTACCTGGCCTGCGCCACCGATTCAGGTTTCGGCCCAGCCTCAGGCAGCGCCTAAAGCGGCGCCTGAACCAAAAGAACCTGCCAAACCGGCTTCCCCGTGGCGCAAATACGCGATCATGGCGCTGGTGATTATTCTGTTCGGCTGGCTGGCTGACGTCGCGCCGAAAGAGTTCCTCGGCCACTTTACCGTCTTCGCGCTCTCCTGCGTCGTGGGCTACTACGTGGTGTGGAACGTCTCCCATGCGCTGCATACGCCGCTGATGTCGGTGACCAACGCCATCTCCGGGATCATCGTGGTGGGGGCGTTACTGCAGATTGGCCACGGCGGCTGGATCAGCTTCCTGAGCTTTATCGCGGTGCTGATCGCCAGTATCAATATTTTCGGTGGTTTCACCGTGACTCAGCGCATGCTGAAAATGTTTCGTAAAGGCTAAGGGGTAGCATATGTCTGGAGGATTAGTGACAGCCGCATACATTGTTGCTGCAATCCTGTTTATTTTCAGTCTGGCGGGGCTTTCCAAACACGAAACGTCTCAGCAGGGGAATAACTTTGGTATCGCCGGGATGGCGATTGCGCTGATTGCCACCATCTTCGGGCCGGACACCGGCAACGTGGCGTGGATCCTTGTGGCGATGATCATCGGCGGTGCGATTGGTATTCGCCTGGCGAAACGCGTTGAAATGACCGAGATGCCGGAGCTGGTGGCCATTCTGCACAGCTTTGTGGGTCTGGCTGCAGTGCTGGTGGGCTTCAACAGCTACCTGTACCACACGCCAGGTCTGGAACCAATTCTGGTGAATATTCACCTGACGGAAGTGTTCCTCGGTATCTTCATCGGTGCGGTCACCTTCACCGGTTCCATTGTCGCGTTTGGCAAGCTGCGCGGGAAGATCTCCTCTAAGCCGCTGATGCTGCCAAACCGCCACAAGCTGAACCTGGCGGCGCTGGTGGTGTCGTTTGTGCTGCTGGTGGTCTTCGTGCGTACCGAAAGCGTCGGTCTGCAGGTGCTGGCGTTGCTGGTGATGACCATCATCGCGCTGGCCTTCGGCTGGCATCTGGTGGCGTCCATCGGTGGTGCGGATATGCCGGTGGTGGTCTCCATGCTGAACTCCTATTCCGGTTGGGCGGCAGCGGCGGCGGGCTTTATGCTGAGCAACGACCTGCTGATCGTCACCGGTGCGCTGGTGGGTTCTTCCGGTGCGATCCTGTCTTACATCATGTGTAAGGCGATGAACCGCTCGTTCATCAGCGTCATCGCCGGTGGCTTTGGTTCTGACGGCTCGTCTACCGGCTCCGATGAGGAAGTGGGTGAGCACCGTGAGATCAGCGCGGAAGATACCGCCGAGATGCTGAAAAACTCGCACTCGGTCATTATCACCCCGGGCTACGGCATGGCGGTGGCACAGGCGCAGTATCCGGTGGCGGAAATCACCGAGAAGCTGCGCGCGCGCGGCATCAAGGTGCGCTTTGGTATTCACCCGGTGGCGGGGCGTCTGCCAGGCCACATGAACGTGCTGCTGGCGGAGGCGAAAGTGCCTTACGACATCGTGCTGGAGATGGACGAGATCAACGATGATTTCGCCGACACCGACACCGTGCTGGTCATTGGGGCTAACGACACCGTTAACCCGGCGGCGCAGGACGATCCGCGTAGCCCAATCGCCGGGATGCCGGTTCTGGAAGTGTGGAAGGCGCAGAACGTGATCGTGTTTAAGCGCTCAATGAATACCGGCTATGCCGGGGTGCAGAACCCGCTGTTCTTCAAAGAGAACACCCACATGCTGTTTGGCGATGCCAAAGCCAGCGTGGATGCGATTCTGAAAGCGCTCTGACAGGGTAAAGCCCGGTGGCGCAAGCTTACCGGGCCTACCAAACCCGTAGGCCGGGTAAGGCGTAGCCGCCACCCGGCAAAAAAAAACCGCCGGTTCGCCGACGGTTTTTTTTTCATCTTGCGGGTCAATCGTCTTCCGGATCGTCAAGCTCAACCGGCGTCTGGTACTCATCCGGCTTGATGACCAGCAGGTCGCAGCGCAGATGGTCGATCACCTGCTCGGCGGTGTTGCCGAGGAAGGCGGCAGAAATACCGGTACGGCCAATGGTACCCAGCACCACAATCCCCGCCTGCAGGTGTTCAGCCAGGTCCGGGATCACCTCTTCAGGCAGCCCTTTTTCCACGTGGGTCATCTTCTCATCGATGCTGAATTTCTGGCGCAGCGCTTTCATGGCCAGCAGGTGCTGACCGCGGATGGCGTCGTTATACACGCTCGGGTCAAATTCCGGCAGCTCAATGGCGATGTTAATCGGGGTAACCGGATAGGCACCTACCAGATGCACTTCGGTGTGGTTGACCTGGTCGGCAAGCTGGAGGGTCTCCTTCACCAGCTTCTCGTTCAGCGAGTTATGGTAATCCTCTTCGCTGGCGAGGTTTACCGCCACAACGGCTTTCCCGCCTTCAGGCCACGGCTGGTCTTTCACCATCCAGACCGGGCAAGGGCATTTACGCAGCAGGTGCCAGTCGGTCGGGGTGAAGATCACGGATTCCAGCTTGTCGTGCTGGTGCGCCATCTTCAGCAGCAGATCGTGCCCACCGGAAACGACTTCCTGAATGATGGCTTCGAAAGGTCGGTTGTGCCAGACCACTTTAATATCAATGGGCACACCCGCTTCCAGGTAATACTTCGCCTGTTCGCGGATCCACGCGGTACGCTGGCTGATGACGCCCTGACGCATAGCGGTGCGCTCGTCAGGCGACAGAAGGGTGGTCATCTCATACGAGAAGTCATAGATCGGCAAAAACGCTTTGATTTTGCCACCAATCCGTTGATGTAAATACACAGCACGTCGTAATGCCGGCTGATCGTCCTGATTCGGATCGATTGCTACCAGCATGTTTTGATACTTGGCCATACAGGTCTCCTTACTACTGTCACCACAGTCTGTAATTAAAAGAGTAACCTATATATCCTGAATGAAACAGAGGAGAGCTTTTGCCAGATCAATAATTCATGAAAATTTATCAGAGGAAAAGCACCGTGGTCGTTACCGCGATAAACGCAATAAACAGCAGCACCATCACCGCTATCGCAAAGGTCGTGGAGTCCTGAACGTAGGTTTTTTCCTCCCCCTTCATTGGGCCGACAAGCATGATCCAGATGAAGATAAAGGTCACTGAGGCAATCACGACTGAAACGAAAAACAGACTTTCTCTCAATTCATAACCTCAACGAGACCCTTTTGGGTGTTGTGTGGGGACGTGCTACGGTGAAAAGTGCAGATATAAGACGGGGTAACAGGCCAGACCCATAAATCAGGAAAATTTATCGGTCTGGCAGTATACGTATGGCGTTTACGCCACGTTGCGGGCGTGCCCGGCAAGAACGGCCAGCGCTTCACCGTTTTCGATAGTGATGTATTTACCCTTAACGGCCAGCATCCCGCTTTTCTGGAAACGACCCAGCAGACGGCTGATGGTTTCCACGGTCAGACCCAGGTAGTTACCGATATCGCCACGCGTCATGGTCAGACGGAATTCACGCGGCGAGAAGCCACGCTCGGCGAAGCGGCGGGAGAGGTTGTAGATAAACGCGGCCAGGCGCTCTTCTGCATTCTTTTTGGAAAGCAGCAGAATCATGTCCTGATCGCCTTTGATCTCACCGCTCATCAGACGCATCATCTGCTGACGCAGGTTAGGCATCTTGCCGGACAGATCGTCCAGAGTTTCAAACGGAATTTCGCAAACCATCGAGGTTTCGAGTGCCTGAGCAAAGCTCGGGTGGTGGCCCGTACCGATGGCATCAAAGCCTACCAGGTCACCCGCCAGATGGAAGCCGGTGATCTGCTCATCGCCCTGTTCGGTGATGGTGTAGCTCTTGATGGTGCCAGAACGGATAGCATAGAGCGATTTCAGTTCGTCTCCCGCTTTAAACAGCGTCTGCCCTTTCTGAATAGGCTTTTTACGCTCGATAATATTATCAAGCTGATCGAGTTCATGCTCATTCAGGGTAAACGGGATACAGAGCTGGCTGATGCTGCAATCCTGGCAATGGATAGCACAACCGCCAGACTGAATGCGTCGTATAATTCGCTTTTCCGGGATCATAGGTTTGCTCAAGCCTTAATTGATATTGGTCAATTTTAACATCTTTTTGGTAAGTACGTAAGCCTGACAAACCCTCAATAAGGACAAGAGACGGCAATGTGTCGCCATCTTCTTGAAATTCCACAGCTTGATTATGGATTTTTAGCCTAACCGGAAGAAAATTAAGCACAAAAAGCCTGGGAACTAGAGTAAGAGATACCCTTCGTGACGCAGCAACCACTCTTTTCGCTGCACGCCACCGGCATAGCCGGTCAGGGTGCCGTTGCGGCCAATAACACGATGGCAGGGCACCACGATGCTGACCGGATTAGAGCCGTTCGCGGCACCTACGGCGCGTGCGGCCCCAGCGCGACCTAACTGCGCCGCGAGCTGGCCGTAATGCATCACCTGCCCGCAGGGAATGGCCCGCAGCGCCTGCCACACTTCGCGCTGAAAAGGCGTGCCCGCCGTGGCGGTGGGCAGCGTGTCGATGATGCTGAGATCGCCTTCGAAGTACGCCGCAAGCTTGTCGCTCAGTCCACCCGGATTGGTGGCGCGAATACGTTCATACCCTTGGGCGCGGTAGTGAATCGCAAGCAGTTCTTCCATGCGGTCGCTGTGCTCTTCCCACTCAACGGCGCGCAGGCAAAACTGCTCGTCCGCGATCACCCACAGCGGCCCAAGCGGCGTCGCAATCTTGTCTTCGAGTAATCTCAGCATCCTCATTCCCTTAGTTCAGCCTCGGGTAGATCCCCGGCCCAATCGGCAGGCCGACAAGATACCATGCCACCAGCATCACCAGCCATACCCCTAAAAAGATAAGCGGGTAGGGTAAAACCAGCGAATAGTAGGTACCCAGTTTGGCCTCGGGTTTATAGCGCTGGAGGAAGCCCAAAAACAGCGGAACAAACGGCGAAACCGGTGCCAGCGGAATAACCGAGGAGTCGGCAATGCGGAACAGGATCTGGGCAAACGCCGGGTGGAATCCCAGCATCATAAACATCGGCACGAAGATCGGGGCCAGAATCGACCAGATGGCGGAGCCGCTGGCGATAAACATGCACAGCAGGGAGGAGAGCAGCGCCAGGCCGACAAACGCCGGTACGCCGCTTAGCCCGGCAGCCTCCAGCGCGTCGGTCAGGCTAACGGCCATAAATTTGCCCATGTTGCTCCAGTTAAACATCGCCACAAACTGAGCCAGCGGGAACACCATCACGATAAAGCCCGCCATCTCCTTCATCGGCTCGATCATCAGCTGCGGCAGGTCACCCTGGCGGCGGATTTTGCCGGTGGCGATACCGTAGGCGAGCGAAACAACGAAGAAGAAGAGGATAATCAGCGGCACGATGCCCTGAATAAACGGCGAGGGCAGGACCGTATGTTTAACCGGATCGCGCAATATGCCGTTTTCCGGCACCACCATCAGCGCCACCGCGGCGATAAACGCCAGCGAGACAATCCCCGCTACGCGCAGGCCGAAGCGCTGCGCTTCGCTCAGGGTTTCCAGCTTTTCATCACTGCGGCCTTCCCATTTGCCCAGGCGCGGCTCAATGATCTTATCGGTAATCAGCCCGCCGACAATCGTCAGGAGAATGACCGAGCTTGCCATAAAGTACCAGTTGTCGATCACGCTGACGTGCATGGCCGCATCAATGGTTTTCGCCGCCTCCGTACTGATGCCCGAGAGCAACACGTCGGTGGTCACGATCAGCAGGTTAGCGGTAAAACCGCAGCCCACCCCCGCAATCGCGGACAGCAGGCCCGCCACGGGGTGGCGCCCGACGGCGAGGAAGATCAGCGCCCCCATCGGCGGCATGATCACCAGCGCGGCGTCGGAGGAGATATGGCTGAAGAAGGCGATAAACAGCACCATGTAGCTGGCGTAGCGCGCGCTGACGTGAGAAGCCATCTTCACCATCAATGCGGGCAACAGGCCGACGCGTTCAGCCAGCCCGGCGCCCAGCACCAGCGCCAGAATGGCGCCGAGCGGGGCGAATCCGCTGAAGTTTTTTATCACGTTGGGTAAAAACCAGTGCAGCCCTTCAATGCTCAGCAGGTTTTTCACCGCCACCAGGCTGCCGTCGGCCGGGCTGCGCACGCTGACGTCAAAGGCGGAGAGCGCGGCGGTGGCGACCATCAAAATCACAATCAGATAGATAAAAAGCAGGAAAGGGTGCGGCACTTTATTGCCGATCCTTTCAACCCAGCCATAGAGCTTACCGGATGGGGAATGCGAAGGTATGGATGACATACTCATGGGCGTTCCTCGGAAGTGTTGTGTTGTTGTGTTGTGTTTTTTTATTTTAAAGGTGACGGTGTCACGCCTCGTGGGATCGGACACACGTACGGTTTTTCTTCTATTTGTTGTTCGAACTCTTCACGGCATTTTTTCAGCAGCGCGGCGTCCTGCAGCAGATTGAGCGCGGTCGCGCCCATCACTTTCCCGGCCAGCAGCATGCCTTTGTGGGCAATAGAGGTTCGCCCCTGAGATACCAGTTGCCAGGTATGCAGCGGCGTGCCGACGGTAAAGCAGGGGCTGAAGCACTGGGCGACCGGCATTTTCCAGCTGACGTCACCCACGTCGGTTGAACCTGCCAGCACGTTGTCGGTGACGGCATAAGGCGCGACTTCATCCACCAGCAGCGTCGCCTGATGACGGCGGGCAAAGGCTTTACCCGCTTCACCACCCGTGGCGGCAATATTTTTCAGGCTATTTTGCAGATCGTTGGGCGTCAGCGTGGCGCGGATCTCACGGGCAAACTCTCGCTCTTCGTCGGTCCACTCCGGCGTGCCGTAGTGCTGCAGGGCGCGATACATCGCCGCCTCAAGCGTGCGGTTCGGCAGGTAGCTGGAGCAGGCTTTATCAAAGCGGCATTCGACGGTGGTTTCGGTCATCAGCGCCGCGCCCTGGGCGATTTTCTCGATGCGCTCGTAGATCTGCTGCGCATCCGCCATCTCCGGGGCGCGGATCAGGTACAGCACCTCGGCCTGCGCCTGCACCACGTTGGGCGAAATCCCGCCGGTGTCGGTAATGGCGTAATGGACGCGCGCTTTCTCGATGATGTGTTCGTTAAGGAAGTTGGTGCCGGTGGTCATCAGCGTCACGGCGTCCAGGGCGCTGCGTCCCAGGTGAGGAGAGTTGGCCGCGTGCGCCGCCACGCCGTGAAAACGCCAGGCGGCCTGAATATTCGCCAGCGTGCTGACGTTAAACATCCCGGCAAAGGCTTCCGGGTGCCAGGTGACGGCCGCATCGACGTCATCAAACAGCCCTTCGCGCACCATAAAGGTTTTCCCGGAGCCGCCTTCTTCACCGGGACAGCCGTAAAAACGCACCGTTCCGCTGCCGCCGTGCTGCTCCAGCCAGCTTTTCACCGCCACCGCGCCCGCAAGCGCCGCGGTGCCTAAGAGGTTATGTCCGCAGCCGTGGCCGTTAGCCCCCGGCGTGGCGGTTTGCGCGGTCGCGCAGTGTGCCTGCTGGCTTAACCCGGCCAGCGCGTCGTACTCGCCCAGCAGGGCGATAACCGGTTTTCCGCTGCCGAAGCTGGCGATAAAGGCATTGGGAATACCGCCTGCCTCGCGGGTCAGCGTGAAGCCTTCTGCTTCCAGCTCGCTGGCCAGCCGTTCGGCGGACCAGAACTCTTCAAAGCGGGTTTCGGGACGATCCCAGATCGCGTCGGCAATATCGGTTAACGTCCGACATCGCGTGTCGATCGCATCGGCAATAAAAGCGTAGTTCTCCTGCATCACACACCTCGCGTCCACGGGAAATTGAGCGCTGTTCGCGCCAGCGTTTCGATGGCGATAGTCATGACCTGCTCATCGAAGTCGAATTTTTCGTTGTGATGTCCGGCGCTCAAATCCGTACCAAACACCATATAGGACGCCATGCCGCCGTTCTGCTGCACGCGGGCCATCATCAGCGTGGCGTCTTCGGAACCCGCTGGCGCTTTCACCTTATCGATGGCATGAACAACCCCGGAAACCTGGCACGCCTGTTCGCGCAGATAATCCACCCACGCCGGTGTCGGCGCGCTGGAGGTGGCAGCCCCCATCAGGCGCATCTCCGCGCTCACGCCATAGAGCGCCGCCGCGCCGGTAATGACGGCCTGCGCGCGTTCAAAGACATACTGATTAATCGCTTCGCTTTCGCCGCGGGTTTCAACTTTGATCAGGGCATTCGCGGGCACCACGTTGCGCCCGCTGCCCGCCTGCATCACGCCGACGTTCACCCGGGATGCGCCGTCGCTGTGCGGAGCGATGCTGTGCAGGGCGAGGGCGGCCTGCGCGGCGGCGAGCAGGGCGTTACGCCCGTCCTCCGGCTTACCGCCCGCGTGTGCGGCCACGCCGGTGAAGCTCACGTCGAACTTGGTGGTGGCCATAAAGTTATCGCTGCCGCAGATCACCGTACCGGCAGGAACGCCGGTACCAATATGAATGGCCGTGAAATAGTCCACGTCATCCAGCGCCCCGGCGGCAACCATGGCGCGCGCGCCGCGCGTGCCTTCTTCAGCAGGCTGGAAGATCAGCTTAATGGTGCCGTTGAGCCGGGCTTCATTCTGCTTAAGCACCTGTGCCAGTCCCAGACCAATGGTGGTGTGGCCGTCGTGCGCGCAGGCGTGCATCATACCCGGATTGCAGGAGGCAAACCCGTCGCGGAACGGGCGATGGCTGTCGTCGAGCGCTTCGCTTAAATCAAGGGCGTCCATGTCCACGCGAAACGCCAGGGTTGGGCCAGGGCGGCCGGTATTCAGGGTGGCGACAATGCCGGTAAAGCCGCCTTCAAACGGCGCCAGCCATTTCTCAGGCGCGCCTTGCGCCCGCGCGCGGGCAAACTCTCGCGCCAGGGTTGCTTCGTCGGGCATCCCCATCCGGCTTTCGGCATCGACCACGTCGCGCCCCATCGCCAGCGCGTAACCCAGCGTATCCAGGGTCTCCGCGACTTTCGCGGCGGTACGAAACTCTACCCAGCCGGATTCCGCAAAATGGTGAAAATCGCGACGCCACGCGCTCAGCTGCGGGGTTAACGTCTGGATGTACTGCGCCAGTGTGTCCATATCTGTTCCTGTCATCATGAAAATATGTGAACTGCTTCACGCTGTGATAGTTTTTACTTATCACTAACCGATTTTTCACAGTTTTAACCGTTCAGGAATTACCCTCGCACATCCCTTTCCAGTAAAGTAGATGACAGTTTCTTTACTCTGATAAACAACGGTTATCGGTCGGGCTATGTCATTTCAGGTTAAATTCCATCATCTCCGGGCGTTTGTTGAAGTCGCACGTCAGGGCAGCATTCGCGGTGCCAGCAGGACGCTGAATCTTTCGCAGCCGGCGCTGACCAAATCCATCAAAGAGCTGGAGGAGGGCATGGCGGCGCAGCTTTTCGTGCGCAGGAGTAAGGGCGTGGCGTTGACCGAATGCGGTGAGGGCTTTTACCAGCGCGCCCGGCTAATTCTGGAAGAGCTGCGCGCGGCGCAGGATGACATTCGTCAGCGGCAGGGGGAACAGGCCGGGCAGATCAACATCGGGATGGGGGCCAGCGTTTCGCGCAGCCTGATGCCCGCCGTTATCACCCGCTTTCATGCCCAACATCCGCAGGTCAAAGTGCGGATAATGGAAGGGCAGCTGGTGTCGATGATCAACGAATTACGGCAGGGAGAGCTGGATTTCACCATCAATACTTATTATCAGGGACCTTACGACCAGGAATTTACGTTTGAAAAACTCTTTGAGAAGCCATTTGCGGTATTTTGTCGCGAAGGGCATCCGGCAACGGGGGCAACGTCGATTAACGAACTCCTGCATTATAACTGGACAATGCCGACGCCGCGGGGAAGTTATTATAAGCAGTTAGAAGAGGTATTTAGCCATCGCTCGCAAATACCGCGAATTGGTGTGGTCTGCGAAACCTTTTCTTCCTGCATAAGCCTGGTTGCACAAAGTGATTTTCTAAGCATATTGCCGCAGGAGTTAGGCTGTGACCCGCTGCTGGCGCACCGTCTGGTCATGCTACCGGTTGTCGAATCGCTTCCAAAAGCAGCATATTATTTAATTCAGCGCCGTGATTCACGTCAGACGCCCCTGGCTGAATCGTTAATTACACAGTTCAGACGGGAAGCGAGGAAAATAATCGTGGCGTGAAAGTGAGATAATAAAAAAAACAGGATCTGCCCGACATCAGACAGATCCTCCAGTACACACAGCAGTGCGTCCTTTCGCCAATCCTGAATATTATATCCATGAAGCAGGTATATTTAGGTATAACACCTTTTCCGCAAAAAGAAAGGATGTCGAGTGTTTGATTTTACGAAAATTTAACACAAATCACTTATTTCATCTTTGCTGAAATTTTAGTTAAGTTGTATTTAAATCCATTTTATAAATACTATATATATTCATCAGGTTAATATTTGTTGCGCACGACGGCCTGTAACGGTGATTGAGGCCTGTCTCGGGCACAGGTATAGTACCGTCCTCAGTTGTAGCCGGAGGATATCCATGAACCCTGACGACAAATCCTTTTTTCTTGACGCCATGGAAGATGTCCAGCCGCTGAAGCGTGGCCCGGATATTCACTGGCAGCCCAGCCGCAATACGCGGGCGCGCCAGGAGGTGGATTGTGAACAGCTGGATAACTTCCTGACGCTGGATTTTCTTGACCTTCTTCCCCTGGAAGAACCGCTGGCGTTCCAGCGCGAAGGGGTGCAGCAGGGCGTTATCGAGAAGCTGCGCTCGGGTAAATATGCCCGCCAGGCCAGCTTAAACCTCCTGCGTCAGCCCGCCGAACGCTGCCGTCAGATGCTCTATTCTTTTATTCGCCAGGCCGGACGTGACGGGTTACGCAATCTGATTATCATTCACGGAAAAGGGCGCGAGCAGAACTCGCATCCTAATGTGGTGCGCAGCTATCTGGCGCGCTGGTTAACCGAGTTCGAGGAAGTGCAGGCCTTCTGCGTGGCGCTGCCGCATCACGGCGGCAGCGGGGCATGCTACGTTTCACTGCGTAAATCCGATGAAGCAAAACAGGAGAACTGGGAGCGGCACGCCAAGCGCAGCCGCTAGCGGGCGATCTCCTCGCCCGCCGGTGATTCAGAAGGTTTCCCAGTTGCTGTCGGTGGCGGCGTTTGCGGTTGCCGGGCGCAACAGCTGAGTCGTTTTCACGCTGGCCGGACGTGGAGCTACCGCTTTTTCTTTGCCGTTCAGACGAAACGCGGCCACCGCCTGGCGCAGCTGTTCGGACTGATCTTCCAGCGCCGCTGCCGCCGTGGCGGACTCCTGCACCAGCGCGGCGTTTTGCTGCGTCACGCTGTCCATCTGCGAAACGGCCAGGCTCACCTGCTCAATGCCGCGGCTCTGCTCGTCAGAGGCAGAGGAAATCTCGCCCATGATATCGGTCACGCGGGTCACGGCGGCGACGATCTCCTTCATGGTGGTGCCTGCCTCGCTAACCTGCTCAGAACCGGTATTCACCCGGCTGACGGAGTTCTCGATAAGCCCTTTGATCTCTTTCGCCGCCTGCGCGCTGCGGCTCGCCAGGGTCCGGACCTCGCCTGCGACAACCGCAAAACCACGTCCCTGTTCCCCGGCGCGTGCCGCTTCCACCGCGGCGTTAAGCGCCAGAATGTTCGTCTGGAACGCGATGCTGTCAATCACGCCGGTAATATGCGCAATTTGCTGCGAACTGTCGGCGATCTCGTTCATGGTGCGAACCACGTTATCCACGACGTGACCGCCGCGCGCGGCCGTTTCAGAGGCGTTTTTCGCCAGCAGCGTGGCCTGACGGGCGTTATCGGAGTTCTGTTTAACCGTCGCGGTCAGCTCTTCCATGCTGGCGGCGGTCTCCTCGAGCGAGGCGGCCTGCTGCTCGGTGCGGGCGGAAAGATCGTTGCTTCCTGCGGCAATTTCGCCTGCGCCGGTGTAGATGGAATCGGTACTTCCGCGTACGGCGCTGACGGTGGTCACCAGCGACTGCTGCATCTCATGCAGGCCCGCGGCCAGCTGACCCATCTCATTGCGGCCCGAGATAGCGATCTCCTGCGTCAGGTCGCCTCCTGCAATGGCGCGAATATGGTCCATAATGGAGTGGAGTGGTTTTAACAGCAGGTGCTGTAAACCCTGCCAGATGACCACCAGAACCGCGATAACGGCCAGCAGAATTGCCGCCAGCGTCCACTGCATCTGCGTGAAGCTGCTCTGATTCTCTTCGGTTGCGGCCTTCAGCAGGGTGTTGTTTTCGGCGCGCCAGCGGTTATAAACCGCTTCCATATCGTCCTGCGCCTGCTGGGCGTCCAGATCGCCATAGGCCTGATAGTTGTCGGCGCGCAGATACTCAATCGATAAACGCATGACTTCGTGCATCTGGTTCCAGGATTTCTGCATCTCGTCGGTCAATGCCGCCTCCTGGCCCTTAACCTGCGGCAGTTTCTGCCACTCTTTGTTATAGGCTTCGGCTTTTGCCAGCGAGTCGCCTGCGGTGCCCAGCAGTTTATTGATCGCCGCCAGGGAAGCCGGGTCACGCTGGTTTTTCAGGTAGCGGATCGCCACGCGGGTGACGGTGACGCGCGTTTTCACCAGCGTGTTCACGCTGTCGCTCAGGCTTTCCTGCTGGGCATTGAGCACGCCGGAGTTCTGGAAGTTATGGCGATCGTTACTGACGGCAGAGTAGAACAACCCTCCCGTGACAACTTGCAGCAGGCAGAATATGGTGAGGGCAAAGATAATACCGGTAATCACGTGCAGATTTTTCAGCATAGCGGTCGTCCGTTAGAGAAGATGCAGGGTTACTTCATTACTATCGTCGTAGAGAATGTAAACTTTAATTAACTCGCGCTTAACTAAGGGGCCCTTTTGGGAACCTGTTGTAAATCCGGATCATTTTTATGAGGAAGGTCAACATGAGCAGCATTGATAAAAGCGGGACATACGCGCTCGGGACGCGGACGGTGAAACGGCTGGGCTATGGCGCGATGCAGCTGGCCGGGCCGGGCGTCTTTGGGCCGCCGAAGGATAAGCAGGCCGCGCTGGACGTGTTACGCGAGGCCGTGGCGGCGGGGGTGAACCACATTGATACCAGTGATTTTTATGGCCCTCATGTCACCAACCAGCTGATCCGCGAGGCGCTTCATCCTTACCGGGACGATCTGACGATCGTCACCAAGATTGGCGCCCGTCGCAACGACAAAGGTGCCTGGCTGCCGGCCTTTTCCGCGCAGGAGCTGACGCAGGCGGTGCATGACAACCTGCGTAATCTGCAGCTGGACGTGCTGGACGTGGTGAATCTGCGGATCATGTTTAGCGCGCACGGGCCAGCGGAAGGGTCGATTGCTGAACCGCTCTCCACCCTGGCAGAATTACAGCAGCAGGGGCTGGTGCGGCATATTGGTTTGAGCAACGTCACGGCCACCCAGGTCGCGGAAGCGCAGAAGATGGTGCAGGTGGTGTGCGTGCAGAACATGTACAACATTGTGAACCGGGGTGATGATGCGCTGGTGGATCTGCTCGCGCAGCAGGGGATTGCGTATGTGCCGTTCTTCCCACTGGGCGGCTTTACGCCGCTGCAATCGTCCGGGCTGAAGGCTGTCGCGGATTCACTGGGCGTCACGGCAATGCAGGTTGCGCTGGCATGGCTGCTGCAGCGTTCTCCGAATATCCTGCTGATCCCGGGCACCTCTTCCGTGGCGCATCTGCGGCAAAACCTCGCGGCGGGGGAACTGCAGCTGCCGCCTGACGCGCTGGAAACATTGAATACGCTGATGGACTGATCGTCACAGGCGCAAAGCCCGACATGTGCTTCCGGGCTTTGCGCGTTTTAAATCTTCTGACACTTCAACGCGTTTGGGTTCGCTTCCGGAAATGACCTTGATCCCTGACCATAATCCGTAATACTGTATTTATATACAGTATATGGCGAGAAAGGCATCATGGACACTCTCTTTTCTTATCAACCAAAACAAATCATTGAACTACCTTTGTTTTTAGAACGTGTTGCCTGTGGGTTTCCCAGCCCGGCGCAGGATTATGTGGAGGATCGTCTCGATCTTAACCGGCTGGCAGTGAGGCACCCCAGTGCGACCTATTTTATCAAGGTGAGTGGAGACTCCATGATTGGCGCGGGGATTGGCGACGGCGATCTGCTGGTGGTTGACCGCTCGTTAAATGCCGAACATGGGGATATCGTCGTGGCGTCGGTCGCCGGTGAGTTTACGGTGAAAGAGCTACAGACGCGCCCGGTGCTGAGGCTGTTGCCACATAACGCCCGCTATCAGCCGATTACCTTTCATTCCGAAGAGGAACTGCAGATCTTCGGCGTCGTCACCCACACGCTTAAAACGCATAAACATGTTCGCGCTGGTTGATGTGAACAGCTTCTATGCCTCCTGCGAGAAGGTATTCCGCCCCGATCTGGAGGGGAAGCCCATCGTGGTGGTGTCCAACAACGACGGCTGCATCATTTCACTCTCGCGGGAGGCAAAGCAGTTCGGCATAAAAATGGGTGAGCCCTATTTTAAATTCAAAGAGAAGCTTTTTCCGGCGAGGGTTTACGTCTTCAGTTCGAACTATGCGCTGTATGCCGACCTCAGCAGTCGGGTGATGCAGACGCTGACGGATCTGGCTCCGGCCATAGAAATTTACTCGATTGACGAGGCGTTCGTGAACGTTTCAGGGATCGGTAACTGCATGTCGCTGGACGCGTTCGGACACCAGATGCGCACGCAGGTCTTTAAAAACACGGGTTTAACCGTTGGCGTCGGCATTGCCCCGACAAAAACGCTGGCAAAGCTGGCCAATTATGCGGCGAAACGGTGGGCCAGTACCGGCGGCGTGGTCGATCTGTCGGGCCGCGAGCGGCAGCGTAAACTGCTGGCAAAGGTTCCGGTAGAGGAGGTATGGGGCGTAGGGCGGCGCATCACGAAAAAACTGAACGCGATGGGGATTACCACGGCGCTGGAGCTGGCGGAGGCCTCCTCGTGGGTCATTCGCAAACATTTTAACGTGGTGCTGGAGCGTACGGCGCGCGAGCTTCGCGGCGAGCCCTGTCTAGACCTTGAAGAGTACACCCCCACGAAGCAGCAAATCATCTGTAGCCGTTCGTTTGGTCATCGCATTACGCAATATGAAGAGATGCACCAGGCGATTTGCGCCTACGCGGAACGCGCCGCAGAGAAACTGCGCGGCGAGCATCAATACTGTCGTTTTATCAGCGTGTTTGTGCGCACCAGCCCGCATGCGGACAACGAAATTTATTACGGTAATCAGGCTTCGGTCACCCTGATGACGCCCACCAATGACTCGCGGGATATCATCCGTGCCGCCACGGAGGCGCTGGGGCGGATATGGCTCGACGGGTATCGCTATATGAAGGCTGGGGTCATGCTGGCGGACTTTTTCAGCAGCGGTGTCGCTCAGCTTAATCTGTTTGACGACAATCGCCTGCGCGCCAACAGCGCGGCGCTGATGGAGATGATCGACAGCGTCAATCACTCCGGCAAAGGGAAGATATGGTTCGCCGGGCAGGGGATTGAGAAACCGTGGGCCATGAAGCGAGAGATGTTGTCACCGGCCTATACGACGCGGTACGCGGATTTACCGGTGGCGAGGTAAAAGGCGGTTATTTTGTGGCGTTGTGGGTCGCGATCTCAGGCAGTAATTGCTCAATCACGCTGACGACCTTTCTGACGCGCTGCGGAATAAAGCGGGCATCAGGATAAACGGCATAGAGGAAGCGATCGGGTAACCGCCAGTCGGGCAGCACCGGTACCAGCTTGCCCGCCTGCAGAGCCCTGGCCACGAGCGGTCGCTGCATGCCGCCGATACCCATGCCGGATTCCAGCGCCTGCAGCAGCGCGTCGCTGGTGTTGGCACGGAAAACGGTATTCACGTTGACCTCGACCGTTTCCTCGTCAGAAATCAGGCGCAGGGGGGCATCCAGCGGAATGCCGCTGAACCGCACGTGTGGGAGCGTCGCCAGTTCGCTGACCGCGTGTACCGCCTGAAAACCGGGAGCGGCAAACAGTGCAGCTTCAATACGCCCCAGCACGCGAGCCGCGTGCGCCTGCGGAGGCTCGCTGCTCAGCCGTATCGCGACATCCACGCCCTCCGCCACCAGATCGGCAAGGCGGTCATCCAGGGAAAGCATCAGCTGCAGTTCGGGATGCAGGCGCTGTAGCGCCAGCAGATGCGGCAAAATGATCTGCCCCAGGCCGCTCGGCAACTGGACATGGACGCGTCCCTGAACGCTATGATCGACAGGATGTAAACGCCTCTCCGCTTCCCCCATGGCGTCCAGCACGAGCTGCATATCACGCCGGTAGCGTTCCCCTTGTTCGGTCAGCTTCATCGTACGCGTCGTACGGTGCAGCAGTACCACACCCAGCGATTCCTCAAGCGCCGCGATCTGTTGACTGACGGCGGACTGCTTAATACCGGTCTGACGGGCAGCCGCTGAAAACGAGCCCGCTTCAGCGACGCGCAGAAAAGTAGAAATGGCATTGAGCTTATTATTCATTTAATGATTTTGCTTATAAGTGCCATCGGTTTCATGGGATATCTCCAGAAAAAATAATATATCACACTGCGTCTGTCACCCTTTCCGGAGAAATACCATGAATAATAGGCAGCAACACAACGTCGCCCTGGTCGCGGGCGCCAGCGGCATTGTCGGCAGACAGATGGTCAACACGCTCCTGCACCATCAGTGGCAGGTGATCGGCCTTAGCCGCCATGCCGGGTCGCATCCTGACGGCATTCCGATGGTCAAGATCGATTTACTGGATGAAAAGGACAGCGCCCGGGCGCTGCGCTCCCTGGACGGTGCCACCCATCTCTTTTACAGCGCCTGGGCGAACGCGGCGAACTGGGAAGACATGGTTGAGCCGAACGTCACCATGCTGCGTAATCTGGTCAGCATCCTCGAAAAAACGGCACCTTTGCAGACGGTAAGCCTGATGCAGGGGTACAAGGTCTACGGCGCGCATCTGGGGCCGTTTAAAACCCCGGCGCGCGAAAGCGATCCCGGCGTACCGGGTGCCGAATTTAACGCCGCGCAGCTTGCGTGGCTCAGCCAGTTTCAGCGGGGAAAGCGCTGGCACTGGAATGCCATCAGGCCGGGCGTGGTAGGGAGTGCGGTACCGGGCAATGCCATGAACCTTGCGCTGAGCATTGCCCTGTACGCCTCCCTGTGCAAGGCGCTGGGTTTACCGTTGCGTTTTCCCGGTTCGGAACAGACCTGGCACAGTATCGTTGACCATACAGACGCCGGGCTGCTGGCCGACGCCACTCTGTGGGCCGCCGCGTCACCTGCGGCACAGAATCAGGCGTTCAACGTGAATAATGGTGATATCTGGCGCTGGAGCGAGCTCTGGCCGCGCATCGCACGCTGGTTTGACCTGGACTCTGCACCGCCGGTGAGGCTGTCATTTCATCAGCTGTTTACGGACTATCGCGGCGTATGGCGCGAGCTTGCCGGAGAGCGGCTGGTGGAAGCGGATATTCTGCAGCTGAGCGACGGGCGGTTTGCCGATTTTGTCTTTAGCTGGGACTACGACATGTTTGGTGACGGGAGCAAGCTGCGCAGGGCGGGCTTTACGCAAATGCAGGCGACGGATGAGATGTTTTTCCACCTGTTCGCGCAGTTGAGAGCCGCGCGGATTATTCCCTGACCGTAAGGGTTGTTGTCATCAACGATCGGCGCGTTATACTCACGCGTTAAAATGAATGTATTGTGGGGCAGGGATATGCACGAAAGTCTAAAAATGATATCAGTCGCTCTGCCCCTCATTGCGCTTCTCATTCTGTTAAGCTTTTTGGTCAGACGCATTCGCCAGGCAAAACGTATCATTTCAGACCGTAACGGGATGAAAAAGATCTCTGCCAGTCCCTCAATATTTGGCGGAAATGCAGGTAAAACCTGGTTTTATGATGACCAGTTTTTATATGAAGTTAAAAACAACGCCACCCGTAAAATTGCGCTGGCTAACATCATTAAAATCAGACCGGGGAATACAGAGATAAACAGCAGACGGGTCTGGATTGTTATTTACCGTGATGGTGCAAATGAAAAGCAGGTGCAGTTTTATAACAATCTCACCCTCTGGAATCATAACTTCACGGCTTTTCTGGTAGCGGTAAAACGTGCCAATCCTGACGCTGTGGTTAAAGAACGCGCAATCCTCAATCTATGAAAAAGAACCGCAGACGGTTTGCGGACGCTGCTCCTGTGCAGCGCCCATAGCATCAGGGTTAAGGGCTTACTCAACCGTTAACGCATCGACAACCTCGGCCACGCTTCTCACGCTGCGGATATTCCCAATCCCCGTGCCGAGCGCGATATACCCTTCATCGGTATTATTTTCCAGCATGCCCAGGCGCAGGCCCCGTAATCCGCCCATCGCCTTGCCCAGCGCTTCGTTGCTTGCGCCAGCTTTATCCATCGCCGCCAGTTTTTCCGCCAGCTTGCCGGGGAGAGAACGATAGTAGTGGGGGACGGTGCGGAAAAGCAGCAGGTCCAGGCCGTTGGCGGCAACAATTTTCTCTTTGACCCCCTGCGGCACGCGGCTTTCTTCGGTACTGATAAACACCGAGCCGGCAAACACGCCTTCTGCCCCCAATGCATGCGCCGCTCTGGCGGTGCGGCGATCGGTAATACCGCCCGCCGCCATCACCGGGACGTGCTTCACGGCGTCGGCAATCAGCGGCACGATGGAAAAGGTACCCAGCGCCGTCGCGGGTAACGTCCCACCCTCATCAAAACCGGTGGCGACGATGATGTCTGCCCCCATTTCTTCAGCCAGAAGGGTATTTTCCGGCGTGGGATTGATGTCGCGGTAGATAATGGCGATACCTGCCTCTTTTAAGTCACTAAACAGCGCGGGAATAATGCTGCCTTCCCCATAGCCCGTATACACCACGGCCCTGACGCCTTCCTCTTTTACCACCTTAAGAATTGGCCCGGTCCAGACGTCATTAACGGCGGTGGGGATCAGGTTCACGCCGAAGGGTTTTTCGGTCAGCCGTTTGGTTTTCCGAATTTCTTCCCGCATTTTTTCGGCGGTCTCTTCCGGCGTGGAGACCGCGGTATCGGCAGTTAAACCGGCGTTGGGGCCCAGCACGCCGAGTCCTCCGGCATTGCTGACCGCGGCCACTAAACGGGCATCAGTAAGCCAGGATAACGGTCCCTGAATAACGGGCTTTTCGATACCCAGGATCTGACAGATACGGTTATTTTTCATAGCAGACTCTCCCTTACGTTTGAATGAGGGAGAGTGTAGAGAGGAAGATTGTTAGGAAAAATAGCCAGAAAGATTCATCACTGTTATAAAATCAATAACAATCATTTTCTCCCGCTCGCGGCAAGACATCCCTTATGCAAATAAACCTCTTTGAATCTATTCGGATTTTTATTGAAATTGTCGACTCGGGGAGCCTTACCCAGGCGGCAGAGAATCTGCAGGTCCATCGACCGGCAGTGACCAAAGCGCTGCAGCTTCTGGAACAACACAGCGGCACGCGGCTCCTGCAGCGCACCACGCGTCGGATTAGCCTGACGCCGGATGGGGAAGCCTTTTATCGCCGCAGTAAACCCCTGCTGGCGCAGGCGGACGAATTACTGGAGTCGTTTGGCGCCGATCGACCGATACACGGCCAGCTGCGTGTGGATATGCCCATCTCTTTTGCGGCGCTGCGGGTGATACCCAACCTGCCTGATTTTTATCGTCAGCATCCTGATATCGACATCATCCTGAGCAGCTCTGACCGCCGTCGGGATATGCTGCGGGACGGTCTGGACTGCGTGCTGCGGGTGGGCGAGCTGGACGACGGCGACTATATCGCGCGTAAAATCGGGAACATTAAAATCACGACCTGCGCCAGCCCGGCCTGGCTGGCTGAACACGGTACGCCAGAAACGCTGGAGGATTTACGCAAGCATCAGGCGATTAACTGGATTAACAACAGCAGCAGGCACGTTCAGCCGTGGACGTTTACCACGCCAGAGGGCGTTGCGGAGATCGCGCTACCCGGTAAGCTCGTGGTGGATAATTCCGAGGCCTACATCGCGGCAGGCCTGGCCGGGCTGGGGGTAATGCAGGGAATGAATCTCTTTCTCCAGCCTTACATTGACCGCGGCCTGCTGGTTGAGGTCCTGCCTGAATATCGTTCGCCGGACCGCAAACTGTCACTGCTCTACCCACATCGTCATCTCTCCCGCAAGGTACGGGTATTTACCGAATGGCTGGAGAGTCTGGTGTGAAAGCGGCCAGCTCATGGCATAGCGCACCAATCTGCTCCACTGCATTGAGCAGGCGGGGCGTCGGTTCGTTTGCACAGTTTAGCCGCAGAAAGTGCGTGAGTTCTGCGCCAGGGGAAAACAGGGGGCCGGGGCTGACGCCAATACCCCTCGCCAGCGCGCGGCGATGCACCTCCAGCGCGTTGACCTGCGGAGGAAGTTCGACCCACAGCAGAAAGCCAGCTGCGGGGACGTTTACGCGGGTACCGGGGGGAAAACTGGCCTCGACCCGCGCCACGACGGCGTCTATTCCCTCTGCGATCCGCCGCTTTAGCCGCCGCAGGTGACGGTCGTAGTCGCCGCTTGCCAGCATCTCGCTCGTCGCGGCTTCCAGCAGCGGCGCGCCGGCCCAGTCTCCGGCCATGCGGGCCTGCAAGACCTGCGGGTAATAGCGTCCGGCGGCAATCCAGCCGATTCGCCACCCCGGTGCAAGCGTTTTAGACAGGGAGCTGCAGTAAATCACATTCCCGTTCTGGTCGAAGGCTTTGCAGGCCGGAGGACGTTGCCCGTCACCGACCAGGTCACCGTAAACGTCGTCCTCAATCAGAGGAATACCGGCTTCTTCAAGCAGAGCAACCAGTTCCTGCTTGCGCGCGACGGGCATGCTGGCACCCAATGGGTTTTGCACGGTGGGCGAGGCCAGGACGGCCGCGGGACGGTGGCAGCGGATGGCGTCAGCCAGCGGTTCCAGTAACAGACCTTCAGCAGGATCGGTGGGGATTTCTAACGCCTTCAGGCCTAAATCCTCCAGCAGCAGGAGCGTGCCAAAGTAGGCGGGCTGCTCCACCGCCACCACATCACCTGGCTGACACACGGCCCGCAGGGCCAGGCGCAGCGCCTGCGTCGCGCCTGCGGTAATAATCAGATCGTCCGCGCCGAAGCGGGCTCCCCACTGCGCAGCACGCGCCGCAATCTTGCTTCGTAAATCACGCCTTCCCGGCGGCAGGCTGTAGCTCTGCCCATGCGCGTCCAGACGACGGCCCACGGAGTGTAACGCCCGCTGTAGCGCCTCCCCGGGCAGCCACGCGGGATCGGGCAGGGCGGCGCCCAGCGGGATCAGCCGGGCTTCTGCACTGCTGAACAGCGACCGGGCCACGGCGGACATAGTCACGGGCACCGGGCCCGGCGTGGAACGCGCGGGCTCCGCGCGCGGAGGGAGGCTGATCTGGCGGATGTAATAACCTGAACGCGGTCGCGCAACGATCAGCCCTTCAGCCTCAAGGCAGCGAAGGGCCTCCAGCGCCGTCGGAAGGCTCACGTGCTCGCGTTCGGCCAGTTTACGCGCGGAGATCATCCGGTCACCGATTCGCAATGCGCCTGAAGAGAGCGTGAGGCGCAGACGCTCAGCAATCCGGCGATAGTGTGGGGAGGGGGCAGACATGGGTATCTGTTCAGGCTAATTTTCGATAAAACTGACTATACAGCCAATGATGTGCGCCATCTATAGTGACCGGCATGTTCAGGACAAGGAGGCATTATGCACAGCGATAATTTCGACATTTCCTCGTATTTCAAACGCATAAACTACACCGGACCGGCGGCGGCCGATACGTCCACCCTGCATGCGCTGATGCGTCATCAGATCTTTTCCGTTCCCTTTGAAAATCTGGACGTGCAGGCGGGGAAAATTGTCTCGCTGGCACCAGACGACATTGCCGAGAAGGTGCTAAAGAAAGGGCGCGGCGGGGACTGCTATGAGGTGAACGGGCTTTTTGCCATGGCGCTGGAAGCGTTAGGGATACCTTACCGTTTTGTGGCGGCGCGCCCGATGTTCTACCCCGCGCGACGGCCAAAAACCCATATGGCGCTCATCGCCGAGGTGGAGAGCCGCCAGTGGCTTTGCGATCTCGGCTTCGGCAGCTACGGCATCCGCGCGCCAATGGCGCTGGACACGCTTGACGTGGAAATCACCCAGGATTTCGACACGTTTCGCCTGAGCCGCAGCGCGGAGGGCGAGTATCTGCTCGAGGCGAAGGTGGAAGGCGAATGGGCCCGACAATACGGCTTCGATCTCACGCCTCAGGAGTGGATTGATTTCGTCCCGGCCAACTACCTGAACTCCACGCACCCGGATGCGATCTTTGTGCAGAAGCGGGTGGTGGTGGTGCACAGCCCGGAAGGACGCCAGATTTTGCTGGGCGATATGCTGAAAACCATCACGGCGAACGGCACTGAAACGCGGCAGCTGGCGGAGGAGAACATCCGCCATGTCCTGAAAGACCGTTTTGCGCTCACCGCCGCGTAATCGGAGAAAGATGGGGACTCAGCCCGGCCCGTCGGCTGCGGCTTTGCGCTGAGCCCCCCACTGTAACAGCAGGCTAAACGACGCGGGTAACACGGTCAGCGTCACCAGCGTCGCAGCCAGCAGCCCGCCGATAATGGCATAGGCCATTGGACCCCAGAAAACCTGGTGAGAGATGGGGATCATCCCCAGAATGGCGGCACAGGCGGTCAGGCAGATGGGTCTGGCCCGGTGCTCCGCCGCTGCCATAATCGCGGCATCGTTTGCCATCCCCTGAGCAAGATTGCTGTCAACCTCGCTAATCAATATTACCGCGTTACGCACGATCATCCCCGCCAGGGCGATGACGCCCAGCAGCGCAACAAACCCCATCGGCGTGCCGCCAGGCAGCATAGCCAGCACGATCCCCGGTAAACCAAACGGGGCCATCAGGAGCGCCAGCAGCATCCGGGAATATCGCCGCAGCTGAAGCATCAGCAGCATCAGCATGATGACCAGCGTCACCGGAAGAACGGTAAAGACGGAGCTGTTCCCCTTATCCGATTCGGCAACCGCGCCGCCTTCTTCAATGCTGTAACCTGCGGGCAGGCTCGCGCGCAGTTTATCGACCGCCGGACGCAGCGCGGCGGATACCGCTTCAGCCCTCAGCCCCGGGGCGAGGTCGGTTTGCACCGTGATAAAGGGCACGCGCTGGCGGCGCCAGATGACCGGATCGTCCACGCCCCAGACCGGCGTTGCGACGGCGCTGAGCGGAATTTTTTTACCGTCATTCCCCTGAATCGTGAGTGAGGAGAGGGTGGCGGTGCTCTGGCGCGCGCTGTCCTCGGCCCTGAGCACCACGTCGACAAGGCGGTCATTATCTCTGATGGACGTGACAACGCTGCCGGACCAGACGGTATTCAGCGTGCGGGCGAGGCTTTCTGACGATATTCCCGCCGCTCTGGCCGCCGTCTGATTCACCTTAAGGGTGATGACCCTCTCCGGCTCTCCGGCCGTCTGGTTAACGTCGCGTGAGAACGGGGAGCGGCCAATCGCGTCCGTGAGACGGTTCGCAAGCGCCCGGACCTGCAGATAATCCGGCCCGCTCACCCGGTATTTGATGGGCCAGCCGACGGGAGGCCCCAGCTCAAGGGGCGACACGCGCGTGATGATGTCGCTAAATTGCGTCGCCAGGATCGTGTTGAGCTGTGCGTGCAGACGATCCCGCGCCGCAAGATCCTTCGCGACCACAACCAACTGGGCGATATTTTCATTTTCCAGCAGCACGTCCATCGGCAGGTAAAAACGGATGGCGCCTGAGCCAACGTACGTCGAAAAGCGATCGATATTGCTGTTGTCGGCCAGCGCTTTTTCCAGCTTTTCCACCTCTCTGAGCGTTTCCGGCTGCGACGCGTTGGCCGGAAGCGTCAGGCTGACCAGCAACTCGGGCCGGTCCGAGGCGGGGAAAAACTCGCCCTGCATAAACGTCGTGCCGTACGCTGACAGCCCCAGCGCGGCAAGCGCAATCAGTACGGTAGCGAGACGGTGGCGGAGCGCCAGGCGTAAAAGCCGTCCATACCCGCGCGCGATCCTTCCCGGTCCTGCCGCGTGATGTCTGACTTTTTCCGGCAGCAGCCACGTGCCCGTTAGCGGCGAAAACAGGATCGCGACGGCCCAGGAGCAGAGCAGGGCGATGAGCACCACCGCAAACAGAGAGAAGCAGTATTCGCCGGCGCTGGAGGCCGCAAAACCAACGGGAATAAAACCGGCAATCATGACCAGAGTACCGGTGAGCATCGGGAAGGCCGTCGTTTTGAATGCATAGGTGGCCGCGAGTCGACGGGAATCCCCAGCTTCCAGTCGGGAGACCATCGTTTCGACGGCGATCATGGCGTCATCCACCAGCAGGCCCAGGGCAATGATCAGCGCCCCGAGCGAGATACGCTGAAGGCCGATGCCGGCGAGCATCATGCCGACAAACGTCATGGCAAGCACCAGCGGAATGGCCGTCGCCACCACCAGTCCGGCCCGCAAACCCAGCGAGACAAATGAAACCGCCAGCACGATAACAACGGCTTCGATAAGTACCCGGATAAACCCGCTTACCGCTTCACTCACCACCGCTGACTGATCGGCGACTTTCACCATCTCAATACCGTGCGGCAGCCCGGCGCTGAGGGCCGCCATTTTTGCGTTCAGCGCAGCACCGAAACGCAGCATGTTGCCTGTCGGTGCCATCGACACCGCCAGACCGATAGCCGGTTTGCCGTTCACCCGGTAGGCCGGGGCCGGTGGCTCAGCGATTTCCCGGGTGACGGTGGCAATGTCGGTCAGCGGAATATAGCGATTGTTAACGTGCAGCGTGACGGCGCGCAAACTCTCTTCGGTGGTGAGCGCCCCGCTGACCTTTATCGCCATGTTCTCCTGCCCGGTACGCATCGTTCCTGCCGGGACAACGGCGTTTTGCGCCCGGAGGGCGTCGGCAACGTCCTGAATATCCAGCCCCATCCCGGCCAGGCGCGCCGGAGAAAAGGCGAGAACCCACTGCTCCTGCTGTTCGCCCAGCAGGGTGGTTTTGCCCATATCCGGCAGGGACATGAGTTCGCGCCGTATTGTCTCTGCGCGATCCCGCACCTCCCGCAACGTGAAGCCTTCGGGAATAAAGGCGTAAATTGTGCCGAACGTGTCGTCAAACTCGTCATCCACGGCAGGACCCTGCACCCCTTCGGGCAGGGACGGCGCGATGTCCTGCATTTTTTTGCGAACCTGATACCAGATATCGGGCACGCGTTGCGGGGGCGTATCGTCACGGAGGTTGACGTGGATAACGGTGCGTCCGGCACGGGTTTCACTTTCGAGATAGTCCAGCCAGGGCGTTTCCTGCAGCTTTTTTTCAAGCGTATCGGTCAGCAGGCGGGTGGTATCCGTCACGGAGGCTCCCGGCCACTGTGCGGAGACGACGGCCGTTTTAATGGTGAATGCCGGATCTTCGTTACGCGGCAGCTTCTCATAGCAGAACACGCCCATCGCAATCACCAGCAGCATGAAAAAGCTGACCATCTGCTGGTTCTTCAGCGCCCAGGCGGAGAGGTTAAATTGGGCTTCCGATCCTGTGTTCATAGCTGACCCTCTCCGGCCATCACCGGCTCGCCGGGTCGTAATGTGCTCACGCCCGCCGTAATCACCCTGTCGCCGGGCTCAAGGCCGGAGGCAATCATGACGGAGGTGGCCGTATAGCCGACGGGCACCACCACGCGCAGCTGCGCCCGCGACTGCGGGGTAATCACGAAAACCGCCGGTTTGTCGCCGGCTCGGGTCAGCGCCGACGCGGGAAGCGCGTACCCGTGCGGGGCGGCGGAGGGCAACGTCACGGTGACGCTGGCGCCCAGCGCCATGGCCTCCGGCGGGTTTTGCAGGGTGGCTCTGACGCGCCACGTGCGGGTCTGAGGATCGGCCTGCGGGGTGATATCCCGCAGCAGGGCAGACGCCTGCACCGACGGGTCGCCGAGCAGGGAAACCTGCAAAACCGCCTTATCCAGAGGCGGGATCGCATCGGGCGCGGCAATATCAAACGCCACGTCGCGGGCTTCCCCGGTCGCCAGCGTCAGCACGGACTGGCCGTCGCTGACAACCTGTCCCGCAGAGGCGCTCACGGCCGTGATGACGCCCGCTTGTGGAGCGATAAGTCGCGTCCAGCCCAGGCTTTCCCGCGCGTTACGCCATGCGGCCTCGCTGCTTTTTAAGCGCGCGCGGGCGACAAGCCAGTCAGCCCGGGCGCTGTCGAGCTGCGTGCGGGCTATCGCACCCGTTGGCATGAGCTTTTGCATGCGACTGACGTTAAGCGCGGCGACCTGGGCTGAGGCTTTGGCGCCTTCATAGTCGGCCGCGGCGCTGTCCAGCTGGTTTTGCCCGGTCGTATTATCAAGCGTGGCCAGCAGCTGTCCGGCAGTGACCCGGTCGCCAATATCAACGCTACGCGTCAGTATCCGGCCTCCGGTGCGAAAGCTCAGGGTCGTTTCATCGTGGGCATGGATCTCACCGGTTCTTTCCAGCGCGGGAAGGGATTGGGCGGAGCCAACGACGACGTAGCGTACCTTACGCACTGGGTCAGGTTTGTTTTCGTGTTTATCACCGCAGCCGGCCAGCGGAAAAATCGCCAGCGCAAGCAGGGCCAGGGGAAGAAAATGCAGCCAGGAAAGGGTGCGCGCCACGCCGTACAAATGATGCAGGCAGTGGCGGAGGGAGAGAAAAAATTCGTCTGACATAACGCCGCTCCATAAAGGGAATGGCGTTATTAAATGCGCGCTACGTCGAGAAAGATTCGATGTTCTGTCAAGGCTTTATCAAGAGGGGAGATTTTCATTATCGGACGGCTGCCAGGGCAACAAAATGCGCACCGCAAGGCCGCCGGTTTCCGGTAATGACGCGCTAATCTCACCCCCATGCGCCTCGCAAATCGCCCGGGCGATGGACAAACCGAGGCCGCTGCCGCCGGAATGCCGCGCGCGGGACTGCTCCTCGCGGCTAAAGCGTTTAAACATTTCCGGCAAGAACTGGGGCGACACGCCCGGCCCGTCATCGGTGAATTCGAGGATGTAATGCCCGCTGGCGTAATGCAGCGCCACCTCAAGGTGGCCGCCTTCGCGTCCGTAACGTAGCGCATTTTCCATGAGGATGGTAACGACCTGCCCCATACGGAATGCATCGCCCCGGAAGGGGCTGGTGTGCGGGTTACGCAGCGTTATCCTGAAATGATGCGCATCCGCCTGGGGCATGATCCAGGCAGCCCGCTCGTGAATCAGCTCATCCAGACAGAACGGCTGGTCCTCCAGCACAAGGTTACCCGCGTCTGCCAAAGAGAGAAGGTGGAGCTCATCGGTGAGGCGGTTGAGGTGCTGGAGCTGTTTCATCACCATGCCCAGCTGCGCCGGGCTGGCATCAAACACGCCGTCTAGCATGCCCTGCAGACGCCCGATGGCGGCCGTCAGGGGCGAGCGCAGCTCGTGCGCCATCGCGACGTGCGAGGCGCGGAGCTCTTTCTCATAGCGGGCCAGTTGCCCCGTCATGGAGTTAAAGTCGGTCGCAAAGCTGACCATTTCTGCCGGTGCATCCTTGATGAGCTCTGCCTGACGGCCAAACTGCCCTTCGGCGACATCCTTTGCCGCAGCGCGAAGGCGGCTGAACTGCAGCGCCAGCGGGCGGGCGTGTTTGAGCCCCATCACCACAATAAACGGGATCATCACCAGCACCAGCAGGGCCACCGTGACCCAGTCCGCTGAGGCGATGGACGGCGTGGAATAGCTCAGGCCCCACCAGGTATCCACAATCGTGTGGAAGCGGGCCGGATTGGCCTGCGGGTTCTGGCTGAGCGTAAGAAACTCCTGCCGGACTGCCGGCGGCATCCTGCCCATGATCCAGTAGTTCTGGACCGCATAGCGCAGCCACATGCAGGTGGCAATGACGATCACGCTGCCGATGGCCAGCGCCAGGATGCGCGCGCAAATCCAGCGCCACAGAGAGGCGTGCCGATTTTTTATCATGGCTGTCTGAACCTGTAACCCACGCCGCGCACGTTGATCAGCACGCCGGAAATACCCACCGCTTCGAGTTTTTTACGCAGGTTATAAATATGGGTGTCCACCACGCGCTCCAGCGCCTCGCTTTCCGGCAAGCAGTGTTCCAGTAAATACTGGCGGGGAAAACGGGTGCGCAGGCGAGCGCAGCAGCGTTGCCAGAAGCGAGAATTCCGTTGGCGTAAGATCGAGCATCACAGGCGCGTCGTCGCCGTTGTCCACGCACGCCACAATGGCGGCGACATCCACCGCCAGCGTTTGCCAGCGAAGGATCTTTTCCTCTGTCAGCACCGCCTGCACCCGCGCCACCACTTCGCCCGGATGATAAGGCTTCACCACGTAATCATCGGCACCGTAGCGCAGGGCGCCAATGCGATCGGGAGTATCCCCCATGGCCGTGACCATGATTACCGGCACATCGCTTTTACGACGCAGGCCCGCCAGCACCTCGGTGCCGTTAAGTCCCGGCAGCATCACGTCCAGCAGGATGAGGTCGGGCTTCCACCGCTGCGCCATATCCAGCCCGGAAAGACCGTCTCCGGTAATGGTCACGTCGTAATTTTCACGCCGTAAATAGGCTTCGAGCACGCCAGCCGCGTCGGCGTCATCTTCAATAATCAGCACTCTTCTGGATAACATCCGTTCACCTTGACCATTTCTTAACACTATCCCGACGATTCATTGATTCAGCCAAATCATACTGCACCAACATTGTGTGGCTGTTCCTGTCTCAGGAGACGCCAGCGTCTGTAAGGAGAGCAGTATGATAGCGATAAAAAAAGTCCTGTATATGTCCGTCCCGCTTCTGATGGTCGTGGCATCCGCCGCGCAGGCGGATGATGACACCGCGTCCGATTCCTTAACCGTCGGGCTGGGAGGGCAATATGCCCCGCGTTACTCAGGCTCAGACAAGCAGGTGTGGCAGGTGGTTCCTGTGCTGCAGGGACGCAAAGGCGCTTTCTTTGTTGATGCACAAAAAGGGGTGGGATATGACCTGCAAAACGACAGCGGCTGGTATTTCGAACACACGCTGGGCGACGATCCCGGAAGGGCTGATAAAAATTCTGGCTGGCGCGAGGGGGCAAACAACCTGAAAGGGATGGGGGATATTGATGCCACCCTGAATACCGGCCTTGCCGTGGGCTGGCAGGCTGCGCCATGGCTGAGCATGGAAGGCAAAGCGACGCTGCCGTTAACCGACAGTCAGGGGGCAAGCTATCAGGCCTCCGTTACGCTGATCCCGGTACAAAATAACCAGGACACGATAGCCTTTCAGTCTGCGGCCCTGTTTGGCGACAGCCGTTACCTGAATACCTGGTATGGGGTCAGTGAGCAGCAGAGCCGCCGCACCGGCTATCGCCGCTATGCTGCGCCGGGTGGATTTTACGGCGTCGACACCAGCCTGACCTGGAGCCATCAGTTCGATGCTCACTGGGGAACTGTCCTCAGCGCGGACTATACCTGGCTTGGCGACCATGCCAATCAAAGCCCGATCGTGATGCGGCGTAATGAGGGGTCTGCAACCGCCGCTATCACCTGGACATTCTAAATTCTCGGATCATGATGTGAGCGAGGGGGCGAGAGGATTACTTCTTCTTATCCATCATCGCCTTTAAATCGGCAAACGGGTTAAACGTGGCGACGCCCACGTCTTTTTGCGCGTCTTCCCCGGCCACCACGGTGGTGCCGTACTGATCCGCTTCGGTGTATTTCGAATGCTCGTGATCGTGGCAAAACAGGCACAACAGCTCCCAGTTGCTGCCATCTTCCGGGTTGTTGGTATGGTCGTGATCGATATGGTGAACCGTGAGTTCACGCAGATTGGAATAGACAAACTCGCGCGAGCAGCGTCCACACACCCAGGGATAAATTTTTAATGCTTTTTCGCGATAGCCGCTTTCCAGCCGCGCGTAGTTTTTGGGGATCAAAGCCATTGCCGGTTTTACCTGCCATGAAAAGAGTGGGGAAGAGTATATCCCATAACGTTGCGTCGTGACGAACCCGTCAGTTATGTCAATTTATTTGAACCATTCCGTTAAATAAACGGCATTTATTCTTACCGGGTAATGCGTAAAGTGGACAGAACGCAATGCATTATCAGGACACAGGGTTATGAAAAAGATCGGATTTTTATCCTTTGGTCACTGGACGCCTTCACCGCAGTCCGGCACGCGCTCGGCGGCCGATACGCTGCTGCAGTCCATCGATTTAGCCGTGGCGGCTGAAGAGCTGGGGGCAGACGGCGCCTATTTCCGCGTGCACCACTTCGCCCGACAGCTTAGCTCGCCGTTCCCTCTGCTGGCCGCTATAGGGGCAAAAACAAAAACCATCGAAATTGGCACCGGCGTAATCGACATGCGCTATGAAAATCCGATGTACATGGCCGAAGATGCGGGCGCGGCGGATCTGATTTCCGGCGGTCGCCTGCAGCTGGGCATCAGCCGGGGCTCACCGGAGCAGGTTATTGATGGCTGGCGGCATTTCGGCTATGTCCCGCAGGAAGGGGAAAACGAGTCGGATATGGCGCGTCGTCATACCGAGGTGCTGCTTGAGGTGCTGCGTGGGGAAGGGTTTGCCAAACCGAACCCGCAGCCAATGTTCCCCAATCCGCCGGGGCTGCTGCGTCTGGAGCCTTATTCAGAAGGGCTGCGCGAGCGTATCTGGTGGGGCGCGGGTTCTAATGCGACGGCGGTATGGGCGGCAAAACTGGGCATGAACCTGCAAAGCTCAACGCTGAAGGACGATGAAACCGGCGAGCCGTTCCATATACAGCAGGCAAAACAGATCCGCGCGTACCGTCAGGCCTGGAAAGACGCAGGGCATACGCGCGAGCCGCGCGTGTCGGTTAGCCGCAGTATTTTTGCGCTGATGGACGACCGTGACCGGATGTATTTCGGTGCCAGCCGCAACGACAGCGATAGCGTGGGTTATCTTGATGAGAAAACGCGCGCCATCTTCGGGCGCAGCTATGCCGCGGAGCCGGACAAGCTGGTTGAACAGCTGAAAAAAGACGAGGCGATTGCCGAGGCGGATACGCTCTTACTGACCGTACCGAACCAGCTGGGGGTGGATTATAATGCGCACGTGATTGAGTCTATTCTCAAACGTGTCGCACCGGCAATGGGCTGGCGCGAGTAGTTCCGCTATCAGCCTTGAGATCGTAATGGAAAATCTGGCCCTCTGGTATCGCCGGTTTGGCGAGCCAGACTCTGTTCTGCAACCTGAAAACGCGCCGCTGGGCGCGCTTGCGCCCGGACAGCTCCGCGTGCGGATGCTGTTTTCTCCGGTCAACGCGTCCGATCTTATCCCCATCACCGGTGCCTATCGCCACCGAACCCCGTTACCCGCCGTCGCGGGGTATGAAGGTGTCGGGGTTGTCACCGGGGCGCCCGCCTCGTTTAAGCATCTGGTGGGTAAGCGCGTCCTGCCGCTGCGCGGTCAGGGCACCTGGCAGCGCTATGTGGACTGCCCGGCAGAGTATGCGATACCCGTTCCGGACGTTGTCGACTCGCGCCTGGCCGCGCGGGCCTACATCAACCCGCTGGCGGCGCAGATGATGCTGACCCGCTACCCGCCGCGCGGAAAGCGGGTCTTGCTCACGGCTGCGGGATCCGATTGCGCCATCCTGCTGGGGCAGTGGGCGCGTCAGGCGGGTGCGGAAGCGGTGTACGGCATTCACCGTTCCGCCGTGCATGCTGAACGGCTGGAGGCGATGGGGATCGCGCCTGTCGCGCAGCATGACGCAAACAGAATCGGCGCCGTCGCCGCACGCAGCGATATCGTCTACGATGCTACCGGCGGGCCGCTTGCGGAAGCGATCCTCAGCGTCATGCCCGAGCCGGGCATGTTTGTTTGCTACGGGCTGCTGTCCGGGCAAGCCTTTACACAGCGGCGGCCTGCGCCGCGCGTGGCGTGGTTCCATATCCGAAACGGTCTGGATGCGCTCAGCGTTGAGGCGTGGCGCGCAGAGTTCGAGCGCATCTGGCTGAGGTTGCCCGGCAGTGAGTACAGCGACGTTACGGTGTACCCGCTGGCGGAGTGGCGAAGGGCGCTCAGCGCTTATCGTGAAGGTGGAAGGACCCGCAAGCCCCTCCTGTCGATGGCGGAATGACGGCTATTTATGACTCATATCGCTCAGCAGCACGGCGATACTTTGCCCGCCCGCCGTCTGCTCCAGACCAATCTTGACGATGATGGTGAGCGGAACGGAGAGCAGCATCCCGACGGGCCCGAGCAGCCAGCCCCAGAATATCAGGGACAAAAAGACCACCAGCGTGGACAGCCCCAGGCCCCGGCCCATCATGCGCGGTTCCAGTATGTTACCGAACACCAGATTGATGACCAGGTATCCGGCCAGCAGGATCAGCGCGTCATAAAGCCCGCTGAAAACCAGCACCTGAAGGATAGGGGGGATCGCCGCCAGCACGGAGCCGATGTTGGGAATGTAGTTAAGCGCAAACGCCAGTAACCCCCAGACGAACGCGAAGCGGACGTCCAGCGCCAGAAGCATCACCCAGACGACAAGGCCCGTCACCAGGCTAATGGCGGTTTTCAGCACCAGATAGCGAGAAACGCTGTCCAGCGCGCGTTGAATCGCCCCCATTCCTTCAACCGGACGGACCATGATCTGCTGCAGCTTTGCCGGCAGCTGGGGCACCTCCAGCAGCATGAACACCACCGTTAAGAACAGCAGGAAAATGGAGGTCATGGCGTTGGAAAGCTGCGTCAGCAGGCTGGTGACGATCGTCATCGCCGAATTGGGGTCGATATATTTCAGGAGTTCCTCAACCGAGATTTCGATCCCCGCGCGCTGCAGCCAGGGCTCCAGCTGCAGCAGGGGGATCGCCAGCGAAGAGCGATATTTCGGCAGCGTTCGCGCCAGTTCATTGAGCGAGGTGCCCAGATAAGCGACCAGCAGCACCATCGCCACAATAATGATGCTGATAAGCAGCGTGATGGCCAGCACGCGCGGGACGCGCAGCCGCGTCATGCGCTGCACCAGCGGGTTGAGGATCACCGCAATAAACAGGGCCAGAATAAAGGGCACAATAATGTCGGCGGCAAAGCGCACGCCTGTCAATATGATCACCAGCATGCCCAGCATGATGACAATTTTTAACCCGTTCAGGGTAATGATGGGTTTAGCCATGGTGACTCCGCAATTTTCGTTATTTTTATAATAAAGGCGAAAGGCGTTGCAATAAACTAACCAAAATCAAACGGGGTGGGTAAAGAATTGCAAAGACTTTGAGTAAAATCCTGGCTTATGGTACAAATTCGGTGTGTTTAACTACCGAGGACAATTTTCATCCGCAAAGACGAGAAGCAACAACGCGGATAATTGTAATTTTATGGACAATATGTTCAGGACGTACTCTTCAAACAATACTGCTGTATACTCCACCTCTTTCTGCCTGCTTTCTGGTGAGCAACACTGGCGCACCGCACTCTAGTCATTTCTTCTGCATGAGCTGGCGCTAAGCGCTTAGCTGACTGATTTCAATTCGTATTTTTGGGTTTGCTGCACGCAGCGGGCCACGATGGATTATATTCTCAAGCAGGAGAAAAACATGTTTTACTGGATTTTATTAGCACTGGCTATTATTGCTGAAATTACCGGCACGCTGTCGATGAAGTGGGCAAGCGTCAGCGATGGCAATACTGGTTTTATTTTGATGCTGGTGATGATTTCGCTTTCTTATATTTTCCTCTCATTTGCGGTGAAAAAAATTGCGCTGGGCGTCGCGTATGCCCTGTGGGAAGGGATCGGTATTTTGTTGATTACGCTGTTCAGCGTGCTGATATTTGACGAAACATTAACAACAATGAAGATCGCCGGATTAACGACGCTGGTCGCGGGTATTGTGCTGATTAAATCAGGTACCCGTAAGCCGTCTAAAGTGCAGAAGGAGCAGAACCATGCAACAGTTTGAGTGGGTTCATGCGGCCTGGCTGGGGTTTGCCATCGTGCTGGAAATTCTGGCGAACGTTCTGCTGAAATTCTCCGATGGTTTTCGCCGTAAGCTCTACGGCCTGATGTCGATTGCCGCGGTTCTGGGCGCGTTCAGCGCGCTGTCCCAGGCGGTAAAAGGGATTGACCTGTCGGTGGCCTATGCGCTGTGGGGCGGTTTTGGTATCGCCGCCACGCTGGCCGCAGGCTGGGTGCTCTTCGGTCAGCGTTTAAATAACAAGGGCTGGATGGGACTCATCTTGCTGCTTGCCGGTATGATTATGATAAAACTCGCCTGACGCTCATAAAGCCATCCTTTACAGGCAGCGAAATTCGCTGCCTGTATTACGCTTAGAAAAGCAAAACCCTGAAGAGGATGGCGGATGTATCGCACATTAAGCTGGCGCAATATTCCCACCGCGAGAACGTTGTTTGCCATGGTCTTTATGGCGGGCATCGGCTTAATCATCTCCGTCGTCGCACTCCTCTATCTTTCCCTGCATCTTATCAGCACCAAAACCAATGAAATTGATGAACACCGCGCGGCGCTTTCCGTGCAGGGGGCCATTCAGACATCGGTCAACCGCGTCTCCTCGCTGGTGCTGGATAACGCCGTCTGGGACGATGCGGTGCGGGAGGCCTACCGTCCCACGCTCGATACCAACTGGTTGTATAACACCTGGGGCGCCGGCTTTAAAATCAACAACCTCTATGATGGCACCTTCGTGCTTGATGAGCATTTCAACGTCATCTGGGGATCGTTTCAAAGTCAGCCATTTCAGGAGACGAATCTCGATTTTTTCGGTAAGGGGCTGAAGGCGCTTATTGCTCAGCACGCGCGCGCCTTATCAGGCGATAAAAATATCTATGCCGGGATCAGCAAAACGCGAAGCGGCGTCGCCTTTGTGGGCATTGGGCTGATTCGCCCGATGGTCGGAAGATTACAGGTTACCGACGGAACGCGCCGCTATCTGGTAATCACCCGTCATCTGAACGCCAGAATTTTATCCGACCTGGGGTCGACCTTTCAGATCGATAACCTGCACTTTACGCCGGATAAAATTAACGAGCTGAGTATGCCGCTGCGCAGTTCGGCAGGGGAGCTGCTGGGCTATCTTAACTGGCAGGCACGGCTTCCGGGAGCGCAGGCCGCCCGGGCGGCATCCTCTGATATCACCCAGATTGTCGTGCTGGCATCGGCCCTGATCCTACTCTTTATTCTGGTGAGCAGCGTGGGGCTGTACAAGCTTGCGCGCGGAGAAAGCCAGGCGCGTCTGGTGGCCAGAACGGACTGGCTAAGCCATCTGCCGAACCGGCGAGCGCTCATTGAGGCGCTGGATCGGGTGAGCTTACGCGGAGATATCGACGTCAAAAGCGTGGTGTTTATCGATCTGGATGGCTTTAAAGACGTGAATGACATCTACGGCCACAGCGTGGGTGACGATCTCATTGTGGCGATTGCGAAAACGCTGAGTGAACGCGTGCCGCCGGGGGGAATGCTGGCGCGTATGGGCGGGGATGAGTTTGCCATGACAATCGGCGGTGATAAGGCAGAGACACAGGCCACCGCTTTTGCCGTGTCGGTGCTGGATTCTCTCTCCACCCCGATTCAGCTGGGGGAACGCACCATCCATATCGGGGCCAGTATCGGGATCGCCAGCGGAACCCTGATTGAATGCACCAGCTCCGAGCTGTTTCGTCGCGCCGATATTGCCATGTACCATGCCAAAATGAGCGGGAAAGGGCGTATCACCCACTACGACGCCGAGCTGAACAGCGCCCGTGAGCGCAAGCTGGCGATTGAAAATCAGATCCGTAACGGTCTGGAGCGCGATGAGTTTGAGGTCTGGTATCAGCCGATTATTGACGCCCGCAGCCAGAAAATGAGCAGCGTCGAAGCGTTAGTCCGCTGGCCGCGTCGCCCGGAAGGGCCGCTGGGCCCGGATACCTTCATCGCCATCGCGGAGACGAGCGGTCTGATTTACAAACTGGGCCAGTTTGTGTTGCAGCGCGCCTGTCAGGATCTCCAGCCATACGGTGACTTAACGCTTTCCGTTAATATTTCTCCCGCACAATTCCGCGATCCCGCCTTCGAAGACAAAGTGGCCAGCGTGCTGGAGACCACCCATTTCCCTGCCAACCGACTGCAGCTGGAGGTCACGGAGTCTTATGTGCTGGAAAACCCGGAGCGTGCCCGCATGGCGATAGCCAATCTTAAAGCGCTGGGCACCGCGGTGGCGCTGGATGACTTTGGCACGGGCTATTCCAGCATTGGCTATTTGCGGCGTTTTAACTTCGACACCATCAAGATTGATAAATCGCTGGCCGGGCTGGTGGACCACGATGAACAGGCGGCCGCGCTGGTGAGCGGCACGGTGCGGATCGCCAACGCGCTGGGGATGGCGGTGGTCGCCGAAGGGGTCGAAACCGAAAGACAAATGAAACTGCTGCGGCTGGCTGGCTGCGATCAACTGCAGGGTTTCTGGTTCAGCCAGCCGATGCCGATTGAGTCAATCAGGGCATTACATCAGGTCAGACGATGCTGATTTACTGCTGCGCCAGCGCTTCCAGCTTGTCGCGAAAACCGGTCACGGACAAGGCCCGGTTATCGGCCCGCCAGCGATCTTTCGCCGCCGGTGCAGAGCTCTGCACGCCAATCAACTGCCAGCCGTTATCTGTTTTCAGCATCAGCGGTGAACCACTGTCACCCGGCAACGTATCGCACTGGTGCGAGAGTACGCTGGTTTGCGCCCAGCCCGTCACAATACAGTCGGTGTGGGTGTAAAGGGTATCCAGATGGTCGACAGGATAGCCGGACTGCGTCACCTTCCGGTCGGCGGCTTTCAGCGCGGCGGTGAGTGCGTCTTTATCGCCGTCAAATAACGGCAGCGGCGAAATGCCGGAAGGGGGGTAGCGTAAAACGATCAGGCCAAAGTCCCATGAGGCGGCCGCCGGTGGCACGATCCAGCCGTCACCATCCGGTTTCAGCCGTTTGCCGAGAGACGGATCGACCCGGCCTTCAATGCCGTGTATTTCATAGCGCCAGGTCCCTTTTTGCGACACAAACCGCAAGGCCACCGCTTTATCCGGCTTGCCGTTTGGCGGCGTTAACAGACAGTGGCCTGCCGTCAGGGCAAGCTGAGGGGTGATCAACGTCGCAGTACATAAGTTACCGCTGGCGGTTTCCAGTTGACCTATAGCATCCCAGGGCGCCTGGGTGGGATCGGCGACGCGCGTACGGTCGTCATGATTGAAAAAAAGTGTCTTTAGCTCTTTCGCGCTAATGGTGTCATCACCGCCATCATCCGCATGTGAGAATCCAGAAAAAAGACCAAACGTTCCCAGTAACAACACAACAGATTTACGCATATCTCACTCTGGTGGGGGTAATTATGATTATTAAAAGTGAACCCTATGAAAATACTATAGACGGGACAGCGCTAAAGTGGGAGTAAAATCAGCGTGCTACATTCAGGAAAGATAAAAATGGCTGGCGATGAGCGCGCATAAAATAAGCAGGATCAGAATCAGCTCAAACCGATAGCGCCGCAGCATACGCCCTCCGGATAAAAAAAACGGCGCAGAACCTGTTCCGGTTCAGCGCCGGTTTACCAACGTGCCCCGAAGGGCACGGTTTAGCTTGTACTCTTACGCAGCTGGCTGTGCAGCTGGTTTAGCAGCTTCGTGTTTTACTGCTTTTTTGTGATGCTTTTTAGCAGCCTGGGCTTTCTGCTCTACAGCCGGTTTGGTCGCTTTTTTGTGGTGCTTTTTAGCAGCCTGGGCTTTCTGCTCTGCAGCTGGTTTGGTCGCTTTTTTGTGGTGCTTTTTAGCGGCCTGGGCTTTTTGCTCTGCAGCCGGTTTAGCGGCTTTATGATGTTTCTTGTGATGGACAGTTTTTGCTGGCGCCGCGGTGGTCGTTGCAGCAGGTGCCGAAGCAGCCGGTGCAGCAGTGGTTTCAGCAGCGAACGCAGCAGAAGACAGACCCATAGCAGCGGCAACAACCAGAGCTAATACTTTTTTCATGTTCATACCCTCGAATTTGGTTTTTCATTTAACCCCACTGCGGGGCCGTTGAAATAACTATATCCCTGTAAATTCGGGGTTTCCGTGAGTGATTGGTATCGGCGTGTAACGGAATGTACAGAGGGGAGAAAAGTGTACGAACAGACCAAACGCCGCTGCTCGTACAGGTCTCTGTTATCTTTTCACTGTGGCCAGAATAGCCGCCGGAGACTGACTGCCTATAATCGACCGTGATTCAGGCTCAATAACCACCATTACCGGGGTGACGCTAATGCCCAAACGTTCTGCCAGTGCAGATTGCCGCGCGATCAGATCGGAGCACGCTGTCGTGGTGTCGTTATTCGGTAAAAATCCCGCCATCGCTTGTTGCAGGCTTTTGACCTTATCGGCTGAACACCAGACGCGCCCCATATCTTCAATTACCGAGTCGCGAATGGCGCTGGGCGCAACGGTCAGAAACGACATCGTCAAACCGGCATCCGTATATTGCTTAACGTTTTTCACTACATTGCTGCAGTAAATGCACTGATTATCAATAAACACCAGCAGCTTATATTTTTCAGCGGGAGCCTGAAACGTGATGGGCTGGAGGTCTGCAAGAGAGCGGGTAATATCGTTGAACGCGTCTTGCGGGGTATTATCCGTGGCTGCGAAAGTACTTAAACTGGTCGCACACAGAATCGCTAACACCGTTTTCATTATGCCTTTCATCATTGATCCCTTTATTTTTTTAATCCTGGCCTGATAGCAGTCTAATTGTGTCGGAAGGACACGCATTCATACACCCGGCGCAATCATGGCAATATGTGCTAAATCATATTCTTATTGAAAAGGGTGAGAAGAGTGCCGGAGCAGGCTCCGGCAGAGGGATTAAAGATAACGGGAGGTCAGATGCTCGCGGAAGTAACGGATATTCAGATCTTCACCCGTCGCCTGGGTGATTAACTGCGACGTGCTGAAGCGACTGCCGTGCTGCCAGATGTTCTGACGCAGCCACTCAAAGAGTGCGGAAAAATCGCCCTCAGCGATGGAGTCCTGCAGACCCGGAAGCGCCGTTTTGGCCGCATGGAACAGCTGCGCGGCATACATGGCCCCCAGCGTATAGGATGGGAAGTAGCCAAAACCGCCATCGGTCCAGTGGATATCCTGCATGCAGCCGTTGCGGTAGTTGTCTTTGGTGGATAACCCGAGCCAGGCCTGCATTTTCTCGTCCCACAGGGCAGGGATATCGTCCACTTCGATCTCGCCGTTGATCAGCGCGCGCTCAATCTCATAGCGCAGCACCACGTGCGCCGGGTAGCTCACTTCGTCCGCATCGACGCGGATATAGCCCGGCTTCACGCGCTGGTTCCAGGCAATAAAATTCTCTTCGCTGAACGCCGCCTGGCTGCCAAAGCGGGCGTGCACCGCAGGGAGAAGATGCTTGAGGAAGGCTTCACTGCGTCCCAGCTGCATCTCAAAGAACAGGCTCTGGGATTCGTGGATCGCGGTTGAGCGGGCGAGGGCAATCGGCTGTCCTGCCCATGCGCGCGGCAGGTTTTGTTCGTAGCGCGCGTGTCCGGTTTCGTGGATCACGCCAAACAGCGCGCTGAGCAGTTCATCCTCGTCGTAGCGCGTGGTGATGCGCACGTCCTCCGGTACGCCGCCGCAGAACGGGTGCGCACTCACGTCGAGGCGACCGCCGCTAAAATCGAAGCCGAGCATTTTCATGGCTTCCAGGCCCAGTTCGCGCTGTGTTGCGGTCGGGAACGGGCCCTGAGGAGGAACAAACGAACGTTGCGCCTGCTTTTCCACGACGTTTGCCAGCAGGTCCGGCAGCCAGGATTTCATATCGCCGAACAGCACGTCCAGACGGGCGCTGGTCATGTCGGGCTCAAAAATATCCAGCAGCGCGTCGTACGGCGTACAGCCTTTGGCTTCCGCCCGCAGGCGCGCCTCTTCACGGCTGAGTTTGACCACCTCTTTCAGGTTGGCGGAAAAACCCTGCCAGTCGTTAGCGGGGCGCTGCGTGCGCCAGGCGTGCTCGCACCTGCTGCCCGCCAGGGATTTGGCTTCCACCAGCGATTCCGGCAGCAGGGTTGCCTGCTGGTAGTGGCGCGTCATTTCGCGCAGGTTGGCCTGTTCGACGTCATTCAGATCTTCACCTGCCGCCGCCGCTAACAGGTCGCCGACTTTTTTGTCGGTCAGGATCTGGTGCTGCAGGACGCTCATCTCCGCCAGCGCCTCGCCGCGTGCGGCGCTGCCGCCGGGCGGCATCATGGTGAACATGTCCCAGCTGGCGATGGAGGTAAGGTGCGAGAAGCGGGAGAGACGCTGGAAGGTTTTCACAAGTGACTGATAGGCTGATGTTTTTTGCAATTCTTATTTCCTCATGCCGGGGATGTGTTTCAGGGAGCATACAATGAAACAGACCAAATTCCCCAACATTTCCCACGCGGAGGAAATCTGTGCCGATCTCCTCCGTTGAAACCGTCCCCGGCATTCCGGGAGACGGTTTTCGGTGGGCACTCAGGACTTATCGCGCATAACCTGTTGCAGGATCGCCAGCGCCTGGTTGAACTGGGCATCCGGAATGGTCAGCGGATAAAGGAAGCGGATCACGTTGCCGTACTGGCCGCAGATCAATAACAGCAGGCCCTGGGCGAGCGCCTTTTGCTGGATCGCTTGCGCGATAGCGGCTGACGGTTCACGGCTCTCGGGGTCAAAAAATTCCGCCGCAATCATCGATCCTCTTCCCCTTATCGCCACGAGCGCGGGAAAGGTGCCCTGAATCTCCTCCAGCGTGGCCTTCAGCCGATCGCCCAGCTGACGGGCGCGCGCGCACAGCGACTCGTTGTCGATAATCTTCAGCACCGCGTGCGCGGCGGCCACCGCAAGCGGGTTGCCTGCATAGGTGCCCCCCAGGCCGCCGGGAGCCGGCGCGTCCATGATTTCGGCGCGGCCCACCACGCCGGACAGCGGCATTCCGCCTGCCAGGCTTTTAGCCATCGTCATCAGGTCGGGTTTGTCCGCGTAGTGTTCCATCGCAAACAGTTTCCCCGTTCGGGCGAAGCCGCTCTGCACTTCGTCGGCAATCATCACGATCCCGTGCTCATCACAGATATGGCGGATGGCGGCCACCAGTTCTGGCGGGGCGACGTTGAATCCGCCTTCACCCTGAATGGGTTCAAAAATAATCGCCGCCACCTGTTTCGCCTCAATATCTGCTTTGAACAGGCGTTCTATCGCCGTGATGGCATCCTGCGTCGTGATGCCGTGCAGCTCGGAGGGATACGGCACGTGGTAAACCGACCCCGGGAAGGGGCCAAATCCCAGCTTGTAAGGCGCGACCTTGCCGGTTAAGGCCATGGTCATATAGGTTCGGCCGTGAAAGCCTCCCCCGAAGGCAATCACACCCGGTCTGCCGGTGTGGGCCCGGGCGATTTTAATGGCATTTTCCACCGCTTCCGCGCCCGTTGTGAAGAACGCCGTTTTGGCCGGGCTCTGCACCGGGGCCAGCTCGTTAAGTTTTTCGGCCAATGAAACGTAGCTTTCATACGGCACAATCTGGTAGGCCGTGTGGGTGAACTGGTGAAGCTGTTTTTCCACTGCGGCCACCAGTTCAGGATGACGATGGCCGGTATTCAGTACCGCGATCCCGGCGGCGAAATCAATATAGTCGTTGCCTTCCACGTCGGTGAGCGTGGCATTCTCCGCCGAGCGGGCAAAGAAATTACACATTACGCCAACGCCGCGCGGGGTGGCAGAAAGTCTGCGCTGATGAAATTCCTGGTTACTCATGTCAGATACCCTTTTGTCGAAACGATCATACGCCAAGACGATCGCGCAGGCTGTAGTACGCCGCGCCCATCGCCGTAAATGGAATCCGCAGGCTGCGGCCGCCCGGGAAGGGGTAGTGCGGGAGGTTGGCAAACGCATCAAAGCGCTCAGCGTCACCGCGCAACAGTTCCGAGATCAGCCGTCCGGCCAGGTGGGTGCAGGTCACGCCATGGCCGCTGTAGCCCTGCATGTAATAGATGTTTTTATCCAGACGACCAAACTGCGGCATACGCGACAGGGTCAGCAGGAAGTTGCCCGTCCAGCGGTAGTCGATTTTGACGCCTGCCAGCTGAGGGAAAGTTTTCAGCAGCTTTGGCATCACCAGGCGCTCGACATCGTCCGGATCGCGCGCGCCATACACGACGCCACCGCCGTACAGCAGGCGGTTGTCGGCGGTGAGACGGTAGTAATCCAGCAGGTAGTTGCAATCTTCCACGCAGTAGTTATTGGGGATCAGCGTGCGGGCGAGCTCTTCCGGCAGCGGGGCGGTGGTCACCACCTGGGTGCCGCAGGGCATGCTGCGTTTTGCCAGCTCCGGTTCGATCTTATCGCCCAGATAGGCATTCCCGGCGACGATCACGTAGCGGGCCGTCACCTGACCATGCTGCGTGCTCACCACGGCCGGGCTGGTGTGCTGAATGGCAGTCACCGGGGACTGTTCATACACCCGCCCACCGTTCAGGCGAATGGCGTCCGCTTCGCCGATCGCCAGGTTCAGCGGATGAATGTGCCCCCCGCTGCGGTCCAGCAGCGCGCCGGTATAGCGTTCGCTGTCGACTTCCCGGCGGATGGCGCTGGCGTCCAGCAGCTCCAGCTGGGTGTTGCCGTAACGTTCCCAGTTGGCCTTTTGCTCCTCCAGCGTCTCCAGCTGCTTATGGTTTAGCGCCACAAACAGTCCGCCTGGACGATAGTCGCACTGGATCTGATAGCGCTGGATACGCTCCCGGATGATCTCCCCGCCTTCAAACATCATGCTCCCGAGGGCTCTGGCAGCATCGGGGCCGTAGTTTTTCTCAATCACGTCGATGTCGCGGCTGTAGGAGTTAACCAGCTGGCCGCCGTTGCGTCCGCTGGCGCCGAAGCCGATGCGCGCCCCTTCAAGGAGCACCACGTCGTAGCCCATTTCAGCGAGATGCAGCGCGGAGGAGAGGCCGGTATAGCCGCCGCCCACCACGCACACGTCACAGCTGATCGACTCGTTAAGCGTCGGGAAGGGTTCGTAAGCGTTCGCGCTGGCCGCGTAGTAGCTGGTGGTATGTTCGGTCATGATTGAGGCTCCAGGGCAATCCAGATGGTTTTCAGTTCGGTAAATTTTTCCAGCGCGTGCAGGGACTTATCGCGACCGTTGCCGCTCTGCTTATAGCCGCCAAAGGGAACGGTCATATCACCGTCGTTATAGTTATTGACGAAGACCGAGCCTGCCTTCAGGCGGCGGCTCATGCGGTGCGCGCGGGAGAGATCGCGGGTCCATACCGCCGCGCCAAGCCCGTATTCACTGTCGTTGGCCAGCGTTAAGGCTTCCTCTTCGGTTTTAAAACGGGTGACGACCAGCACCGGCCCGAAAATCTCTTCCCGGCACAGCGGGGAGGCAGGGTCGATGTCGACGAAAATGGTTGGACCGACTGCGGAAGGCCATGATTGTTCCCGCCCGTCCAGCAGCAGCGTACCTTTCCGGGTTCCCTCGCGAATAAACGTGTGGACGGTATCGGCGTGCGCGGCGTCGATGAGCATCCCCATCGTGCTGTCGGGGTCGAGCGGATCGCCCGGCTGCCAGTGGCGGGCCTGCGCCTTCAGCCTTGCCAGGAAGTCATCAGCGATGCTCTCTTCGAGCAGCAGGCGGGTGCCGGCGATACAGACTTGCCCCTGGTTATAAAAAATCCCGGCGGCGGTCGCGCTCACGGCCTTGTCCAGGTCCGGACAGTCGGCAAAGATAATGTTGGCGCTTTTGCCGCCCGCCTCCAGCCAGACGCGCTTCATGTTGCTTTCTCCCGCGTCCTTCAACAGCTGCTTGCCGGTACGGGTAGAGCCGGTAAACGTCAGCACCTCGACCTCCGGGTGCAGTGCCAGCGCCTGGCCCGCTTCGTGGCCGTAACCGCTTATCACGTTCAGCACGCCGTCAGGCAGGCCCGCCTCTTTCGCCAGTCCGGCCAGCCGCAGGGCGGTGAGCGGTGATTTCTCCGATGGTTTCAATACCACGCTGTTGCCCGCGATCAGCGCCGGGCCCAGCTTCCAGCAGGCCAGCAGCAGCGGGAAGTTCCAGGGGACGATGGCCGCGACAACCCCGATGGGCTCGCGCACGATCATCGCCAGCTCGCCCGGACCCGTAGGCGCCACTTCGCCGTAGACTTTATCCGCCGCTTCGGCGTACCAGCGAATGGCGCGCGCCGCGCCGGGAATATCGTCGCGCAGGCTGTGGCGGATGGGTTTACCGGTGTCCAGCGTTTCCAGTAAGGCCAGCTCTTCGCTATGGCGTTCCATCAAATCGGCGAGCGTATTTAGCACGGCCTTGCGCTGCGCCGGAGACGCCTGCGACCAGTCACCGCGCTCAAATACCGCACGCGCGGCCTGAACCGCGCGGTCCACGTCCGCCTGTTTGCCCCGTGCGACGTTCGCCAGCGTCTGCTGGGTCGCGGGATTGACGGTGTCAAACGTGGTGTTATCGGCGGCGTCACAATAGGCGCCGTTAATAAATAACCGGGTCTCAATGGCGCTGTTTTTTGCTTTATCCTGCCAGTAAGTCAGGTGCTGAAAATGCATATTCACTCCTTTCTTTCGCAATCAGATAAATAAAGGCATGGCCGTTTCAGGCAATACGAAGCCGTGGGGCATCCCGGGAATTAACCCGTTAAATGCCGACAGCGATCGTTTTTATATTTCCCGGCGTAAGCGCGCTTACGCCGGGACTGAGTGGTAATTAGAACGTGGTGGGAGTGTGGGCACTGATAATGCGGCAGATGCCTGCCGAGGTGTTGCTGAAGCTGTGCGGTATGCCGGTATTGATGGCATAGCTCTGCCCCGCAACCAGGTGATATTGCTGGCCATTAATGGTCAACAATATTTCACCTTCCAGTATCGTACCGATCTCCTCACCCTGGTGTTTGATCCTCTCTCCGGTCGTGGTTCCAGGCTGGTAAGTTTCAAAAATCATCGCCAGCGTACGGTTCGGATTTCCGTTATGAACCAGCTTCATCGAAACCCCCTGACTGCCTATTTCGATAAGGTCTTCCTGATTAATAACCACCTGCGGTTCATCAGGTTTTTCCGGTTCCGAAAAGAATTCCGAGAGCGACAGCCCATAAACTTTCAGCAGCTTTTGCAGCGTACTGATAGCAGGACTGACTTTGTCCTGCTCAATGGTGCTGATGGCACTGTGTGTTAACCCAGACAGTTCGGCGGCACGCCGCTGCGAGAGACCCAGCTGCTGGCGGATCTCAGACAGACGTTTCCCTGGCGCCAGTCCGTCATCGCTCATAGTTGCATTTCCTTTACGGTAGTGGTCAAAGCCGTTGCTTCTCGGCAATGTGGCTTTGACAGGCGGTGATAAAACCTTCAAACAACATACGGGACAGGGCGTACTCGCTGCTGTTCCATTCGGGGTGCCATTGCACGCCGAGGGCAAAAGGGTGGTCATGAACGCTGACCGCCTCGACCAGCCCATCCGTCGAGCGGGCCTCCACGCGAAGCCGTGGTCCTAACGTCCGTGCACCTTGCCCGTGTAACGAGTTTACCCAAAATGTGTTACAGCCTGGTATTAATTGAGACAGCAGTCCTCCCTCCTGAACCTGAACTTCATGAGACGGGGCGTATTGTAGCTCAACCGGCAGTTCAGGATCTTCCCGGTGCTCGAGCAGGTCGTTCTGCTCGAACAGGCGGCGATACAGCGTCCCCCCCGTTGCAACAACGAGTTCCTGCAGCCCCCGGCAGATGGCGAAAATGGGGATGCGCCTTTCGAGCGCGGCGGCAATCAGCGCCATACTCAGAAGATCTCGCCCGGGATCGGCGTCAGGCTCATCGCCGTTTTCACCATAAAGGTGCGGCTGCACGTTACTTGGGCTGCCCGGCAGGTAAATCCCGTCCAGGGTGGGCAGCAGAGCGGTGAGCAGCTCTGGCTCTGCCAGCGCATGCGGTAAGGCAATCGGTAAACCCCCCGCGTTAATAATGGCATTCAGGTACTTTTCTTGCAGGGTCTGGGTCTCATGACCCTTAAGCCTGTTTCTACACATCACCACGCCAATAACTGGCTTGTTCATTATATTTTCCATGATCGCCCTCACAAAGTGGACTAAATTTAGGCCATTTTCGCCTGATAAACGGCCTTTTCGTTCAATATTTTCTCAATCTAGCAACGGGATCTGCCTTTTGCAAACTTAATTTAACATTTGACAAACAATTTATTTGCATACAGATTCGATAGGGTGGACATTATATTTGACAGTCCAGAGCAGCGAACGCAAATCCCAAAAACGGTGGTAAATCATGGAAACCAATATCGTAGAAGTTGAGAACTTTGTGCAGCACACGGATGAGAGGCGGGGCAGCGCCTTTACGCAGGAAGTGAAGCGCTATTTAGAAAAGTATCCTGACACCCAGTTTATTGATGTCCTCCTGACCGACCTGAACGGCTGTTTTCGCGGCAAGCGCATCCCGGTTGCCGGACTGAGCAAGCTTGAAAAAGGCTGCTATTTCCCGGCATCGGTTTTCGCCATGGACATTTTAGGTAACGTCGTGGAAGAGGCGGGTCTGGGGCAGGAGCTCGGCGAGCCGGACTGTATCTGCGTGCCGGTGCCGGGCACCCTGACGCCGTCCGCCGCCGACCCGGAATACATTGGTCAGGTGCAGCTCACCATGGTCGATGAAGATGGCGCTCCCTTTGACGTTGAGCCGCGGAACGTACTCAACCGACTCTGGCAGCAGCTGCGCCAGCGCGGCCTGTTCCCCGTGGTAGCGGTAGAGCTGGAGTTCTATTTACTTGACCGTAAACGCGATGCCGACGGCTATCTGCAGCCACCCTGCGCGCCGGGCACCGACGTGCGTAACACGCAGAGTCAGGTCTACTCGGTTGATAATCTTAACCATTTTGCTGACGTGCTGAACGACATTGACGAACTGGCGCAGCTGCAACTGATCCCCGCCGACGGGGCAGTGGCTGAGGCCTCCCCGGGCCAGTTTGAGATAAACCTGCACCATACGGAAAACGTGCTCGATGCCTGCGATGATGCGCTGGCGCTTAAACGTCTCGTCAGGCAGATGGCGGAAAAACATAAGATGCACGCCACGTTTATGGCAAAGCCGTATGAAGAACATGCGGGCAGCGGGATGCATATCCACATCAGCATGCAAAACAACCGAGGCGAAAACGTGCTCGCAGACGCCAACGGCGAGGATTCCGCGCTGCTGAAACGCGCGCTGGCCGGGATGATCGACCTGATGCCTGCGTCCATGGCGCTGCTGGCACCGAACGTCAACTCCTACCGCCGTTTCCAGCCGGGGATGTACGTGCCGACGCAGGCGTCATGGGGACACAATAATCGCACCGTTGCCCTGCGTATCCCCTGCGGCGATCGCCATAACCATCGGGTCGAGTACCGGGTGGCGGGCGCTGACGCGAATCCGTATCTGGTGATGGCGGCGATTTTTGCCGGCATTTTACATGGGCTGGATAACGATTTACCCCTGCAGGAAGAAGTGGAAGGCAATGGTCTGGAGCAGGACGGGCTGCCGTTCCCGATTCGTCAGAGCGATGCGCTGTGGGAATTTATGCAAAACGATAGCCTTCGCGAGCGGCTGGGCGAACGTTTCTGCCACGTCTATCACGCCTGCAAAAATGATGAATTGCTGCAGTTTGAACGCCTGATTACCGAAACGGAAATTGAGTGGATGCTGAAAAACGCCTGATGACGTGCCCCGGTAAGGGGCCGCTTTGTTTCATCTGACACGTATCACCAAACGGCCTGCGCGGAGCCTGGCCTAACTGTTCGCTGGCACGCCAGCTTTCTCCCGGGAGTCGCGTTATGGAGCGCAGGCGGCACAGGGATTTTCTTAACGACACTGTGTGACGAGGTAGGAAATGATGCAGATGTTCAACTATCCGCAGGGCGAAGGGGGCCAGTCAGGCGCCTGCTGTGAGTGCGAGCCAGAGACGGTGCGCTGGTACGATCGCGTGTGTTCTTTACAACTTCCCCCTTTGCTAAGCAGGTTTGCGTTAAGGACAGCGCGATTGCAAACCACGGTAAGCATGGGGGGGACGGTTTATGGCGACTAACACCTCTCTTGACTCGCCGCGCATGGCCGGCAGAACCCGGCTGCGCAGTTCCCTCAAGCTCTGGCAGGTGGTCATGATGGGGCTGGCTTATCTCACCCCCATGACCGTGTTTGATACCTTCGGCATTGTGTCCGGTATCAGCAATGGCCACGTGCCCGCCTCGTATCTCCTGGCGCTGGCTGGCGTTATGTTTACCGCCATCAGCTACGGCAAACTGGTACGACAGTTCCCGGAAGCGGGCTCTGCGTACACCTACACGCAGAAATCGATCGGCCCCCATTTAGGCTTTATGGTCGGCTGGTCATCGCTGCTGGATTATCTCTTCCTGCCGATGATCAACGTGCTGCTGGCGAAGATCTACCTTTCCGCGCTGTTCCCTGAAGTCCCGCCGTGGGTCTGGGTGGTGGGGTTTGTGACGATCCTGACGCTGGCGAACCTGAAGAGTGTGAATCTGGTCGCCAACTTTAACACCCTGTTTGTGCTGGTGCAGATCGCCATCATGGTGGTGTTTGTCATACTCGTGGTGCACGGTCTGCATAAGGGCGAGGGCGTCGGCACCGTCTGGTCGCTCCAGCCGTTTATCAGCGAGAACGCACACCTGATCCCGATTATTACCGGCGCGACTATCGTCTGCTTCTCTTTCCTCGGCTTTGACGCGGTCACCACGCTGTCGGAAGAGACGCCAAACGCGGCGCGGGTGATCCCCAAAGCCATTTTCCTCACCGCTTTGTATGGCGGGCTGATATTTATTGTTGCCTCGTTTTTCATGCAGCTCTTTTTCCCGACGATCGCGCGCTTTAAAAACCCGGACGCCGCGCTGCCGGAAATCGCGCTGTACGTGGGCGGCAAGCTCTTCCAGTCGGTGTTTCTGTGTACCACGTTTGTGAATACGCTCGCTTCAGGCCTGGCCTCGCATGCCAGCGTCTCTCGCTTACTGTATGTGATGGGGCGTGACAACGTGTTTCCGGAGCGGGTGTTTGGCTACGTGCATCCGAAATGGCGTACGCCAGCCCTGAACGTCATTATGGTTGGGATAGTGGCGCTGTCGGCCCTGTACTTCGATCTCGTGACCGCGACGGCGCTGATCAACTTTGGCGCGCTGGTGGCGTTTACGTTTGTTAATCTCTCGGTGTACAACCATTTCTGGCGGCGCAAGGGGATGAACAAAACGTGGAAAGATCGGTTCCACTATCTCCTGCTGCCGCTCATTGGTGCCGTCACGGTCGGCGTGCTGTGGATAAACCTCGAAGCGACGTCCCTGACGCTTGGCCTCATCTGGGCGGCGCTGGGGATCCTTTACCTGACATGGCTCACGCGCCGTTTCCGAAAACCGCCTCCGCAGTTTGAAGCCGGTAAGATAGAACAGGCCTGGGATTCCTGAACGAAAAACGGCACCAGTATGCTGGTGCCGTTTTTCGGGAAACGGACGTCTGCCCGCGAGCATATTATCTCAGACGTTTATGCAGGCTTCCCCCCACCAGCAACGCCGCGCACAGCATCAACGCAATAAACCCGCCCACGCCGTTCCAGCCGTAGTGATGCCAGAACACGCCGCCGAGCGTCCCGGCGATGCTGGACCCCAGGTAATAGCTAAACAGATAAAGAGACGATGCCTGACCTTTGGCGCGACGCGCGCGCGGGCCAATCCAGCTGCTGGCAACCGAGTGGGCGGCGAAGAAACCCGCGGAGAAGAGCAGCATGCCGGCAAAAATCAGCCACAGGGAGGAGAAGAGCGTCAGCAGCAGGCCGACCAGCATCACCGATGTGAAGAACAGCATGACCGGGCCGCGGCCATAGCGGGCGGTCATTGCCCCGGCCTTCGGCGAACTCCACGTTCCGGTCAAATACGCAACCGAGAGTAAACCGACAAGAGCCTGGCTGAGATGCCACGGCGAGAGCATCAGGCGATAGCCAATATAGTTAAACAGCGTGACGAACGAGCCCATCAGCAGGAAGCCGGTCAGGAACAGGCGCGGCAGCCCTTTGTCGCGCCAGTGCAGGCGGAAGTTGATAAACAGCGTTTTCGGGCGCAGCGATGTCGGGCGGAAATGACGCGATTCCGGCAGAATTTTCCAGAACATCAGGGCAGAAGCCAGCGCGAAACAGCCGATGACCGCCAGCGCAATACGCCAGCTAAAGAAGTCCGTGAATACCCCGCTCAGCAGACGCCCGCTCATCCCGCCAATCGAGTTCCCGCTGATGTATAGCCCCATAGAGAAGGCAACAAAGCTCGGGTGGATCTCTTCGCTGAGGTAGGTCATCCCGACTGCCGCCACGCCGCTGAGCGAGAGCCCGATCAGCGCGCGCATCACCAGAATGCCGTGCCAGCTGGTCATCATGGTCGAGAGTAGCGTACAGACCGAGGCCAGCATCAGCGCGGTTACCATCACCTGTTTACGGCCGATGGCGTCGGACAGCGGCCCGGTAAAGAGCAGGCCAACCGCCAGCATACCGGTTGAAATAGAGAGGGATACGCTGCTGCTGGCGGGTGAAACGCCAAACTCATGGGAGAGCACGGGCAGGATCGGCTGAACGCAATAGAGCAGGGCGAAGGTCGCCAGACCGGCGGAGAAGAGCGCCAGCGTGACGCGCATAAATTGGGAGGTACCACGTTTAATGAACTGAACCGGCTGCGATGTTGCAGGTAAATCATCGATATCGCTCGCCGGATCGATATCAATGGCAGTTGTACGACTCACACAGTTTCCTTGCTTAAACATCCCCGTGATTTCTGGTGACGGGTATGACCACCTGATAAGGGTAGGAAAATGTAAATATTCTGTCTAATATATTAATAATCTCAAATGATACTTTAGAAATATGAATATCGAGCTGCGTCATCTCCGCTACTTTGTCGCCGTCGCCGAAGAGCTGCATTTTGGCCGCGCGGCGGCGCGGCTGAACATCTCTCAGCCGCCCTTAAGCCAGCAGATTCAGATCCTGGAGCAGCAGGTCGGGGCGCGCCTGCTGGCCCGCACCAACCGCAGCGTGAGCCTGACGGCGGCGGGTAAGCAGTTTCTCATCGACAGCCGACAAATTCTGAGCATGGTCGAGGACGCCGCCGCCCGGGCAGAACGGCTCTATCTCGGGGAGGCCGGAGAGTTGCGCATCGGGTTTACCTCGTCGGCACCGTTTATCAGCGCCGTCTCGGAAACCCTGTCGTCATTTCGTCGCCATTTCCCGGATGTTCATATTCAAACGCGCGAGATCAACACCCGCGAGCAGATCGCGCCCCTCAATGAAGGTTCGCTGGATCTGGGGCTGATGCGTAATACCCAGCTGCCGGACTCGCTGGCGTGGGAGGTGATCCTGCGCGAGCCGCTGATGGCCATGATCCCGCACGATCACCCGCTGGCGTCGCGTCCGGCGGTTTCGCTGGCAGACCTGGCAAACGAGCCGTTTGTCTTTTTTGACCCGCAGGTCGGAACGGGTCTGTATGACGATATCCTGGGGCTGATGCGCCGCTACGATCTTGCCCCGGTCATCACCCAGGAAGTCGGGGAAGCGATGACCATTATCGGCCTGGTCGCCGCCGGGCTGGGGGTGTCTATTCTTCCGGCCTCCTTTAAACGGGTACAACTGCGCGAAATGCGCTGGGTGACCATCGCCGAAGAGGATGCCGTTTCAGAGATGTGGCTGGTCTGGGCAAAACATCGCGAACAGAGCCATGCCGCACAGCGCTTCAAAAAGCAGTTGATGAACGCCTCCGCCGGGCGGCATTTTCAGGGAAAAGTGGGCAAAAATGTGCAGTAAATCACATGGCTAAGTAAATATTTGACGACAGCCCTGCAAGTGCTTCACCATAGCCAACAGTTTATTTCGAAGCTCGAAAATAAGGGAGTACGAGGTGGTCGCTGATAGTCAGCCAGGGCATATTGATCAGATTAAGCAGACCAACGCTGGCGCGGTGTATCGCCTGATTGATCAGCTTGGTCCGGTTTCGCGTATCGATCTTTCGCGCCTGGCACAGCTGGCACCCGCCAGTATTACCAAGATTGTCCGCGAGATGCTGGAAGCGCACCTGGTTCAGGAGACGGAAATTCAGGAGCCGGGCAGCCGTGGCCGTCCGGCAGTCGGGCTGGTGGTGGAGACGGAGGCCTGGCACTACCTGTCGCTGCGCATCAGCCGGGGGGAGATCTTCCTTGCGCTGCGCGATCTCAGCAGCAAGCTGGTGGTGGAAGACCGTCTTGATCTGCCGCTCAACGCCGGGGAACCGCTCCTCGACGCGATTGTTTCGCATATCGATCGCTTCTTTATTCGTCACCAGCAGAAGCTTGAACGCTTAACGGCCATTGCCATCACCATGCCGGGTATTATTGATACCGAAAATGGCATTGTTCACCGCATGCCGTTTTACGACGATGTTAAAGAGATGCCGCTGGGGGAAGTTCTGAAAAACCATACCGGCGTGCCGGTCTATATTCAGCATGACATCAGCGCCTGGACCATGGCGGAGGCGCTGTTCGGCGCGTCACGCGGGGCGAGGGATGTGATTCAGGTGGTTATCGATCATAACGTCGGGGCAGGCGTCATTACCGACGGACGTCTTCTCCACGCCGGAAGCAGCAGTCTGGTGGAAATTGGCCATACCCAGGTCGACCCATACGGCAAGCGCTGCTACTGCGGGAACCACGGCTGTCTGGAGACCATTGCCAGCGTGGAAAGCGTGCTGGAGCTGGCGCAGGTCAGGCTCAGTCAGTCCATGAGCTCATCGCTGCACGGACAACCCCTCACGGTGGATTCTCTCTGCGCCGCGGCGCGTCAGGGCGATCTGCTGGCGAAGGACATCATTACCGGGGTGGGGAATAACGTTGGCCGCATTCTGGCGATTATGGTGAACCTCTTCAACCCGCAAAAAATCCTTATTGGCTCACCGCTGAGCCAGGCGGCGGAGATCCTCTTCCCGGCGATTACGGCCTGCATTCAGCAGCAGTCGCTTCCCGCCTACAGCCGGAACATTGCGGTAGAAAGTACCCAGTTTTCCAATCAGGGCACGATGGCCGGCGCCGCGCTGGTCAAAGATGCCATGTATAACGGCTCGCTGTTGATCCGCCTGTTACAGGGTTAACTCTTTTTTGCAGATGTAAGAAAAATTGCGCTATCTCAAGCCGGGTAGCGCACGCATCCCGTAGACTTCCTCCACTGAATTATTTACCTGGTTTATATTTTCGAAGCATACCCAAGAGGTGGAGTGAGTCATGCTTAAGCGTTTCTTTGTTACTGGTACAGATACCTCTGTCGGCAAGACCGTTGTATCCCGCGCATTGCTGCAGGCGCTGGCAGCAAGCGGTAAACGAGTGGCAGGGTACAAACCGGTCGCAAAAGGGAGTAAAGAGACGCCAGAGGGATTGCGTAATAAAGACGCCCTGGTACTGCAAAGCGTCTCGTCACTGGAACTGCCTTATCACGCGATCAATCCTATTGCGTTAAGCGAAGAGGAGAGCAGCGTGGCGCACAGCGGCCTGATTAATTACCCTCTGCTGTCCAACGGTCTGGCGAGCCTGTGCGAGAAGGTCGATCACGTGGTGGTGGAAGGCACGGGCGGCTGGCGCAGCCTGATGAACGACCTACGCCCGCTGTCGGAATGGGTGGTGCAGGAACAGCTTCCGGTGGTGATGGTGGTGGGGATCCAGGAAGGGTGCATTAACCATGCGCTGCTGACGGCGCAGGCGATTGCCAATGACGGCCTGCCGCTGGTTGGCTGGGTGGCCAACCGCATCAACCCTGGTCTGGCGCACTATGCGGAGATCATCGACGTGCTGAGCACCAAACTACCCGGACCGCTGGTGGGTGAACTGCCTTATCTGCCTCGCGCCGAGCAGCGCGAGCTAGCGCAGTACATCGATCTCTCTGCCCTCAGTGGCGTGTTGACCGTAGATCGAGTCGTGGCGTAACGTCCGCGACAGCACGGACGCCAGCACGCAGGCGACCAGCAAACCGGGCAGTAAAAAATATTGCCCGGTCATTTCACAGACCATCAGCGCCGACATAATGGGCGCATGCGTGGTCGCGGCGAGTAGCGTCGCCATCCCCGCCAGCCCAAGCAGAATCGCCGTCTCAGCGCCCGGCAGCCACAGCGCGAAAAGCTGTGCAAACAGCATGCCCGTCGCCATGCCGACAAACAGCGTGGGCGTGAACACCCCGCCCGGCGCGCCCGATCCGCTGCTCGCCAGTACCGCCAGTAGTTTACAGATAAAGACGCCTGCAACGATCGACAGCAGCGGTGGGGCGAGCAGAAAAGCCTGCACCACGCTATAGCCGTTCCCCCACACCTTCGGCGTCAGAAGAGACAGCAGCCCGACGATCGCACCGCCGAGCGCCAGCTGCCACGGCGGCGAAAGCTTAAGGCGCAGGAACAGCCCGTGGCTGAACGCCATCAGCCACATCAGCAGCGGTCCGCAAAGACCCGCCAGCAGCCCCATGGCGACCAGCAGGGCATAATCAGTTGCGGTGAGTGTGCCGCTCAAATGGACCGCGTAGAGCGTGCCGGTTCCCGGCGCCAGGAGCTGCGTGGTGAGAAGCGCCACTACCGCCGCGATAACCACGGGCCCGAGCGAGGCCAGCATCAGCGTGCCAAACAGAATCTCCGCAATGAACAGGCTTCCGGCTAACGGAGCATGGTAGGCGCTGGCCATCCCGGCCGCGGCACCGCAGGCGATCCATAACTTCCATTCGGATTTGGGCGTAAAGCGCCGGGCAAAAAAGGAGGCGGCGAGGGCGGCAAGCAGGATCATCGCCCCTTCACGCCCGATGGCGCTTCCGCTGGCCACGACCAGCAGCGAGGCAAGGGATTTCACCAGGCTGGCGCCGTAATCAAACTGACCGTCGCCGGTCTCCAGCGCTTCCATATAATCGGTGGGGGCATGAGGCCGCTGGGCGGTCAGCCGTTGCCATCCCCATAGTAACAGTCCCGCAGCCAGCCCGCCCAGCGCGGGCGTCAGCGCGCGCCGCCAGGGTGAGAGCGACGCGGCGGCATTCACCAGGCTACCGCTGTCGTTGCTGAGAAGCAGCCATTCCAGCAGATACATGCTGTGGCGGAACACCGCCACGGCCAGCGCGGCCAGCACGCCGGTGACGGTAGCAATCAGCAGTCGACGAAACATCGCGCGGATGTCGGGGTACGTATGAAGACGTTGCATGGGTCGCGAGTAAACGGGAAAGATACAATATTGTGGCGGGAAATCGCGGGGTTAGCAAAAGGTATGCGTGCGGAAAAGCCGGGCGATGCCCGGCCTGAAAGATTAGTTCTCGCTATGTATATTCAGCGCCCGACGCGTACGACCTGAACTGAGATACTCGGCTATATAGTCCTGAGAAATCTCGCCGTTGTAGCGCCCGTCCTCATCCACGATCGGCATCCAGCTGGTGTTGCTCTCATACAGGCGTGACAGCACCACGCGCAGGTTGTCTTCGGCTTTGCCGGTCATGCGGAACGGATGCAGGATGTCGGCGCAGGTCCCGCTGGCGTTACGCGCTTCGCGACGCTTCACAAAGCCCAGCGGCTTGCCGTGCTCGTCCACCACGGTGATGGCGCGGATATCGTTATCATCCATGGTGGCAAAGGCCTCTGGAAGCGGGGTAGAGCCACGTACCGTGATAGTGGGCTGCTGGTCAGTGACGTCGCCCGCCGAGACCAGCAGCAGACGCTTCAGCGTGCGGTCCTGGCCGACAAACGAGCCAACAAACTCATTCGCCGGTTTCGCCAGCAGTTCGTCCGGGCTGGCGCACTGGACGATTTTCCCCTGCCGGAACACCGCAATACGGTCGCCAAGCTTCAGGGCTTCATCGATATCGTGGCTGACCAGCATGACGGTTTTTTTCAGCTTGCGCTGCATCTCGAGGAACTGGTTCTGGATCACCTCGCGGTTGATCGGGTCCACCGCGCCGAAGGGCTCATCCATCAGCAGCACCGGAGGATCCGCCGCCAGGGCGCGGATCACGCCGATGCGCTGCTGTTGGCCGCCGGACATCTCGCGCGGATAGCGATTCAGGAACTTATGCGGATCCAGCGCCACCATATCCATCAGCTCTTCGGCGCGGGTTTTACAGCGTGCTTTATCCCAGCCCAGCATGCGCGGTACGACGGTAATGTTCTCTTCGATGGTCATGTTCGGGAACAGGCCAATCTGCTGGATCACGTAGCCGATGTTGCGGCGCAGGGTGACGGTGTCCATCCCGCTGGTGTCTTCGCCGTTGATCAGGATCGTCCCGCTGCTCGGCGTAATGAGGCGGTTAATCATCTTCAGGGTGGTGGTCTTCCCGCAGCCGGACGGGCCGAGCAGGACGCACATTTCCCCTTCGGGCACGTTCAGGTTGACGTTGTCGACGGCCTTAAAGGTCTGGCCGTGCTTCTGTGAAAAGTGTTTGGTGAGGTTTTCCAGTTTTATCATTATCGAATCCCCTTCGGAGTCAGTACCACCTGCAAACGGTGCAGCAGCCAGTCGAGCACAATCGCTAAAAGACAAATCATCAGCGCGCCCGCAATCAGCATGCGGATATCACTCCCGCCAATACCGTTAAGCAGCAGCAGGCCCAGACCGCCCGCGCCGATCACCGCGGCAATCGCCATCACGCCGATGTTCATCACCACGGCGGTGCGGATCCCGCCGAAAATCACCGGCAGCGCCATCGGAATTTCGACCCAGCGCAGGCGCTGCCAGAAGGTCATGCCGATGCCGCGCCCGGCTTCGCGCAGGCCCGGCGGCAGGCTGTCGAGCGCCGTATGGGTGTTACGCACAATCGGCAGCAGCGAGTAGAGAAACACCGCTGTGATCGCGGGCAGGGCGCCAATCCCCTGACCGATCAGCGAAAAGAGCGGAATCATCAGGCCAAACAGCGCAATGGACGGGATGGTCAGCACGATGGTGGCAATCCCCAGCACCGGCGTCGCCAGCCACTTGTGGCGAACAATCAGAATGCCCAGCGGTACGCCGATGAGAATGGCTAAGCCCACGGCCAGCGCCACCAGCCACAGATGCTGCAGCGTCAGGGTTAAGAGGTAGTCCCAGTTGTCCAGAATGTAGTGAATTGTCTCCATAGCGCCTCCTACAGCAGCTGTTTGCTACGCAGGAAATCACGGGCGACCTGCTGCGGTGACTGATGGTCGATATCCACCTTCTTGTTCAGTTCGGTGATAACGTCGTTGTTGAGCTGGGCCGAGAGGGTGTTGAGCGCCTCTTCCAGGCCCGGATTGGCCTCCAGCGTGTCCTTACGCACCACCGGGGTGACGGCATAGCTCGGGAAGAAGCCTTTATCATCTTCCAGCACCTTGAGGTCGAAGCCCTTCACGCGCCCGTCGGTGGTATAAATCAGCCCGGCGTCGACGAAGCCGTCGCGCACCGCGTTATAGACCAGACCGGGGTCCATCTGACGGATCTGCGGGCGGTCCAGGTCCATCTTATAGGCGGCCTGAAGCGGCTTCATGCCGTCGCTGCGCCCGGCAAATTCCAGGTCTAGGCCCAGCAGCCAGTTTTTGTCCGGGTTGGTTTTACGGATCTGCTCAATCTTCGCCACCATGTCCGACATGGTGTTGATATGTTCCGCCTCGGCGCGCTTGCGCTGCATCGCGAACGCATAGGTGTTGTTCATGTCGGCGGGCTTGAGCCAGACCAGACCGTGCTTCGCGTCCAGACGTTTCACCGTCTCGTAAGACTCCTGGGGCGACATGCGCTTGTTGATATGGTTAAAGATGATTAATGACGTGCCGGTGTACTCCCAGGTCATATCAATCTGCTTGTTGATCATCGCGTTGCGGGAGATCACCGTGGCGATATTGGTTTGCGGCTGAACCTGAAAGCCTTTCTTTTGCAGGTACTGCACGGTCATCGCCGAGAGAATGTGCTGCTCGGTAAAGCTCTTGGTCGCCAGAATAAGCGGGGCCGCAATGGTCTGGCCGGTGAACAGCGCCGCGGCACACAGCGCCGCCAGGCCGGATATCAGTCTCATAAAAGCTCCTTGTTATTGTTATCGAGCGAGATGGGGACTCATCACGCGACCCAGCGCCGCCAGCAGGGTATCGAGGATCAGGGCGAACAGGGCAGTGGCCGCCGCGCCGAGGATCAGGGTCGGGAAATCGTTCAGGTAAATGCCGGGGAAAATCAGCTCGCCGTAGCTGCTGGCACCGATCAGGAACGCCAGCGGTGCGGTACCGACGTTAATGGCGGTGGCGATGCGGATCCCCGAGAGCATGACCGGCCAGGCGGCAGGCAGCTCCACCTGGCGCAGACGCTGCCATTTGGTCATCCCGATGCCCTTTGCCGCTTCCAGCAGCGACGGCGGGACCGAGCACAGCCCGGCATAGGTGTTGCGCACGATCGGCAGCAGCGAGGCGAGGAACAGGGCGATGATGGCCGGCGTATCGCCAATACCAATCACCACCATCGCCAGCGCCAGCACGGCCAGCGGCGGCAGCGTGTTGCCGACGTTGAAGATTTGCATCACATATTCGGCGATACCCCGCGCGGCCGGGCGGCTCAGCAGAATACCGGCCGGAATACCCACCAGCAGGGCAAAGAACATTGATGAGAAAACCAGAATCATATGCTGTTGCCCGAGATAGATCAGGTCAACCTGACGCGCTCTGAGGGTCTCCAGCCCGATCCCCCAGACGAGGAGGGCGAGAACCACGATAATGGCGCCGACAAACAGCAGCGAACGTTTGAATAATGGGTGCATTGCGGTGTGTCTCCCTGTGCGCATGCGTTATAGCAACCACCGGTTGCCTGTTGTTATGCCATGTTTCGGCAGGGGTAATTGACCTATAGCAAGCGTTTGGGAAGGGTTCCAGCGAAGGGGCAAAATCAGTAACCCCATGAAACTAGTGGCAACCTGAGGTCAGGCCTTATGGCATAAGGCCTGATTGTGGGGCGGGCAGAATAGTCCTAAAGCGAATATTTAGATGTGACAGTGTCACATTTAAAGGGCGCTTACGCCGATTACAGGTCATTACCTTCATAGAGGGGCACGAACCCGTCGAACCCGCGACGAGACGGTGATTATTGAGACGGTGGCGACAACCGCAAGCATCACCCCCAGCGTCAGCATGGCGTTAAAGCCAATCCATCGGAACAGCAGCAGCCCCGCGATGCCGCCCGTAATGAACGAAAACAGGGTGGTTAAGTGGGTTTTTAGCTGACTTTTTTGCGCCGCCGTATCTTTGGAGTAATCCCTGCGCAGCATCGCCACCATGACGGAGGCCAGGGAAATCCCCGCGTCCGTCAGCGTGCCGGTAATGTGCGTCGATCTTACCCGTCCGCCGGAAAGCTGCGTGGAGGTGGAATTATGAATGCCCATCAGAAAGCAGAGAAAAAGAATAATCTCGCGATTGCTGGTGAGCGCATGGAAATACATTTCGTAGAAGGAAACGCCGGTCAGTAATATCCCCTCGACAAAAAGGATCTGGCAAAAAACCAGCCTGACGTTATGGATAATTCCCCATATCACGATCGTGCGCGCAATAATGGCGCCAGCCACAAAAGAGAGAATTATCGAGCCGAAGAAAATCATATCGCTCAGATCGGTAGAAGAAACTTCGCTGGATAACTGTGAGGTGTTGCCGGTCATGTGTGAGGGGAAAAAGCCAAATGCCCCGAGGGCGATGGCGTTCAGCAAACCTGCCGAGGTCGCCAGCCAGAGAGCAAGCCGGCGATCCTCCTTATGCGTTCGTTCTTTCTTGAGTTTAATCAGCAAGAATACCTCCGGGTTGAGCTTTGCCTGACTATTCAGGCTAGCAAAGCGGTGCAACGGGCTGTCCAGGATATGGCTTAATTATTATTCCCTCTGACGACAATCAGGGTTTCGTAATTAAATAAAACAGCCTCGTTGCGGTATTCATTCAGGCATTAAGTTTTATATCATGCCGTTATTGCCGTGACGCAAAAATGCCGGACGCTGGTTAAGTCGCTCGAACCAGGCCTCAATGGCGGGCACGTCTGGCTTATCAAACGGCGTCATTTTCCAGCGATTCACCGACAGCCCAAGCACCACGTCCGCGAGGGTAAACGTCTCGCCCGCCGCAAAGGCCCCGGTGCGCTGCAGCTGGTTTTCCAGAATGGTGATGCAGTGGTTCCACTCTTTGATTCCCGCCGCAATGCGCTCAGGGTCGTTAAAGTCCGGGTTTTTACGCCCCAGCGCCGGGAAGACATAGCGCCAGGCGTTGTTAAATTCAGTGGCCTGCCAGTCCATCCAGCGCTCAACGTTGGCGCAGGCCTGCGGTTCTGCGGGCAGCAGATCGTGACGTTCGGCCTTGCGCGCCAGATAACGGCAGATGGAATTGGACTCCCACAGCACGAAATCACCGTCTATCAGCACCGGCACCATGGCGTTGGGGTTCAGGGCGCGAAAGGCATCCGTTTCCGTCGAGGCGAAACCGCTGCCGTAATCTTCCTGCTGATAAGTGATGCCCGCTTCTTCGCAGGTCCAGAGCACTTTACGAACGTTGATGGAGGTGGTTTTGCCGAGGATGCTGATCATTGCGCAGGTGTCCTTTAATGGATGTTATTGTTTAAAAACAATACACGATCGGTGAAGAAAAGCGTCAAAAAATCATCCGGCGCGTTATTTGTGAAGACGCGAAAGCAGAAACGTTAGCGCTGCCGCAAAGAGGAGCACTATGCCACTCAATGCAAACGTGCTCTGCCAGCTATAACGATCGAAGGCTATACCGCCCGCCGTTGAGCCGAGCGCAATGGCGAGCTGGATCACCGCGACCATCAGTCCACCGCCTGCTTCAGCATCCTTCGGCAGCGTTCGAGCAATCCACGTCCACCACCCCGTCGGCGCTGATGTTGCCAGCATCCCCCATAGGCCTGACAGCAGGGCCACAATCCACACGTTATGCCCGGCGAGAATCAACGCGACTGCGATGACCGCCATCAGTAGAGGGATCGCGATCAGCGTTATGTAAAACGCGGCATTAAGCACCAGGGCAACGAAAAGGGTGCCCACAAAACCTGCAACGCCTATGGTGAGCAAAATTAGCGACAGCCCGGCTCCGCTCACCCGGGTGACGGTTTCAAGGAACGGGCGCAGATAGGTAAACAGCGCAAACTGCCCCATAAAGAACAGGCCGCAGGCCAGCAGACCAACGGAAACGGCAGGCTGGCGGAATAACCGAAAAACACTTCCTCGTGATGTACCGTTTTTACGCGCGTTCATGTCAGGCAGGCTTAAACACTGCCAGATGAACGCGACTATCGCCACGGGCACCAGACAAAGAAATGCGCCGCGCCAGCCAATAGTGGCCCCAAGATAGCTGCCAAGCGGGGCGGCCACCACCGTTGCCAGCGCGTTACCGCCGTTGAAAATGGCCAGCGCGCGCGCAACCTTATGCGGCGGAACAAGGCGAATAGCCGTTGCGGCAGACATGGACCAGAACCCGCCTATAGCGATACCGATCAGCGCGCGGCCCGTCATGTAAACCAGATAGTTTGGGGCGAAAGCGATAATCATCCCCGAGAGCGCCATCAGGAGCGTCATGCCCAGAAGAAGGTGTTTGCGGTTTATATTCCCGGCAAGCCGGGAAAGGAAGAGGCTGGTCAGCACCGCCAGCGCGCCGGAAATCGCGATCCCCTGGCCAGCGAGACCCTCCGTAACGCCCAAATCTCTGGCAAGGGGAGTAAGCAGGCTGACGGGCATAAATTCCGAGGCAATCAAGACAAATACGCACAGGGTCATGGCAAAAACGCCACTCCAGTGTGCATGCTCTGTGTTCTGTGATGTGGTGCGGCTCAGTGTAGACATAGTCAGATTTCACAAAGAGCCACCCGTATAGGGCGGGTGGCGTAGAGGTTTATTTCAGGTTGGTTTTGAAAAACTGCTCAAACTGGCCGAACGGGATCTTCCCGGCAACGTTGTCGTAGAGATCGACATGGTTTGCGCCCGGAACAATCACCAGTTCCTTCTGCTTGCTGCCGACCGCTTTAAACGCATCTTCCGCAAAGTAGCGGGAGTGTGCCTTTTCACCGGTTACGATAAGCGTTGGGATAGTAATTTCCCTGCCGTAGCTCAGCAGCGGCATATTCATAAATGATAATGGCGTGGTCGCGGTCCACGCGCCGGTGGAGTTGACGGAGCGCGCATGGAAGCCGCGCGGCATACGGTAGTAGTCAAAGAATTCTTTGAGTACCGGATTCGGGTTGTCACGTAACGCCTCCGGCAGAATACGTTCAGCTGCCGTCACCTTGCCGTTCTCATCGACATAAATGTCATGGCCGCCGTGCGCGAAGGTACCGTTCTCAGCATCTTTCCAGCGCTGTGCGTTCAGATACTGCAGAACGGCACGGCGGTCAGACGTTGAATAGCGATCTTTCCCGTCGCCCACGCCGTGGCCCATCGCCCGGCTCATGTCATACATCACGCTGGTGGCGACCGCCTTCACGCGGGTGTCCATGGATGCTGCGTTGAGCGCCATACCGCCCCAGCCGCAGATGCCGAGAATACCAATGCGGTTACGATCAACCTCTTTCTGCAAACCGAGGAAGTCCACCGCCGCGCTAATGTCTTCGGTGTTGATATCCGGAGACGCTACGTTGCGCGGCTGGCCACCGCTTTCGCCCGTATAGGACGGATCGAACGCCAGGGTTACAAACCCATTTTCTGCCAGGGTTTGCGCATACAGGCCGCTGGACTGCTCTTTGACCGCGCCAAATGGCCCGCTGACCGCAATCGCCGCCAGCTTGCGGTCGCCGCGGTTTTTGGGAAGATACAGATCGCCTACCAAAGTGATCCCGTATCGGTTCTGGAAGGACACCTTACGGTGATCGACTTTGTCACTTTCGGCAAAGGTTTTATCCCATGTGCTCACCATCGAAACAGGCGCGTTTGGGTTGGTGGTTTCTGCATAACTCATTGTTGTCACTCCACTTAATGATGCACATAGCAGCATCGCAACGGACAGTTTTTGGGTAAATGTTTTCATAGAAATGAACCCTGGGTTGTTGTGTTGCGGTCATTATAGTTAGCAGAAATAGTGCTGATTAGAGGGCGAAAGCTGCTAGGATTCATATCATATTGTTATAAATGGGTGGGGATGATGGCGAAACGGGAAAACTATAATGAGCTGTACCTGTTCATGCAGGTGGTACGGGAGGGGAGCTTCACGGCGGCCGCGCTTCGGCTTGGGCTGGCGCAATCCGGGATCAGCCGCTCGGTTCGCGAGCTGGAAGAGCGATTGGGCGTTCAACTTCTGGTCCGCACCACGCGCAAGCTCTCGCTCACCCATGCCGGGGAACAGCTTTATCAGACCGCCGAGTCTGCATTCGATACGCTCGATACGGGTCTGGCGACCCTGGCACACTATCGTCAGACGCCGTCCGGCACGGTGCGTATTAATGCCAGCCAGCACGCTATCGATAAATGTCTGCTGCCAAAGCTCGCCATTTTTAAACAGCGTTACCCGGACATCAGGCTGGAACTGATCAATGAAAGCCGCTTCGTCGACATTATCGCCGAGCGGTTCGATGCGGGTGTCAGACTGGGGCCGGAAGTGGGGCAGGGAATGATTGCTGTGCGTATCACGCCTGATATGGAAATGGCCGCGGTGGCTGCCCCGGAACACTTCAGACGCTACGGTTTTCCGCAGACGCCAGCCGATTTAGTGGCCCATCCCTGCATTGCTTACCAGTTCGCCGACGGTAGTGACTATCAGTGGGAACTGGTGCAGGACGGGAAAAAAATCACCCATCGGCCAGAGGGGCAATGGGCGCTGTCTGACAGCTACATGGAAGCCGAGGCCGCCCGGCTGGGGCTTGGGCTGGCCTATGTCCCGGTGGAGCTGGTGGCTGACGATCTGGAGCGCGGAACGCTTATCCGGGTGTTGCAGCGCTATAGCCTGCGCATGGACGGGTTGTACCTCTATTATCCGCACCGCAACGTGTCGCCTGCCCTGAGGGCTGTGATCGATACGCTGAAAATTTAGGGCGGCATAACATCACGAGAGCGGACATTCAAACTGCCCGCCGGTGAGCCATGACTAAAAATAAATCAGGACCGCTGTGGTGAGGCAAATTTTGCAGCAATCATTTCAGATGTGGGCTGTATTCCCCCAAGACTCCACTGTTCCGGTTCATGCTCGTCAATACGGATCCATACTGAACGCCGGAATTCAGGATCGCCGTTTCCCTCAATTTCAACAATAAGGTCAGTCATACGACGTAGCAGTTCTTTTTTTTGCTCCGAATTCATCATTCCTTTAATGGTTTGCACATTTACGAAGGGCATTGTATTCTCCTTAAATAACTAAGTCTTTAAATCATACTCAGGTTACGAGGCAAACGAAGAGATGTCAAAAAATAAATCATTACCGTACTTATTACCTGAGCTTTGTGGGTTAGCGGCGGCCGCTGAGCTTCTTGGCGATCAATGGGTTTTGTTGATTCTGAGAGAGGCGTTTTATGGGGTAACACGCTTTGAAACGATACGGGATCATACAAAAATCACCCGGCAGACGCTGGCGAACCGGTTAAAAAAAATGACTGAACTCGGCCTGCTTTGCAAAATCCCTTATCAGGAAGAAGGGGCGCGTGAACGGTATGAGTATGTTCTTACCGCCAAAAGCCGCAGCCTTGCGCCGATTCTTTTCTCTTTGATGGAGTGGGGTCATAAAAACATACTGCACGACGCACCACATATTGCCTTAACAGACAAAGAAAGTGGAGAAGTGGTGAATAGCGCCTATGTTACCGTCGACGGTAAGTTCGTTGATCCTAAAAACGTTCGGTTAACGTTTCACGACAGCCAATACTCCGCCGCCATGCCCCAGGCGCCTGACCATACTGACGCTTAAAGCTGCGGTTGAAGGAATGCCGGGAGTCAAAGCCCAGCGAGAGCGGTGATTGATACCCTTAAAATTTAGGGCAGCGTTGTCATTCTGGAAGGCGCCTCGCAAACCGCAAAGTAACCTTATGAAATTCAGCGTGATGTCTTTTCCTCTACGGGGCGCGGTCGTAAAGTGCCTGCGTTGCGGCACATCCGCAATCGGGCGTAGGAACCCGCATCTACAGAGCGATATTTATATGTCGCGACAGCGCCGATCTCGTTAAAATTGCGGTGGCGCTGACGGAGCAGCCGCAAGGCTGGCCGTTTTCTCTGTGGGCGGTATTCCTACCTCTGTCAGCGCTACCCCCTCGAGCGTAGGAACTCATCGGGTGGTTCACCCAATTTATACACTGAGGATGCCTTACGATGGCTACTATCCCAACCCTGACTTACCTTCCATCTGACGAAAACGTCATTCTGCAACCTATCTCCCGACCGCTTCCGGCCGATGCCGATCTCTTTGAGGTCGCCGACAACTGCGCCGCGCTGGTGAGCGTGCTGGTCGAAACCGATGATGTCGCGAGCCGTACTGCGCTGTGCGAGCGTCTCCTTGAGGCTCTGCGCAGGCTGCGCGCACTCTGCGATGCCGATCTTCCGCCATACCTGATTGAACAGTTGATCATGGGTGAGAAAACCAACTCCTGCGTGCCCGACTGCTGGCAGGACACCTTAACGCAGGTGGACTATGTTCTGGCGCTGACGCAAGCCGTTATGGGGGGAACGCTGTCCGCTCACGTAGTGAAGGAGCTGACAGGCCTGCTGCACGATATGGTGTGGCTGCTGGCTGAGTTTGTGAAGGAGCCGCGCATTACTGCGCATTAAGGGGCTGGCATGGAGGGGCGGCAGCGCCCCTTTGAAAGTGTGATTAACGCGATCGGTTCCCGGTATCCAGAAGCGACGTGCCGTAGGAGTTGTCGATAGTACAAAGCCAGCGACCGTCGCTTTCCTGCCGAAAAACATAGGTCGCGCGGCGCGACATTTCCGTTATTCCACCCTGACCATCAGGAAAACGCAGAACGGTTTCCATGATAACGAGGGCATTGTCACCGCCTTCGATCACCTGCATCTCTCCTTGTTCCGCAATCAATTGGTCCTGGAAATAATCCGAGATGGCAACAAACGCGCTGCGGATGTTGTCTTTGCCTTTAACAACCATTCCGGGCTTGACCACCAGAGCTGCATCTTCGGCGTAGTGTTTCATCAGCGCGTCATAGTTTTTGGTGGTGATGGCGTGATCGCAGGATTCGATTATCTGGCGTAGCGGGTGTGGGGTCATGCGTATTTTCTCAGAGAGGGGGAAAGCGTATTAACTTAACAGTCTGGCGTGTTTGTATAGCTACCAGGTTTTGTGGTTGGAAGGTTTAGCATAGAAGCGGATAGTTTTAAGGTTACGCCTGCTATGGGTGGTGAGCTCAACGGGGCGATTTCTAAACTGATATCGAGTCATTAAAACCTTCATCTGTCAGGTTTTGTGTCAGCAGTCACTACAGCAGGATAATAACTTCCTTGGGTAACTAAAGATTTTTTGCACAAAGTCGATAACTCCCCGGAAGACAGTCATTTGACGAAACAGTATTTATCAGGGGAAAAAGAAGTTGAGATTTCTTACATTGTTTATCCTCCTTATTGCTATTACTCTACATGCCGAAGAACATGATTATGGCCCACCTGTCTCTGTATGCCTGAACAAACATACCATTCCCTATATCAACACGATGATTCCAGCTGAAAATATTGTTAATGACGCTTATCTGACATGCCAGGGTGTCGTTGATGAATGGAATCGTGAGAGAGAATCCTTGCCCAAAGAAATGGTCATCAAGCAGAATAAGGAGTTGCGTGATATGTATATCAGGATGATTGAGATCCGTCGGAAAGCGAGTGCACACAAAAAATGAGGGACCCTTGTATCGATTGATTAGAACAAAAAGCAGACACTTAACGTTTGTCATGGAAACGCTTCGATTATTCGTAAAATATGAGAGCGCGAATTCACATCATCGTTGAATGCTATTTTATTAATAAAGGGATGACTTATGAAAGCAGGTGTTTTTTTAAATCTATTATTATTGACGTTATCATTTGATGTCGCGGCATTTACTCAATTCAAACCGGCGGTCTTAAATGCTGCTCTTTTATTCGATCATGATGCAACAACCGGGAACGTAAAACATAGCCTCCAGTGGATGCGGGATGTTACAGGTAAACTTCAGGTTATGACAGAAGTTAGATATGATCGCAGCGGATGCTTTACGAGTATCAACATGGTTGACAAGGCAAATGATCGAGAGTTTCATGTGGTCAATAAAGATGGCTTACTGACGTCACTTAAAGGCCAGCGTATTACCGGAAAAATAAATGAGCGCTGCGAAATTACTGAGCTTGAGAATGAAAAAGGTAATTACTTACTCAGTTATAATATACGTGGCTTGCTGGAAAAAATAATGGACAAAGATACGGGCGAAGTTGTAGAGCGATATGAATATCACAGCAGCCAATTCCCCGTTCGCATAATAAACTACAAAGATCCAAAAGATGAACGCATCGTTTACCCATCCGGGAGTGCGCAATTCCTTGACTCAGAATTAGTGTCGAAAAGAGAGGACATCACTTTCATGGTGAAGCAAAGCTGTGCTTACACCGCTGATGGTAATGCAGATAAATGCTCGCTGATAGCATCCACTAACGACGACTATCGTGACTCAAGCCTCGTATGGATTTCTAATCACAAAAATGAATATTTCTAAATTATATTAAAAGGACTGAACCCACGTCACCTTCCCGAAAGGTTGATTAACGTCCTATTTTTTTTGTCAGTGCATCATCTCCTGCTTTGAAACGATGGTATCGTTAACATCAATCAGCAGGAGAGTACTACAGACAGCCAAAAAGCCGTAAGCAGTTATCTGCTTACGGCTTCCAGAACGGTGATGATTTTCTGACAATCAGGCCGCTTTCACAGCCCTGATTTTTTTCGTGTCAGCCGCATCGGATTCTGTTTTATCAACAGCAGCAGTGAGATCGGGAAGCTTGCTGGTACGCAGAATATGCTGCACGGTCTCTTTCTGCTCGGCGAGATACAGGCCAAGATTTTCAGCCTGCGTTTCATCCATCTGCATTCCGCTTTGCAACAGCCAGTCGGTGAACGCATCTGCCATATCGAGCAGCTTGTCGTGAGCGTCAGCCTCTTTCTTACTGGCAAATGTCATTTTCTCTTCACCTTTTCTTACGACAACAAATTTTGTTTCAACAGCCATCGTGCACCTCGCTATACTGTATTTATATACAGTATAACAGCAACAAATCGACGTTGCAGCAAAATATGCATTACTGGCGAAGCTGCTGCGTTTCCGGGCCACCCATACTGCGTCGCCATGCCCCAGGCGCCTGACCATACTGGCGCTTAAAGCTGCGGTTGAAGGATTGCTGGGAGTCAAAGCCCAGCGCGATCGCCACGTTCAGAATCGGTTCGTCACTGTGGGATAACCGCTCAACCGATTTTTGCAGCTTTTGCGCGCGAATATACCCGGCGAGGGGATAGCCCGTATGCTCTTTGAACAGGCGCTGGAGGTGCCATTTTGAGTAGCCGGAACGCCTGGCGACGGTCTCAATGTCCAGTCGGCTGTCCAGGTTGTTGTCGATCCATTCGAGTAAATCATGCATAAATGCGCCAGTGTTCATCTGGTTACCCCCACGCAGCGAATGAAAAAGTATCTTTGTCTGTTGCATTTAAAGGTGGCGCGTTTTTGCAGTAATTGCAAGTTTTATTGTTGCATTTAAATCCCTGACCGAAACGGGTCTTTTCACATCCGCTCAAATAGCACATAAAGTGCAACAATTATTCTTGCACTTAGTTAAGCGCCTTCCTACAATCGCCGCGAATAGTGTATTCGCAACTGTTACAGTTTTGTGGCGATGAACGACACAAATGGCCTTAAGACAGCCCCCGGACAAAGGAAGTGGCGCGGTGCCTCCTGCTGCGTCTTGCCCGGTGGCGACAATTATCGGAATAAAAATAATGAGCCTGCAAAAAACCTGGGGTAACTCTCCTCTGAGCGCGCTGGGGGCAATGTTGCTCTCCGTGCTGCTCGTCGGATGCGATAACAGCGTCGCGCAAAATGCCGCGCCACCTGCGCCTGCCGTGAGTGCCGCTGACGTGGTGGTGAAATCGATTAGCCAGTGGGATAGCTTTAACGGCCGGATTGAAGCGGTGGAGAGCGTTCAGCTGCGCCCGCGCGTGTCCGGCTACATTGATAAGGTGAATTACACCGACGGCCAGGAAGTGAAGAAGGGCGAGGTGCTGTTCACCATTGATGACCGTACCTATCGCGCCGCGCTGGAGCAGGCGCAGGCGAACCTGGCGCGGGCCAAAACGCAGGCCAGCCTGGCGCAAAGTGAGGCTAACCGTACCGATAAGCTGATCAATACCCATCTGGTCTCACGGGAAGAGTGGGAGCAGCGTCGCTCGGCTGCCGTTCAGGCGCAGGCCGATATTCGCGCCGCGCAGGCGGCGGTTGACGCAGCCCAGCTCAACCTGGACTTCACCAAAGTGACCGCGCCTATCGATGGTCGCGCCAGCCGGGCGCTGATCACCAGCGGGAACCTGGTGACTGCGGGCGATACCGCCAGCGTCCTCACCACGCTGGTCTCGCAGAAGACGGTGTACGTCTACTTTGACGTGGACGAGTCAACCTACCTTCACTATCAAAACCTGGCCCGCAGCGGGCAGGGGGCGTCCAGCAATCACACGGCGCTGCCGGTTGAGATTGGCCTGACGGGCGAGGAGGGCTATCCCCATCAGGGCAAAGTGGATTTCCTGGATAACCAGCTTACGCCGAGCACCGGGACCATCCGCATGCGCGCGCTGCTGGATAACTCGCAGCGTCAGTTCACGCCGGGACTGTTTGCCCGCGTACGCCTGCCGGGCAGCGCGGAGTTCAAAGCCACGCTTATCGACGACAAGGCGGTGCTGACCGATCAGGATCGTAAATACGTCTATATCGTCGATAAAGAGGGGAAAGCGCAGCGTCGCGACATTACGCCGGGTCGTCTGGCAGACGGTTTACGCATTGTGCGGCAGGGGCTGAACCCTGGCGACAAAGTCATCGTCGAGGGTTTACAGAAAGTGTTTATGTCGGGTATGCCGGTAAACGCCAAAACCGTTGCCATGACCGCCAGCGCCGCCCTCAACTGATCCCTTGACCTGAGAATCCAACCCATGGACTTTTCCCGCTTTTTTATCGACAGGCCGATCTTTGCTGCCGTCCTGTCGATTCTGATTTTTATCACAGGGTTAATCGCCATCCCGCTGCTGCCGGTGAGCGAATACCCTGACGTCGTGCCGCCAAGCGTGCAGGTGCGCGCCGAGTACCCGGGCGCCAACCCGAAAGTGATTGCCGAGACCGTGGCGACGCCGCTGGAAGAGGCGATCAACGGCGTTGAGAACATGATGTACATGAAATCCGTCGCGGGCTCGGACGGCGTGCTGGTGACCACCGTGACCTTCCGTCCGGGGACTGACCCGGATCAGGCGCAGGTTCAGGTGCAGAACCGCGTCGCGCAGGCCGAAGCGCGTCTGCCGGAGGACGTGCGGCGTCTGGGCATTACCACCCAGAAGCAGTCGCCCACGCTGACGCTGGTGGTGCATCTGTTTTCGCCAAACGGTAAGTACGATTCGCTGTATATGCGCAACTACGCCACGCTGAAGGTGAAGGACGAGCTGGCGCGTCTGCCCGGCGTCGGCCAGATCCAGATTTTCGGCTCCGGCGAGTACGCGATGCGCGTCTGGCTGGACCCTAATAAAGTGGCGGCGCGCGGGCTGACCGCCTCGGACGTGGTCACGGCGATGCAGGAGCAAAACGTACAGGTCTCCGCCGGTCAGCTTGGCGCCGAGCCGCTGCCGAAAGAGAGCGACTTCCTGATCTCCATTAACGCCCAGGGCCGCCTGCATACCGAAGAAGAGTTTGGCAATATTGTCCTGAAAACAACGCAGGATGGTACGGTCGTCCGCCTGCGCGACGTGGCGCGGATTGAAATGGGGTCCGGGAGCTATGCCCTGCGTTCCCAGCTGAACAATAAAGACGCGGTCGGGATTGGTATCTTCCAGTCGCCGGGGGCGAACGCCATCGATCTGTCTAACGCGGTGCGCGCGAAAATGGACGAACTGTCCACGCGCTTCCCGGCGGACATGAAGTGGGCGGCACCTTACGATCCGACGGTCTTTGTGCGTGATTCAATCCGTGCGGTGGTGCAAACGCTGCTGGAAGCCGTGGTGCTGGTGGTGCTGGTGGTCATTCTGTTCCTGCAAACCTGGCGCGCGTCGATCATTCCGCTGATCGCGGTGCCGGTGTCGGTGGTGGGTACCTTCAGCATTCTTTACCTGCTGGGCTTCTCGCTGAATACCCTGAGCCTGTTCGGGCTGGTGCTGGCCATCGGTATCGTGGTGGACGACGCCATCGTGGTGGTGGAAAACGTCGAGCGAAACATCGAAGAGGGGCTTGCGCCGCTGGCGGCCGCGCACCAGGCGATGCGTGAAGTGTCCGGGCCGATTATCGCGATTGCGCTGGTACTGTGCGCGGTGTTTGTGCCGATGGCGTTTCTGTCGGGCGTTACCGGCCAGTTCTACAAGCAGTTTGCGGTGACGATCGCGATATCGACGGTGATTTCAGCGATTAACTCGCTGACGCTCTCTCCGGCGCTGGCGGCACTGCTGTTAAAGCCCCACGGCGCGCCGAAAGATTTCCCGACCCGGCTTATCGACCGTCTGTTCGGCTGGATTTTCCGTCCGTTTAACCGCTTTTTCCTCCGCAGTTCAAACGGCTATCAGGGGCTGGTGGGCAAAACGCTGGGACGGCGCGGTGCGGTATTCGTGGTTTACCTGCTGCTGCTCTGTGCCGCAGGCGTCATGTTTAAAGCGGTGCCCGGCGGGTTTATTCCCACGCAGGACAAGCTGTACCTGATCGGCGGCGTGAAAATGCCGGAAGGCTCCTCGCTGGCCCGCACCGATGCGGTGATCCGCAAAATGAGCGAAATCGGGATGAATACCGAAGGCGTGGATTATGCGGTCGCGTTTCCGGGGCTGAACGCGCTGCAGTTCACCAATACGCCGAATACCGGAACGGTCTTCTTTGGCCTGAAGCCGTTCGACCAGCGTAAACATTCCGCGGCGGAAATTAACGCGGAGATTAACGCGAAAATCGCGCAAATCCAGCAGGGCTTTGGCTTCTCTATTCTGCCGCCGCCGATTTTAGGGCTGGGTCAGGGGTCGGGCTATTCCCTGTACATTCAGGATCGCGGTGGTCTGGGCTATGGCGCGCTGCAAAATGCGGTGAACACCATGTCCGGAGCGATTATGCAGACGCCGGGGATGCATTTCCCGATCTCAACCTACCAGGCTAACGTGCCGCAGCTGGACGTCCAGGTTGACCGCGACAAGGCGAAAGCGCAGGGCGTGTCGCTGACCGATCTTTTCGGGACGCTGCAAACCTATCTGGGCTCGTCGTACGTCAATGACTTCAACCAGTTCGGACGAACCTGGCGCGTGATGGCGCAGGCTGACGGGCAGTTCCGCGACAGCGTGGAAGATATTGCGAATCTGCGTACCCGCAACAGCCAGGGCGAAATGGTGCCGATTGGCAGTATGGTGAACATCACGACCACCTACGGGCCGGATCCGGTGATCCGTTACAACGGCTACCCGGCGGCGGACCTGATTGGCGATGCCGACCCGCGCGTGCTCTCATCTGCACAGGCGATGACGCAGCTGGACGCGATGTCTAAGCAGATCCTGCCGAACGGGATGAACATTGAATGGACGGATCTGAGCTTCCAGCAGGCCACCCAGGGCAACACGGCGCTGGTCGTCTTCCCGGTCGCGGTGCTGCTGGCGTTTCTGGTGCTGGCGGCGCTGTATGAAAGCTGGACGCTGCCGCTGGCGGTGATCCTCATCGTGCCGATGACCATGCTTTCCGCGCTGTTTGGCGTCTGGCTGACCGGGGGCGATAACAACGTCTTCGTGCAGGTGGGGCTGGTGGTGCTGATGGGGCTGGCCTGTAAAAACGCCATTCTTATCGTGGAGTTTGCCCGCGAGCTGGAAATTCAGGGTAAAGGCATTATGGAAGCCGCGCTGGAGGCGTGCCGCCTGCGTTTACGCCCGATTGTGATGACCTCCATCGCCTTTATTGCCGGGACCATTCCGCTGATCCTCGGCCACGGCGCGGGTGCGGAAGTACGCGGCGTCACCGGGATCACGGTGTTCTCCGGTATGTTGGGGGTGACGCTGTTTGGTCTGTTCCTGACGCCGGTGTTCTACGTGACGCTGCGTAAGTTCGTCACGCGCGGCAAAAAAGAGGAAAGGGACGTGCTGCCCGCGTAGGGACGTTGCGGATAATAAAAAACCGCCTTCACTGTGAAGGCGGTTTTTTTTCGCATCAGGAAAACGTTATGACGTTTTTTGATACTGGGCAATAAGGTCGGGGAGCGGATCCCATCCGCTGCTGTCGGCGTTTTTCACCGCTTCCAGGGCGCTAGCCACGGTATGGCGCTCCAGTACCGCTAACGACGCCTGCTCGGCCTCTTCAGAAATCGATTTAAAGTACCAGCAGGCGTTAGCGCTGACCACGCAGCGGGCCGGTACGTCAGGGCGCGATGCCCACAGTTTTTTATCTTCGATGACCGAAAGGTAGATGTCGCGCAGGGTGATCTCTTCCGGCGGACGACCAAGATGAATGGAGCCGTTACGGCCAAGCGTTGAGACGATAATGCCGTCTCGCGTCAGCGGAACCATCAATTTGCGGATGAAGCTCGGGTTTGCTTCCAGACCGTAGGCCAGAATCGCGCTCGTCGAACGTTCACCCAATTGCTCCGCCATCGCTACGCTGAGAACCATCTGCAAAGCTGTCGGGAAGCGGTAATCTAACATTTCTCTGTCCTGGGTTGCGGTGAATCTTGTTCTTTTTGGCACCGCAGAGGTGAATAAGCAATAAACAACAATATAACAAATACGGTAATTATTTTGAAGCAATCTGCGGCATTTGCGATCAAACCCCCTGTTCTGCTTTAGCTAAACGTGCGGTTCGGGAAGTCAACCGTCACCAGGAGGCCGCCTTCCGAGGACGTACTCAGGTTTACGCTGCTGTTGTGCTGCTGCGCCACCGCTTTGACGATGGCAAGCCCCAGCCCGCTGCCGCTTTGCACCTGATTGGGATCGCGGAAAAAGCGGTCGAACACGCGCTCCTGCAGCTCATCCGGAATGCCCGGGCCCGCATCGGAGACGCGCAGTTGAACGACGCGATCGCAGGCGCTCACGTCGACCTGAATCCGCCCGCCCTCGGGGCTGTACTTCACGGCGTTCTCAATGAGATTATCAATCAGCGACACCAGGCGTTCCCTGACGCCGTGGATCCAGACGTCATCCTCGGCAAAGAATTCCAGCTCAATTTTGCGCGCAGACGCTAGCGGTTCCAGCTCGGCCATTCGTTCTTGAATAAGCGTAGTCAGCGGCACGGGTTCCATCGCCGTATCAATGCGCGCTTCACTGTGCATCATCAGCAGCAGCTGATTGACGAGGCGCGCGGCGCGGCTGTTGCTGCGAATCACGCCCGCAAGCAGCTCCTTCTGGCTCTCGCTGATGACCCAGGACTGCAGCGCCTCCACGTTGATGCGCATCGCCGCGAGGGGGGTACGCAGCTCGTGTGCAGCATCCGCGATGAAAACCCGCTCCCTTTCCGCGCTTTCACGCACCCTGGCAAGGAAGTCGTTGATCGCGTCCACCATCTGGCGAAGCTCCCGGTGCTTCGGTACGGCTCTTAAAGGGGAGAGGTCGTCCGGCGTGCGTAACGTAATTTCATTGACCACCTTATTCCATGGATGCATCGCAATGCGGATTGAGAGCCACGCGGGAAACAGCAGAAACGGGAAGCAGACCAGCAGCGGCAGGATGTAGTACCCGCGAGAGTTCAGATAGATAAAGAAGTTCCAGCCGCTGGCTGGCGTGAAGAGGGTGACCTCAACGTCAGAGTGAGGGGATTTAAGGGTGCGGCTGGGCCAGGTACGATCTCCACTCTGAACGTGCTCCAGTTCGCCGAACCGGGTGTTTGTTATCCCCGCAGGTGCACCGTCGGAGGCAAAAATAACGGCATTATTCTTGCGAACGATGAGGTTAATCGACAGCACGGGATCTTCCCCTCCGCCGTAACCTTCCCGCAGGGCCTGGCTAAAGGCTTCCAGCACGGCGGTACGATCCTGAGGACGTCCGTCCATACGCTCAGCCAGGGTAAAAACAGTTTCGTATGTTTTACTGCCCGTGAGGATGGGAGGGCTGCGCAGGTCCTCCCACAGAATGAAGGTTAGAAAAAGACACCACAGCAGGGTCAGCAGCAGCATCTGGGCGATGATAATTCGGCGCACCAGCGTCGGGCGCCTCAGGTGATACCAGACGTTTTGCATTAACCGGTCACCTTTTGAATGGAGACGGTATCAATGACGTACCCGACGCCCCGGACCGTTCGCACATAGCCGTCGCCGATTTTCCGCCGCAAATTTCCCATATGCACGTCGAGCGCGTTGCTGAGGTTCTCTTTGTTGCCGAATATCCTTTCTTCCAGAAACCGCCGTGTCAGCACGCGGTCCGCGCGCAGCATCAACGTTTCCAGCAGCGCGTATTCACTGGCCGTTAAATCGATATGGCGCGCACTCACCGTCACGCGACGCGTTGGGACATGAAGAGAGAGCCCGCGAATTTCTATCGCCTCATTTTCAAAACCGTAGCTGCGCCGTGCAAGGGCTCGCACTCTCGCCAGCAGCTCGGCGAGAATAAAGGGTTTGACGAGATAGTCGTCCGCGCCGGCATCCAGCCCGCACAGGCGATCCTGCAATGTCCCTCGCGCCGTCAGGATGATGACGGGGATCCCCTTGAGCTGCTGGCGCAAACGCGTCATCAGGCTCATGCCATCGCCGTCGGGCAGCCCCAGGTCGAGCAAAATAAGTTCCGGCACGCAGACGTCAAGCTGATGCAGCGCATCCTCTTTACGGCGAACCCATATGACGTCAAACCCTTGATCTGAGAGGGCGATACGTACGCCATTGCCGAGATCCAGGTCGTCTTCGATAAGTAGAATTTTCACATTGGTAACGGTATCAACCGTGAATGAAGAATTTCTTAAGAAAAAAACGGTAGCAGGAAATCTGTCCGGATGACAGCACCCGCGCGCGCTTCAGTCTTTCTTCATTTTCGGCTCATAAGAACCTTAGGGTCACGCTTCAAAATGGGCGTTCCGGCGTTTAACCGCCTGCATCGTCATCATTTGCATCCATAAGGACTTCCTTAATGAGAAATATCGAACTGCGTCATACGTTCCCTCATTTACTTTCGGGCCGCTGCCTGAAAACCCTCGTGCCGGGCGTCGTTCTGGCGTTACTGGCTACGCCTGTACTGGCGGAAGAACAGCGCCAGGGCAACGTCTTAACCCTGGGGGGCGGCGTGGATGTGGGGCCGCGCTACTCGGGTTCAGAGAAAACCCGCGTCTCAGCGGCTCAGGTAGTGGATTATTCCATGGCAAATGGCTTCTTTATCGGCACCACGCGAGGGATCGGTTATGGTAACAATGTTGGCAACCTGGATTACAGCGCAGCGCTGAGCTATCGAACGGGCCGTAAAGATAAAGACGTGAGCAGCGATTCCATCAGCTCCGGCAGCGACGAGCTGCGGGGGATGGGTGAGATTAAAGGCTCGGCTATCGTGGTACCTGGGCTGGGGTACAAGGTGACCGACTGGCTGAATCTGCAGCTGCAGGCTGAAGTTCCGGTGTCTGAGAGAGACAACGGTGAGGCGGTACATTTCGGCATTTCCAGCCCGTTCTACACCTCACCCAAAAATGAGGTGACGATGGAGGTGACCGGCAGTTGGGGATCCGACAAGTATATGCAGACGTACTATGGGGTCAGCGCCGCCCAGTCGGCCGCATCGGGCTTTGCCCGACATGACGCCGGGGCCGGGATTTATGCCTGGTCGATGAACCTTGACTGGACCCACAAGCTCACCTCGCGCTGGAGCGTGCTTGCCTCTGCGGGCGTGACGCAGCTGACGGGGGATGCGGGCGATAGCCCGATTGTGCATCGTAAAACGTCGCCGACGGGGAGTTTGAAGGTAACGTACAGTTTTTGAGCATGTGATAACGACGTTTATAAGCCGCTCCGGTTAAGATGGCGGGGCGGTACTGCTGGGTGACGGGAAGAGTGATGGACTCTCTCGATCTCATGGTGTGTAACAACCTGCTATCTATGCCAAAATGATTCAACATTAGCGATTAACGAGACTTATTGATATTGACCATTGTATTTATTCCATCACTTGCTTTCATCATGGCATCCGGCACGGCCAACCCCGGTTACGCCGCAGTATCTGAACTACGTTTAACATCAGTCAGAATAATAAAAGAGTTAACGTTTTATTAGATTCGCAACAGTGTCGGCCTCCGTCCGGAGCATTTGAAAACCAGAACCTCACTAAGAAATGTGCCAACATGACGCGAGTAATATCTCTGTCCGGAGAATAATGTGTTCGGAAAACTGTTGTTAAACTACATGCCCGGTTTACAAAATTTGTTGGCCTACGATAAAAGCTGGCTAAAACATGATGTTAAAGCGGGGTTATCCGTTGCGGCCGTAGCGCTACCTGTTGCGATTGCTTACGCTGAGCTGGCGGGGGTGGGGGCAATTGTAGGGCTCTATTCCTGCGTTTTACCGATGATAGCTTACGCACTGTTTGGCTCTTCACGCCAGCTTATTGTGGGCCCAGATGCCACAACCTGCGCGGTGATTGCGGCCGTCGTATTTCCGCTTTCTGCAGGAAACCCCGAACTGCACTGGCAGCTGACGATCATCATGACATTGATGATGGGCGGGTGGTGTTTGCTTGCCAGTAAATTTCGGCTGGGCGCGCTCGCCGATCTGCTGTCTCATCCCATTCTTACCGGTTTACTTAATGGCGTAGCCGTGACGATTATCGTCGGGCAATTAGGCAAGGTGTTGGGGATTAAGCTTGATGAAGCGCAGGTTATTGAAAAAATAATCGCCTTGCCAGGTCGACTTTCAGATAGCCATTTATTAACCGTAGGAATATCCCTTTTTACGTTAATTATTTTAATGGTGATCAAAACGTATCGCAGCCAGTGGCCAGCACCTTTAATCGCCATTGTAATAACAACGGCACTGGTATGGGTGACCTCTGCACAACAGTATGGGATTGCCACGATAGGGGGAGAAGGCTTCCAGCCTGGTTTACCGGTCGTTCACTGGGGGGCGTTCCAGCCGGGGCCGATGCGTGATTTGGTGATCCCGGCGCTGAACCTGGCGTTGGTCAGTTTTGTCAGTCTGATGCTGACCGCCCGCAGTTTTGCCGCGAAAAATGGCTACGAAATTAATGCGGATGCAGAGTTCCGGGCTTTGGGTATTGCGAACATTATGTCGGGGTTATCTCAGGGGTTTGCTATCAGTGGAGCCGATTCCCGGACTGCGGTGAATGATTCGGTTGGGGGGAAAAGCCAGCTGGTTTCCGTGGTCGCCGCCTTGATCATCGGTATCGTCGTAGTATTTTTCACTCAGCCATTACAATTCATTCCGGTATCTGCGTTAGGGATTGTTCTAATGTATGCATCGTGGTCATTGATTGATTTACGTGGGCTATGGAACCTGAGGCGCAGAAATAAACAGGCCTTTCGCCTGGCCTTCTTCACGTTTGGCTGTGTGTTAATTATCGGCGTTATCCAGGGGATCGGCCTTGCGGTGTTGCTTGGCCTGTTGCAGTTCCTTCGTACGGTATTTCGTCCCTCTGAGCACCTGCTGGGCACTGACGAAGAGGGAATGATTCACTCGTTAGGGAATACCACCGATATAAAAATGGTCCCGGGCGTGCTGATGTATCGATTTAACTCACCGTTGACCTATTTTAATGTGGCTTATTTTAAACGTCGGGTATTGAACCTGGTTGATGGGGCAGCCATACAGCCTAAATGGGTGGTCATTGATGCCGTTGCCTGCTTCACCTATTCAGACATCAGTGTCCTGGCAACTATTAATGAGTTAAAGCGCGATCTGAAAGGTCGACAGATTAAATTAATTCTTGCGGGCAGGAAAACGGAGTTAACACGCTGGTTTAAAGACAGTCGGCCAACAATGAATGATGATGACATGATTCTGGCGCCAGACCTCTACCTGGCACTTCGGTTCATTCAAAGCAAAGAGAGTGCGAGTGAGGGGGAATCAGTCGGTGATATATAACCAAATACTGGTGAAAGGCTTGTAGCACATGCTACTGGCAGGCAGGGAACACTCACAATTTCTACCACCGAGCCTCAGCTACTGTTGGCCTGGACAGTGAGATGTTCCTTGCCTGCCTTACTTTCTTCTGCCATCTATCTCAGTAAAACCTGAATCAGCTGAACAAAGATATACACTGCCGCCGCCACTCGTATTGCCTGCCAGCCCCATCTGAGATAGCGCCATTCATAGCGTTCTCTGGCATTAGCCTCTGCTATAGCGGAGTCATAACGCTTTTTTTTCTTTCTCCTGACTACGTCTATTACCCACAGGATGAGAATAAAGATAATGATGGTTTTCTGAAGTATGGGATTATCCACTAAAAATGACTCCGGCTTGCTCGCTGAAAAAGCAGAATAGAGGAACAGTCGTCACGTATCCACCACTAAATGTGGGGGTATGAATGAAATTTACCCTGATTCGATTTTGAGATGACCCTGCCCGTAGCCGGTTTCTCCGCTGTGAATGCGCAATCTCTGGTGCGACGTATCAGGCTGACGGCTATAAGCAAGGAGCGGGCCTTGAGTACCATTCATTTTCGCCAGAACAAAAATAGATAGGGTCGTGCCTACAAATAAATAAACTCATAACTCACAATGTAACTTCCAATATTATTCACACGGGCCGTTACCCACACCCCAGTCATTCCCTGCTTACGGTGGCTGTGCAGATATTCTTTGTTTGTACAAAGCTGAATCCATCTGTTGGTGTTCTGATCTTTTAACCAGAGACCCGCTTCACAATGGCCATGCTTACCTCTCGAAGGCCCCGGAAAGACAACCTCATATTCAGATTCATAGCCAATTATTTTGTCCGGGAAGAGATAGACATAAATATCATAACAATTTAAGCTCAATACAAACCCAAGGCAAAAGCCGCTAAAAAAAGCACTGGCAATATATTCTAATGTTTTGTTAAAAGTGCGCAGGTAAAAAGCGCGCATAACAAAAATTGTTCCAATCAAAACGCCAAGTGAAATATATGTCATCCATTCAGGGACGGATTTTTTTAATATAGTATTATGGGAGATGCCAGATGCCCATGACATATACCAGAGCCATCCACCTAAAACGCTGAATATCACGGCTGTAACAAGTAATTTCTTGCGTTTATCTTCGAAAGAATAATTTTTAGTCATGGTTTTGTTTTGTATGTATCAAACGAAAGTGTTGACCTTACCAGGAAAAGCTATTTTATATTATTAAATTCAATATGCCTCCTGTTTCGAGTTAAATTTTTTAAGCTTCCTCTTTTGACCGTAGCTTGCTCGCTACCCGCGAGCAAGCCACACCCCTTAGCGATACAGCGTCTTTTCCGCAACCGGAATAAGGAGCCCGGATCGCCAGTCCGCGAGCGTCAGCTGCGCAAGCTTACCCAGCGCGGTATAAAACGGATGGTTGGCGTTCTCGACAAACACCGTCAGGAAGCGGGTGCTCCACGGCAGCAGGTGCCACGCCAGAAGCTGAGCGCACTCCGCCTCGCGGCCGTTCTCGGCCAGCCATGCCGCCAGCAGCAGCAAAGTCCCGAAGTGATCTTCCGGTTCATTCTGCTGCATTTCAAATGCGATAGCGTTCTCCCGCATCCACTGGCGCAGCGCGAGGGTCGAGTCGCCGAACAGCACGGATTCTCGGTCCAGCCAGACGGAGCCCCACGGTGGCGCGGGCAGGGCGTAAGGGCCAATAAACAGTCGTTGCCAGGCGTCCGTCAGCGGCTCATCGGCAGACGCGGCAAAGGTGTCGGCTACGGGTCGTAGCGTTTCCGAAGGCAGAGGCCAGTCCTGTACCCATTCGCCTGCGGTGAGAGCCTGCACCAGCGGCGCGGCCTGCTCGCTGTCTGGTGCGAAATAAAACAGCGCACCCAGCACCCGGGCGCTGAACGCGAACGATTCACGATGTGAGACATCTTTCATTACATCTTCCTTGCTCGCGCGGAGGGTGTCCGCGCGACTGAGTTAACCGATAATACAAACCATAGAATAAACCACGGTCACGCCATTCACCCGTTACACCTTCTCGATCTGTACCAGATTGGTGTGCTGCGGGTTGCCTTTGGCCAGCGGTGACGGGCGGTGCGTGGTCAGGGTGTTGATGCATGAGCCGTGGTCGACACGATCGCCACTCATATTGGCGTCGTGCCAGGCCCCCTGGCCCATAGCGCTGACACCGGGCATGATGCGCGGCGTCACTTTCGCTTCAATTCGTACCTCGCCGCGGTCGTTAAAGACGCGCACCGTATCGCCGTTCTTAATGCCGCGTTTTTCGGCATCGACAGGATTAAGCAAGACCTCCTGGCGGCAGGCGGCTTTCAGCACGTCCACGTTACCGTAGCTTGAGTGGGTACGGGCCTTAAAGTGGAAGCCAAACAGCTGAAGCGGGAACCGCGCGCGCTCGGGCGCGTCCCAGCCGTCGAAGGTTGACGCGTAGACGGGCAGCGGGCTGATGGTCTCATCTTTTTCCAGCTCCCAGGTGGCCGCAATCTTCGCCAGCTTGCTGGAGTAAATTTCAATCTTACCCGATGGGGTTTTCAGCGGATTGGCTTCCGGGTTTTCACGGAATTTTTTATAGGCCACAAAATGGCCGTTCGGATCTTTGCGCTTGTAAATGCCCCTTTTTTTCAGCTCGTCATAGGACGGCAGTTTGGGATCTTTTTCGAGCATTTTGGCATACAGATACTGCAGCCACTGTTCCTGCGTCCGTCCTTCGGTGAATTTCTGGTGGATATCCGGCCCGAGGCGTTTCGCCACTTCGCTCATGATCCAGTAGATGGGCTTGCGTTCAAACTTCGGCGCGGTCACGGGCTGAAGGAATATCAGGTAGCCCATGTTGCCCGCATAATCGTTTGGAATGATGTCTTCCTGCTCGACGGTCATCAGGTCCGGCAACACGATATCGGCATACTTCGCTGACGATGTCATGAAGTTATCGATGACCACAATCATTTCGTACTTGCTTTCATCCTGCAGGATATCGTGGGTTTTATTGATATCGGAGTGCTGGTTGATGAGGGTGTTGCCCGCGTAGTTCCAGATGAACTTAATCGGCACGTCCAGCTTATCCTTGCCGCGCACGCCGTCGCGCAGGGCGGTCATCTCCGGCCCACGGGCGATGGCGTCCGTCCAGCTGAAGCAGGAAATTTGCGTTTTGACCGGGTTATCCGGCAGCGGCATACGTTCGATGGTGATGGTGTAGGTGGACTCACGCGCGCCGCTGTTCCCGCCGTTGATCCCGACGTTTCCGGTGAGGATCGGCAGCATCGCGATAGCGCGGGAGGTCAGCTCGCCGTTCGCCTGGCGCTGAGGTCCCCAGCCCTGACAGATATAAGCCGGTTTAGCGGAGCCGATTTCCCGGGCAAGCTTAACGATACGATCGGCGGGAATACCGGTGATGCGGGAGGCCCACTCCGGCGTTTTCGCCGTGTGGTCATCGCCCTGGCCGATAATATACGCTTTGTAGTGACCGTTAGCGGGCGCGCCTTCCGGCAGCGTTTTTTCGTCGTAGCCAACGCAGTATTTGTCGAGGAATGGCTGGTCGACCAGGTTTTCGTCGATTAATACCCAGGCAATACCCGCCACCAGCGCGGCATCGGTTCCCGGACGGATCGGGATCCATTCATCTTCGCGTCCGGCTGCCGTGTCGGTGTAGCGCGGGTCGATAACAATCATGCGCGCGTTGGACCGCTCGCGAGCCTGTTCCAGATAGTACGTAATCCCGCCGCCGCTCATGCGCGTTTCCGCCGGGTTATTGCCGAACATCACTACCAGTTTGGTGTTTTCGATGTCCGAGGTACTGTTGCCGTCGTTGCTGCCGTAGGTGTAGGGCATCGCGCAGGCAATTTGCGCCGTGCTGTAGGTGCCGTAGTGGCTCAGGAAGCCGCCGTAGCAGTTCATCAGGCGCGCCACCAGCGAAGCGTAAGGGGAGGAGCGGGTGATATTGCCGCCGACAATCCCGGAAGAGTAGTTGATATACACCGCTTCGTTGCCGTAGTTGGCCACCACGTCTTTCAGGCTGGCGGCGATCGTGTCGAGCGCTTCATCCCAGGTGATGCGTTCGAACTTGCCTTCGCCGCGTTTGCCCACGCGCTTCATCGGGTAGTTCAGACGATCAGGGTGATTGATGCGGCGACGAATAGAACGTCCGCGCAGGCAGGCGCGCACCTGGTGATCGCCATACACATCCTCGCCGGTGTTATCCGTTTCGACCCAGTACACTTCGTTGTCGCGGACGTGCAGACGCAGCGCGCAGCGGCTGCCGCAGTTGACCGAGCAGGCGCCCCACACCACGGTATCTTCAGGAGGCGGGACGGCGTGCTTTACCGCAGCGGCAGCGCTTTTAAGGCCAAAGGGAAGCGAGATCCCACCAGCGGCAAGCGCCAGAGAACCTATCGCCGTAGATTTCACGAGAGTTCGACGGCTAATTCCGCCGTCGTAATGTTCAGCATCGGACATGGCTCACCCCATCATTATTATTGCGTATTATTTCTCCCGAAATGATATCCGGGCTAATGATGGGGTGAGTGTTACTTATTTGGGGGTAGTAGATCTTAATCCTTATCAAATCAAAGGGAATTGACGCTCAATTACTGAGGTTCAGCTGCCGCACCGCTGCCTGTGCGGGTGTACAGAATTTTAAAGGTGTCGTTAGCGCAGTGGCCTACGACCTGCGTGCCCGGCTGATCGGCCTGGTCGTTCGGCACAATGTTCAGCGTAAAACCTGACTCAGGCACGCCGTTGTTGACGATCTTCTGCTGAATGTCGCTTTTCACGCGCTCGCAGGAATCCGGTGCCGCCAGCGCGGCCGTTGAGGCACTCATTAACAGCAGGGCGGTAATCCAGGGTAACCGTTTCATCTGTAGCTCCTTTTCTCTGTGTAGAGATTAATTTTAGCAGGCTTCGTGTAAACATCTGTATTTGCTAATATGATTGGGAATAATCTCCCTGTACGGAAATGAATGTGAAGAAATATGCAGCGATAACGCTCCTGGCAGCAACACTGGTGGGGTGCGACAACAGCTCCGCGCCGCTGTCGTTTACGCCCGAGATGGCGAGTTTTTCAAACGAATTTGATTTTGATCCGCTGCGCGGCCCGGTCAAAGACTTTACCCAGACGCTGTTCAACGAGAAGGGCGAAGTGTCCAAACGGGTCACCGGCACCGTCTCGACGGAAGGGTGTTTCGATACGCTGGAGCTACACGACCTGGAGGCCAACACCAGCGTGGCGCTGGTGCTGGATGCTAATTACTATCTTGATGCGGAAACCCAGCAGCGTAAAGTGAAGCTGCAGGGCAAATGCCAGCTGGCCGAACTGCCGTCAGCCGGGGTAACGTGGGATACCGACGACAACGGATTTGTGGTGGCGGCGCACGGTAAAGAGATGGAAGTGAAGTATCGCTACGACGCGGATGGTTACCCGCTGGGCAAAACCACCGTATCAGGGGATCAGCATCTGTCCGTCCAGTCGACGCCGTCGAAAGACCTGCGCAAAAGAATGGATTACTCGGCAGTCAGCATGTTGAATGACAAGCCGCTGGGCAACGTGACGCAGAGCTGCGACTACGATCGCCACAATAACCCGGTGAGCTGCGATCTGACCATCACGGACGACAGCGTCAAACCCGCCGTTGAGCACAAGTACACCATCAAGAACACGATTGAATATTACTGAGCGTAAAGTGCATTTTGTGCGTTTCGCCCGGAGGTGCTACGCTTGCACGGGCCTACAATGAAGCACCCTGTAGGCCGGGTAAGCACAGCGCCACCCGGCAAGAAAGACAGCTCAACGGTTTATGACACGGTTTGTCATCGATCTCACTGCGCGGTAGGTTTCAGCAGGCTGGCGCCTGACGGTTTATGTCCGGCCAGGTGCTGATGCTGGAAAATGCACATGCGGATGGTGTTGCGGTATTCACCGTTGATAAAGAACTCGTGAATCAGCTCGCCTTCCACCATAAAGCCCAGCTTGCGATAGATATGGATCGCTTTTTCGTTCTCTTTGTCCACAATCAGGTAAAGCTTGTAGAGATTCAGAACGTTGAATCCGTAATCCATTGCCAGCCTGGCCGCGCGTGACGCAAGGCCTTTTCCCTGATGCTCAGGGGAGATGATGATCTGGAACTCCGCCCGACGGTGAACGTGGTTGATCTCAACCAGCTCTACCAGCCCGGCTTTTTCACCTTCACACTCCACCACAAAACGACGTTCACTCTGATCGTGAATGTGCTTATCGTAGAGATCGGACAGCTCGACAAAGGCCTCATAAGGCTCTTCGAACCAGTAGCGCATCACGCTGGCATTGTTGTCGAGCTGGTGGACAAAGCGCAGGTCTTCACGCTCCAGCGGACGGAGTTTAACGTCGCATGGCGCCGACATTATGGGGCTACCGTGCGGCCAGTGCGGCGATCCAGGCAGCGCAGGGTGTTAGGCTCCCAGTAGGCATTGACGTTTGCACTTTGCTGACACTTATCGCGCGCGTCAAAAGCGACATCTTCTTTGTCCCACTCTTTTTCGGCACGTTTGTTGACCTTCTGGCGAAGGCTACGGGTGTCATTCCATTGTTCTTTGTCCATGGCGGCGTTCTGGCGGCTTTGCGCGCTGTCACCAGACTCGATAATGAGCTTGCTGGTTTCCGCTGTCGCAGAGGCGGCAAAGGCGAACGATGACAGCGCCAGCAGGGCTGTCAGACAAAGGCGTTTGCTTAATGTGGTCATAGCGTTTCCTTTTAAATGGGTGCAGATAATCAAGTTACCCCGTACAGATTCTACACTAAAGCGAAATGACGGCATACCCGCGGAGCAAGTATGGAAAAGTAAAGGGCATCATCAGGTATGATGGTTAAATAAATCCTCACCTGACGTGAAATATGCTTAAAACGACGCTGCTTTTTTTTGCGACTGCGCTGTGTGAAATCATCGGCTGCTTCCTGCCCTGGCTCTGGCTCAAAAAGGGTGGAACCGTATTGCTGCTCATTCCGGCAAGCGTTGCGCTGGCCCTGTTTGTCTGGCTGTTAACGCTGCATCCGGCGGCCAGCGGGCGCGTTTACGCGGCTTACGGCGGCGTCTATGTCTGCACGGCGCTGCTGTGGCTGCGCGTGGTGGACGGCGTCAAGCTCAGCGCATACGACTGGGCCGGGGCGCTGATTGCCCTGTGCGGTATGCTGATTATTGTGGCGGGATGGGGCCGCGCATGAGCCCCCGGTTTTGTGATCGTTAGCTTATTTTACGATCATTATACTTGTATGGTAGTAGTGTAGTTGCGTAAATTTCCGGCATCACAACGAACGATGTAAGGAAAGGAATTATGAAGATTGTCGCGGCTGACGTGTTTGTTACCTGCCCGGGGCGGAACTTTGTCACCCTTAAAATCACCACCGATGAGGGGATTGTCGGCCTCGGTGACGCTACGCTAAACGGACGCGAGCTCTCCGTGGCCTCATACCTGAAGGATCACCTTTGCCCCCAGCTCATTGGCCGCGATGCGCACCGCATCGAAGACATCTGGCAGTTCTTCTACAAAGGTGCTTACTGGCGTCGCGGTCCGGTTACCATGTCGGCCATCTCCGCCGTGGATATGGCGCTGTGGGATATCAAAGCCAAAGCGACCAACATGCCGCTCTACCAGCTGCTGGGTGGCGCCTCACGCGAAGGGGTGATGGTCTACTGTCACACCACCGGCCACACCATTGACGACGTGCTGGAAGATTACGCCCGTCACAAAGAGATGGGCTTTAAGGCGATCCGCGTGCAGTGCGGCGTGCCGGGCATGAAAACCACCTACGGCATGGCCAAAGGGAAGGGGCTGGCCTACGAGCCTGCGACCAAAGGCGACTGGCCGGAAGAGCAGCTCTGGTCCACCGAAAAATACCTCGACTTCACGCCGAAGCTGTTCGACGCGGTGCGTAATAAATTCGGCTTCAATGAGCATCTTCTGCACGACATGCACCACCGCCTGACGCCCATCGAAGCGGCGCGCTTCGGCAAGAGCATTGAAGCATACCGCATGTTCTGGATGGAGGATCCCACCCCTGCGGAAAACCAGGCCTGCTTCCGCCTGATCCGCCAGCACACCGTCACGCCAATTGCGGTAGGCGAAGTGTTTAACAGCATCTGGGACTGCAAGCAGCTCATCGAAGAGCAGCTTATCGACTATATCCGCACCACCATTACCCACGCGGGCGGCATCACCGGGATGCGCCGCATCGCGGACTTCGCGTCGCTCTATCAGGTGCGCACCGGCTCGCACGGTCCGTCGGATCTGTCGCCCGTGTGCCATGCCGCGGCGCTGCATTTCGACCTGTGGGTGCCGAACTTCGGCGTGCAGGAATATATGGGCTACTCCGAACAGATGCTGGAGGTCTTCCCGCACAGCTGGCGCTTTGATAACGGCTATATGCATCCGGGAGACAAGCCGGGTCTGGGCATCGAGTTTGATGAAAAGCTGGCGGCGAAATACCCGTACGATCCGGCCTATCTGCCGGTGGCCCGTCTTGAAGACGGCACGCTGTGGAACTGGTAAGCGAGGAGCAAACGATGAAAAGCATAGTGATTCAACAGCCGAACGAACTGGTAATTGAAGAGCGTCAACTCCCGGTACCTGGCGCAGGTGACGTCCGCGTCAGTATCAAGCTGGCCGGGATCTGCGGGTCGGATAGCCACATCTACCGCGGCCATAACCCGTTTGCGAAGTATCCGCGCGTCATCGGCCATGAGTTTTTTGGCGTGATTGACGCCGTGGGCGAGGGCGTTGACAGCGCGCGCCTGGGCCAGCGCGTTTCGGTCGATCCGGTAATCAGCTGCGGGCACTGCTACCCGTGCTCCGTGGGAAAACCGAACGTCTGCACCTCGCTGGTGGTGCTGGGCGTTCACCGTGACGGCGGCTTTAGCGAATATGCGGTCGTGCCCGCACAAAACGCCTGGCCCATTCCGGATGACATTCCTGATAAGCACGCCGTCATGGTTGAGCCCTTCACCATCGCCGCCAACGTAACGGGGCAGGCGAAACCGACTGAACAGGACGTCGCGCTGATATATGGCGCCGGGCCGATGGGGCTGGTTACGGTTCAGGCCCTGAAAGGCGTCTATCAGGTGAAGCAGGTTATCGTGGTTGATCGCATAGACGAGCGTCTGGCGATGGCCCGGCGCAGCGGCGCGGATTGGGTCTTTAATAACGGTGAGCAGTCGCTGCAGGCCGCGCTGGAGGAAAAAGGCATCAAACCGACGTTAATCATTGATGCCGCCTGCCATGCCTCCATTTTGCAGGAAGCGATAACCCTGGCCTCACCGGCGGCGCGCATCGTGCTAATGGGGTTCTCCAGCGAGCCGAGCCAGATTGTTCAGCAGGGCATCACCGGCAAAGAGCTGGCGATCTTCTCCTCGCGCCTGAACGCCAACAAATTCCCGGTCGTTATCGACTGGCTGAAGAGGGGGCTGATCGACCCGGAAAAACTGGTCACCCATACCTTTGACTATCGCCACGTTAAAGACGCCATTGAACTGTTTGAGAAAGACCAGCGGCAGTGCTGCAAAGTTTTGCTCACGTTCGGCCAATAATCATTTACGCGGTTAAGTGCCTGCGCAGACAGGCGCTATGTGGTACGCATCTTACCTTTCAGAGATAGCCATTATGACGCAAGTACAACCTCAAAGAACCACATCCGATTTGGTGAAAGCCGCCGTTTCCGGCTGGCTGGGCACCGCCCTGGAGTTTATGGACTTCCAGCTTTACTCGCTGGGTGCCGCTCTGGTCTTCCATGAGATCTTCTTCCCGGAACAGTCCGCCGCGATGGCGCTGATCCTCGCGATGGGCACCTACGGCGCAGGCTATATTGCGCGCATCGTCGGCGCCTTTATCTTCGGCAGAATGGGCGACAGCATTGGTCGTAAGAAGGTGCTGTTCATTACCATCACCATGATGGGGATCTGTACCACGCTGATTGGCGTCCTGCCGACCTACGCGCAGATCGGGATTTTTGCCCCCGTGCTGCTGGTGACGCTGCGCATTATTCAGGGCCTCGGTGCCGGGGCCGAGATCTCCGGGGCCGGGACCATGCTGGCGGAGTACGCGCCGAAAGGTAAACGCGGCATCATCTCCTCGCTGGTGGCGATGGGGACTAACTGCGGGACGCTGAGCGCAACGGCGATCTGGGCCATCATGTTCTTTGCCCTCGATCGTGAACAGCTGCTCGCCTGGGGCTGGCGCGTGCCTTTCCTCGCCAGCGTCGTGGTGATGATCTTCGCCATCTGGCTACGTATGAACCTCAAGGAGAGCCCGGTCTTTGAGAAAGTGAACGATGTGCAAGCTGCGCAGCCGGACACCTCACTGGGTTCCATGGTGAAAAGCAAATCCTTCTGGCTGGCGACCGGCCTGCGTTTCGGCCAGGCGGGGAACTCAGGTTTGATCCAGACCTTCCTCGCGGGCTATCTGGTCCAGACGCTGCTGTTCGATAAGGCCATCCCGACCGATGCGCTGATGATCAGCTCCATTCTCGGGTTTATCTCCATTCCGCTGCTGGGCTGGCTTTCCGATAAAGTGGGGCGCCGTCTGCCGTACATTATCCTCAATATCTCCGCCATTATTCTGGCCTATCCGATGCTGTCGATCATCGTCGATAAGAGCTATGCGCCGGGGACGATCATGCTCTGCATCATCGTTATCCATAACTTCGCCGTGCTGGGGCTGTTTGCGCTGGAAAATATCACCATGGCGGAGATGTTTGGCTCGCGAAATCGCTTTACCCGTATGGCGATCTCCAAAGAGGCGGGCGGTCTCGTAGCGGTGGGCTTTGGTCCGGTACTGGCAGGGATTTTCTGCAATATGACCGGCTCCTGGTGGCCGATTGTCGCCATGCTGGTGGCCTATTCCGTGATTGGACTGATCTCGGCGATCCTGATGCCGGAAGTGCGCGACCGTGATTTAAGCGCGGTGCAAGACGCAGCCGAGTCTGCGCCGAGAGAGACGGTCGGTTACGGTGCCGTCTCCTCGCGACGCTGATGGTTTATAGTTTACGTTACCTGTCACACAACTTTGATTTTGTGTCACACCACATGAACAAAAGTTAATATAAATCAAAAACTCAAACGGCAGTATCAGTATGGTTGATGGCAGTTCGCTTTTTTACTCCAGCTGCCATTCTAGTTGGTGTAGTCAGCAGGCGCTGCCGCTTCAGCATGGGCGGCAGCGAACCACAGCTTTCTAATTAACGAGTTTTAATCATGGAAAATACCTTATTACAGGCCAACGCGACGCTGCCACAGTACGATCGCGACAGCCTTAAAGCACGCATCGTTCATTTAGGGTTTGGCGCATTTCACCGTGCGCATCAGGCAGTGTACGCCGACATCCTCGCCGCGGAACACGGTAGCGACTGGGGATACTGTGAGGTTAACCTGATTGGCGGCGAACAGCAGATTGCCGATCTGAACGCGCAGGATAACCTCTATACCGTGGCGGAAATGTCTGCCGATGCGTGGACCTCCCGCGTGGTTGGCGTGGTAAAAAAGGCGCTGCATGCGCAGGTTGACGGGCTGGAGACCGTCCTGGCCGCGATGTGCGAACCGCAGGTGGCGATTGTCTCGCTGACCATCACCGAGAAAGGGTACTGCCATTCCCCGGCGACCGGGCAACTGATGCTCGATCACCCTTTTATCGTCGCAGACCTGCAAAACCCGCACCAGCCGAAATCTGCGCCGGGTGTGGTCGTGGAAGCGCTGGCGCGGCGTAAGGCTGCGGGTCTGCCTGCGTTTAGCGTGATGTCCTGCGATAACATGCCGGAGAACGGTCACGTGATGCGGAATGTCACCTGCGCGTACGCCCGTGCGGTAGACGGTGAACTGGCGGACTGGATCGAATCCCACGTTACTTTCCCGTCAACGATGGTGGATCGCATCGTGCCTGCGGTTACCCCCGACACGCTGGATAAAATTGAACAGCTTACCGGCGTGCGCGATCCGGCGGCGGTGGCCTGTGAACCGTTCCGTCAGTGGGTGATCGAAGATAACTTTGTGGCCGGCCGTCCAGCGTGGAAAAAAGCCGGAGCCGAGCTGGTGTCAGATGTTATCCCGTTTGAAGAGATGAAGCTGCGCATGCTTAACGGCAGCCACTCATTCCTGGCGTACCTGGGCTATCTGGCGGGCTATCAGCATATTAACGACTGTATGGAAGATGAAAACTACCGCGTCGCCGCGCACGCGTTGATGCTTAACGAGCAGGCGCCTACGCTGAAGGTCAAAGGCGTCGATTTAGGACGCTATGCCGATCTCCTGATTGCCCGCTACAGCAACCCGGCCCTGCGCCATCGGACCTGGCAAATTGCGATGGACGGCAGCCAGAAGCTTCCGCAGCGCATGCTGGATTCCGTGCGCTGGCACCTGGTGCATCAGAAGCCTTTCCCGCTGCTGGCGCTGGGCGTGGCAGGGTGGATGCGCTATGTCGGCGGCGTGGACGAGCAGGGTAACGCGATTGACGTGAGCGATCCGCAGCTGGCAGTGATTCAGGCGGCGGTTAAAGGCAGTGCGGAAGGGGAAAGCCGGGTCAGGGCGCTGCTCGGCATCGAGGCCATCTTCGGCAAGGAGCTACCGCGTGAAGCCGTCTTTGTTGATGCGGTGATGAAGGCATACCAGACGCTGCTGCAAAAGGGCGCGAAAGCGACCGTGGCGCAGTACGTGTCTCAACGGTAATTCAGTACATGCCGCCGTTCGCGGCGGCATGTCTGCGCACCGTTTAGTGCATACCCAGGCGAATCAGCTCAATCGGTTCGAACTTACCTTCGCATCCTTCCACTTCAACCGTTTTGCTGCGGCGCACCTGCGCGGCATCCAGCCCGTCGCTGTGGATCGCTTTAATCACGCCAGTTTTGCCTGTGCCGCTAATCATGACGCGGCTGCCGGTGGTGATTGCATTGCGGTTACGGTCGTATGTCATCATGGTATTTTCTCCTCTCTAACCTGTTCGTTACGGCGTTATTTCAGGGTTGCCGTTCACGGGGCATATAAATACGCCTGTCTGCATCAGATGTTTTTGTTTTTGATCAAACTCACCCTTTTTTCTTTATTGCGTCGGGCGCTGACGGTTCACGACAGCAATTGACAAAGCAGACCGTTATTTTCATTAACTGATAGTTTCAGCAGGGAAGCGTTGAGGGTTGGTTTATATTCCCGATGCCATTCTGGATACAGGAAATAACCCTTTCATCGGAATAAGGAGCCAGGCTTATGTATAAGAAGATTTTGATGCCTGTTGATGTATTTGAAATGGATTTGAGTGACAAAGCGGTTCGCCACGCGGCTAACCTCGCGAAGGCCGAGGGCGCGACGATTACCCTGGTCAATATTCTGCCGACCAGCAGCCGATCCCTGCTGCGCGGTTTTAACGCCGATATTAAAAAGTTCGAAGAATATATGACTGAGGAATCCGGGAAGAAAATGAACGCCTTAAAAAGGCTGTTCGACATCTCGCCGGAGAAAATTGACAGCCTGGTTCGCTTTGGCAACGTCCGCGATGAAATTATCAGGCTGAGCAAAGAGGGGGAATATGACGCGATCGTCATCGGGTCGAAAAACCCGGGTATCACCACCCATCTGCTGGGATCAAATGCGGAATCTATCCTGCGCTACGCAACCATTCCGGTGTTAGTCGTTCGCTAAACCCATCGCCGCGTCCGAAAGGGGGCGGCGTAATATTACTCTTCGCTAAACCACTCGCTATTTTCCTGACGAATCAGCTGCACGGATTCGCTAATTTCCTGCAGATGCAGCGTCATCGCCTTTTCCACGCCGTCCGGGTCGCGTTTTTCCAGCGCGCTGAAAATATCATGATGCTGTCGGAGCAGCATTTCCGGCGGAGAGACGTGATCGAGACTCATATAACGCACGCGGTCGATGGTGGCCTTGATGTTTTCGATGGTGTCCCAGGCCAGCTGGCAATCTGCAATCTGCGCCAGTTTCTGGTGGAATTCATCATCAAGCTGGAAGAAATCATTCAGCTGCTTACGGTCAATCGCAATCCGCTGCTGATGCAGGTTTTGCTCCAGCAGGTAACACTGCTTGTCGTTGATAAGCGTTGCGGCACGGCGCGCCACCGCGCATTCAATGGCCTGGCGAACAAAACAGCCGTTGCGCACCTGAGAGAGTGAAATTTTGTTCACGTAGCTGCCGCGCTGCGGGCGGATCTGAATCAGACCGTTTTCCGCAAGCTTAATAAACGCTTCACGCACCGGCTGACGGGAAACGTCAAAACGCACGGACACCTCTTTTTCAGAAAGCGGCGTTCCCGGTGGGATCAGGCAATGGACAATATCACGTCGCAAAATGCGATAGATTTGCTGGTTTACGGGCTGGGTGGGATTGAGTTGCGATTCAGCGGCCATGAGTTGTCATTTCTCAGAGAGTTAGCCTGAACATACTACCATTCTTTTATAACCCGAAACAGACCCGGCCCGCAGGCCGGGAAGGGCAGCGTTAGCTACGATGGACGCTAAGCCCGGCAAAACTCTGGCTGACCGGCATCATTTCTACGGTATTGATGTTGACGTGTTTTGGCAGCGTCGCCACCCACCAGACCGTTTCGGTGACATCTTCCGGCGTCAGGGCGTTAGCGTTTTCATAGGTTTTGTCTGCTTTCGCGTCATCGCCTTTAAAACGCACGTTGGAAAACTCGGTGCCACCTACCAGGCCCGGCTCGATGTCGGTGACGCGAATGGCGGTGCCGTGCAGATCGGTACGCAGGTTAAGGCTGAACTGGCGCACAAACGCTTTCGTCGCCCCGTATACGTTGCCGCCTGCATAGGGCCAGCTTCCGGCGGTGGAGCCGATATTGATAATGTGGCCGCGATTGCGCTCAACCATGCCCGGCAGCACCGCGCGGGTCATATAGACCAGCCCTTTGTTGTTGGTGTCGATCATGTTTTCCCAGTCTTCCACGCTGGCTTTGTGTGCCGGCTCCATGCCCAGCGCCAGACCGGCATTGTTGACCAGCACGTCGATGGCGCGCCACTCGGCGGGCAGGTTGGCAATCATCTCTTCAATCGCCGCGCGGTTACGCACGTCCAGCTGCGCGGTCAGGATGCTGTCGCCTAATTCGTCCTTCAGCTCCTGCAGACGTTCCTGACGGCGGCCCGTTGCAATAACCTTGTGCCCGTTGGCGACGAAGCGACGCGTGATGCTTTCACCAAAACCTGCCGTTGCCCCGGTAACTAAAATAATCATCTCACTGTTCCTCAACGCTTTTTGTGTTTTACTAACATAGCACGGCCGCAGAGGGTGCGTTAAGGCAACATTTGTATGAGAGCGTTGCAGGGGATGGCGGCCTGGCCTACTCTGGGAGGATACCCGTACTCAGGAGTGAAAGATGACGGCCACGAATCCCTTTTTTGACATCAGCCTGCTGCCTTACCAGGCCCCCCATTTTGATCAGATCGACGACAGCCACTATCGTCCGGCCTTCGATGAAGCCCTTCGTCAGAAGCGTGCGGACATTGACGCGATTGTCTCTCAGGCCGCTGCGCCTGATTTCACGAACACCGTGCTGGCGCTGGAGAAGAGCGGCGCCATGCTCTCGCGTGTCAGCAGCGTGTTCTTCGCCATGACTTCCGCGCACACCAATCCGTATTTACAGGAGCTGGAAGAACAGTTCTCCACCGAGCTTGCCGCGCTGGCAAACGATATCTGGCTGAATGACGCGCTGTTCGCCCGCGTGGAGAGCGTCTGGCAGGACCGTGCCGCGCTGGACGCCGAATGCCGTCGTCTGGTCGAGGAGCTGTATCAGCGGTTTATTCTGGCCGGCGCGCGTCTGAATGAGACAGAAAAGGCCGAGCTGAAGGCGCTGAATACCGAGGCGGCCTCCCTGACCAGCCAGTTTAACCAGCGTCTGCTGGCTGCCGATAAGACCGGTGGGCTGGTGGTGGATTATGCGCACCAGCTTGACGGGCTCAGCGCAACGGAGATCGCTGACGCGGCGCAGGCTGCCGCGGAGCGAGGGCTAAACGATCGCTGGCTGATCCCGCTTTTGAACACCACCCAGCAGCCCGCGCTTTCCGCGCTGCGCAATCGTCAGACCCGCGAAAACCTCTTCAACGCAGGCTGGACGCGTACCCAGAAAGGGGACGAAAACGACACCCGCGCGCTGATTCTTCGTCTGACGGCGCTGCGCGCGCGGCAGGCCCGTCTGCTGGGCTTTGAGGATTACGCTAGCTGGAGCATCGCTGACCAGATGGCGAAAACCCCGGCCGCCGCGCTGGAATTTATGCGCGGCATTGTGCCTGCCGCCCGCGCCCGCGCGGAACGCGAGCAGGCCGATATTCAGAAAGTCATCGACGACGAGCAGGGCGGTTTCACCGTGGAGGCCTGGGACTGGGCCTTTTATGCGGAGCGCGTGCGCCAGGCAAAATATGCCCTCGATGAGTCGCAGATCAGGCCCTACTTTGCGCTCAATACCGTGCTGCAGGATGGCGTATTCTGGGCTGCCAGCCAGCTGTTTGGCATTCGCTTCGTCGAACGCTTCGATATCCCGGTGTATCACCCGGACGTCCGCGTATGGGAAATTTTCGACCACACCGGCGAAGGCATGGCGCTGTTTTACGGTGACTTCTTTGCCCGTGATTCCAAACAGGGCGGGGCATGGATGGGGAATTTCGTCGAGCAATCCTTCGAGTTTGCTGCCCGTCCGGTGATCTACAACGTCTGTAACTACCAGAAACCGGCGAATGGCGTTATCGCGCTTCTCTCCTGGGATGACGTAATAACCCTGTTCCACGAGTTTGGCCATACGCTGCACGGTCTCTTTGCCAGCCAGCGTTTCGCAACCCTTTCCGGCACCAATACGCCGCGTGATTTTGTTGAGTTCCCGTCGCAAATCAACGAGCACTGGGCCAGCCATCCTCAGGTGTTTACCCACTATGCGCGCCATTACGAAACCGGCGAACCGATGCCGGACGCGCTGCGGGAAAGCATGCTCAACGCGACCCATTTCAATAAGGGTTATGACATGACCGAACTGCTGGGTGCCGCGCTGCTGGACATGAACTGGCACGGCATCAGCGAGGCCGTTTCGGACGTGGAGGATTTTGAAGCGGCAGCGTTGAAGAAAGAGGGGCTGGATCTGCCCGCCGTTCCGCCGCGCTACCGCAGCAGCTATTTTGCCCATATTTTTGGCGGCGGCTACGCGGCGGGGTATTACGCCTACCTGTGGACGCAGATGCTCGCTGACGATGGCTATCAGTGGTTTGTCGAGCAGGGCGGGTTGACTCGCGAAAATGGACAGACATTCCGCGAGGCCATTTTGTCCCGCGGGAACAGTACTGATTTAGCTGAACTTTACCGGAACTGGCGCGGGCACGATCCGAAGATTGAGCCGATGCTGGATAACCGCGGATTGAGCGAATAGAGTCAATGTCGTATGAAAAAAGAACCGGGCTTTACGCCCGGTTTTTTATACGCCTGTAACCGTTACAGCATAAAAACTAAGATTATGTTCTTTATAAATAAAACCGGCGAGGTTAAAGGTCACTCCCTCCGGGAGATGTATTTAACCGAATTCAGGCTGTAAGAGAGCTAATAATTTGATCTGGATTGTAAAAATCAAATGTTCTTTAAGCTTAAGGGTTTTAACTATAAATTTTTATTATTCTTTGCCGATAAATAAAGGTGGCATAAAAATTGACGTATTAGCAGTATAAGAAGGCGAATGATGACCCTACCTCTGAATAATCCCGGTTTTACGGATGCCGAGCCTTCTAAGGGGCTGATAAATAAAACCTTTACCTATATAGTGACATTGTTGATAAGTATTTTCATTGCGGCAATAATTTCCCTGCTATTAATAAAAAATAATGTTAATAAAATCAGCGATAAGCACGATGAATTTTTGTTAAGGAAAGCCCTGGATTCCCGCCAGGAAAGCATGCGAAGTCACTTGAAAGATAATGCTGAATGGGGAGATGCCTACAAACATCTTCATTTGAACACTGACGTTCACTGGGCATGGGATAAGCAGAACCTGGGTAAGTCCCTGTATGACAACTTTGGCTACGAAGGGGTGTTTATTCTCTCCCCGGAAGGAACCACGCGATACAGCGTGCTTGACGGGAAACTGAAGCTTCAGGATCTCGGGCGCTGGTTAGATAAATCAACCAAGGAGCGATTACTCCGTGAGGTGAGCGTTAACAATGGATTGCCGGTTTCTATACTCACGCTTATCGATTCCGTTCCAGCCATTGTTTCTGCTGAATGGATAACAACGGGCGATGACGCGAGCGTGCAACCCTTGCCGGGGAAACCGTCGGTAATGGTGTTTGTAGACAAGTTAACGGCTAAAAAACTCCTCGCGATTGGGCAGGATGCCGGTATTAAAAGTGTTCGTACTTCGCCTAATGCAGTCACTTCTCAAATAAACAATCAAACAGAATTTACCTTAAGCACCCAGAATGGTGATGTGCAAATTATCTGGGACGGTGAAAATCCCGGCCAGGCATTGATTATTTATTTTTTACCATTACTCATTCTTTCAGTTATTCTGACGGTATCGATGACGGTTATTCTCATGCGCCATATTATGCAGAAGGCGAGAATGCTTGACGAAAATACCTTTCTCCTCGAGCAGGCGCGGTTGAATCTTATCACCAGTGAAAAACGATTCCGGGACGTCAGTGAAACAACCAGCGACTGGTTCTGGGAAACAGATTTATCGTTAAAGATAACCTGGCTTTCAGGTCGTTTTTCTACAGTAACGGGATATGAAAATAGCAAATGGATAGGCCGCAGGCTGGATGAGCTCTTTCCTTCTACAACCGGATTATTACAAGACTGTGTGAGGTTCAGGGAATTAACTGAACGCTTTGAATTTAAGAGCTGTCCTTATATTCATGCGCAACAATCTACGGCCTATTGCACGCTTCTGGCAAAGCTTTCTGCTCAGCCTGATGGAACGGTGGTCTTGCGAGGCGCGGCAACCGACGTTTCTCTGGAAGTTGAAGCAACTAAACGGGTGGAGTTTCTGTCACGTCATGATGAATTAACCGGTCTGCCGAACCGCTATCATATTAAGGAATTTCTGGCAGGCCAGTTGGCTAAAGAAGACCTTAACCATTATCCCTTTGCCATGATTTGCCTCGATTTAGACAAGTTTAAACCCGTCAATGATATTTTTGGGCACTCCACGGGGGATGCGCTGCTTGGCGAGGTCGCTCTACGTCTTAAAAATTGCGTTCGTCGAGGTGATTTTGTCGCACGGCAGGGAGGGGATGAATTTATGCTTCTTCTCGGCAATACCAGCCAAAAAGACCAGATTGATGAGGTGTGTCACCGCATCGTACAGGAACTAAACCGTCCTTTCTCCATTGAGGGTAATGATGTCGCAATAGGCGTAAGCATGGGGATTGCGCTGGCTCCCCTGGATAGCAGCAGCGCAAACGATCTTTTACGCTATGCCGATATTGCGCTTTACCAGGCTAAGCAATCCGGCAGAAACAGATGGGTCTATTATCGCCCGGACATGTCGGAAAAGTTAACTGAACGGAGAAAACTGGAACTCGAACTGAAAACCGCGATTCGCGAAGAGCAACTCTATCTGGTGTACCAGCCGCGTTATAACCTCCGATATTCTAAGATAGAGGCCGTCGAAGCGCTGGTACGTTGGCAGCACCCGCACCGGGGGACGATGATGCCCGATCAGTTCATTCCGCTGGCTGAAGAAACAGGTCTGATTATTAACCTCAGCAACTGGGTCATACGCAAAGCGTGTGCGGAGACGAAAGATAAATTACCGGGACTATCGGTATCCGTAAATATTTCCGCTATCGAATTCCAGGCAAGCGATCTTGCTGAAAGGATAAAAGAGATCCTGCACGAAACAGGGCTAGAACCTGACCGACTGGAAATAGAAGTGACGGAAAATGTCACGCTTTCCGATCCTGAAAAGACCTTGCATACCATGAAGGCTCTCAAAAAAATGGGCGTCCGTATTTTGATTGACGATTTCGGTACCGGCTATGCCTCTCTGAGCTATCTCCGGAAGTTTCAGTTTGATGGACTCAAGCTCGACAAGAGTTTTATTTTTACCCTGGCCGATTCGCCGCAGAACCAATCAGTCGTAGAAAAAATTATCGATCTGGGTAAGGCCTATTCGATGGCGGTCACTGCAGAAGGGGTGGAGACCACCGAACAGCTCTCTTTTCTTAAAAAAAATAGATGTGATGAAGTTCAGGGCTACTTGCTTGGAAAACCGGCTTCCATTACGGAATTAAATTTAAACGCAAACAGAATAGATCTTTAAAGTGTGCTTCCATCAGCTTCACACGCTTTACGCCGGGAAGCGAAAATGAAAAACCGGGCTTCTCGCCCGGTTTTTTGTCATCTGCTATCTGACCGTATACTGAGACGCAAGCGCGTTCTATCTAACGACCAGCACAGGGCATTTCGCATGCCGCACCACTGCCGCAGCGTTCGAACCCAACAGATAGGTCGAGATGTCCGGCTTATGAGAGGCAATGATGATCAGGTCGGCGTCGATTGTGTCAGCGAGCTTAAGGATTTGATCCTTAGGCGATCCCGTCACGGCGTGAGTCTGTATCTTATCTGCAGGAATTTTGAATTGCTTAACAATCTCATCCAGTTTCGCTAA
>NZ_KV787863.1:0-517 GCF_001807145.1 Enterobacter sp. HMSC16D10
CTGTATGACCGGATACATAGGTGACAGATCAGACCGGGAACATAGGTAACACTTTTAGTCTATCCGCACCACACTCTGGGTTTTTCGGTCGTAGTACGCAAGCGTTATTCCGTTGAAGATGATGGCCTCCAGGCCATCATCCTGTTCTTCCAGCATGATGTACTCATCAGTCAGCGCTTCACTCAGGAACACCGTCCCCTTTTTCCCCATATAGAGTGTCCCCCTCGATTTCACCCTGTAGACCGTTCCTCCTGACGGATAGGCATAGTCAGGAACACGGCCATCCCACTGGCGCTTCGAGGGGTGCCACACCGTTCCGGGCGTTGCACCCGCCAGGGCTTCATGCGGTCTTTCGTAGTTAAATTCTTCCCGGTAGTCACTGAACCACCGCTGTTGTTCTTCCATCGTCATGAAGGTGTTCCCCTGCGCCAGCGCACTTTTCAGGGAACGGTGCATGCGTTCGTGCCGCCCGTTCTCTTCGGGATGGCCCGCCGGATACGCTCCGGTCTGACGCCCA
>NZ_KV787864.1:0-11416 GCF_001807145.1 Enterobacter sp. HMSC16D10
TTGCGCGCGCAACGGAAGTGAACGCCGCGATTCATGCGAACGACCTGACGGTGACGGCAGGAGCGAACCGCGTTGGCGCAGACGGCAGCGTCAGGCCGATTGCCGGTGAGGGTGCCGCGCCCGTGGTGGCCGTGGATACCGGCGCGCTCGGCGGGATGTATGCCAACCGTATCCGCCTGGTCTCCAGCGAGACGGGCGTGGGGGTGAACCTCGGCAACCTCACCGCGCGCCAGGGCGACATTCAGCTGGACGCGGGCGGGAAACTGACGGTCACGAACAGCCTGGCCAGCGGATCGATTACCGCGAACGGCGCGGGAGTGGCCCTCAACGGCAGCCATCAGGCCGGTGGCGCGCTGAATGTGGCCAGCTCGCAGGATGTGGAACTCAATAACAGCACGCTCGCCAGCCAGGGCGATATGCGCCTTTCCGCTGCGGGGAAAGTGCAGACGACGGGCGGCGGGACAAACAGCGCGGGCGCGCTGTCGGTGAGCAGCGGGCAGGGGATGACGCTCAGCAATACCTCCCTGGTCTCCCGCGGCGCGGCGACGCTGGGCAGTAAAGCTACCCTGACCGTCAACGGCGGCGGCGTGTCGGCACAGGGCGGGGCGCTAACCGTCACGAGCAAACAGGGAATGGCGCTTGCGGATGCGACGCTGACGGGTCAGGCCGACACCACGCTGTCCACCGACGGCAGCCTGACGCAGCGCGGCGGCAGCGTCACCAGCAAAGGCGCGCTCAGCGTGGCGGCCGGGAAAGATATCACGCTGACGAATACCCGCAGCGGTAGCGATACCCGCGCGACCCTCAGCAGCGGCGGCACGCTGTCATCCACGGCCAGCGCGGTCTCGGCAGGAGAGAATCTGGCCCTGAGCGGCGGACAGCTGGTGATGGACGGCCAGAGCCGGGCCGATGCCACGGGCGATATCCGCCTGACGGGCAGCGGCGTCAGTAATCAGGGGCAGGTGAATGCGGGGCGCGACATTGCCCTCTCCGGCGACAGGGTATCCACCAGCGGCCAGCTGGCGGCGAAAGGCCACCTTGACGTGAACGCAGGAGAGCTGACAAACGGCGGCACGGTGCAGGGTAACGACGTCACCCTGAAGGGGCAGACGGTCACTAACAGCGGTACCCTGCAGAGCGCAGGCAACCTGGCGCTGAGCGTTGGTACCCTGGAGCAGCGGGGCACGCTGAGCGCGAAAGGCAATGCAAACGTCACGGCGCAGCAGACCCTGCGTAACAGCGGCAGCCTGCTGGCTGACGGGGCGATGAGCGTGACGGCAGACGCGCTGGAACAGAACGGCACCCTGTCCGGCGCGACGGCGCTGACGGCGCAGGCCGGCACCCTGACCAGCGGTCAGGCGTCCCGTACCACCAGTCAGGGCAATGTACAGATTACCGCGACCCGCAGCGCCAGCCTGAACGGGCAGACGGACGCGGCGGGGGCCTTAACCGTCAGCACCGGCGACCTGACCACCGGCCAGGATGCGCATCTGCAGAGCGGGCAGGCGCTCACTCTGCAGGCGCAGAATGCCGCGCTGAACGGCACGCAGGCGGCGAAGGGCGCTCTGTCGGTGACGGCGGGCACCCTTGCGCACGCCGGGAAATCCACCGGTAACGCGCTGAGTTTTAACGCAACCGGCGACCTGACCAGCGGCGGAGAGCTTACCGCCAGCGCCATCGCGCTCAGCGGACAGAACATCCTCCAGTCCGGCGTCGCAAAAGCGGATCGCATGACCCTGACGGCTCCTGACCGCATCACCAACAGCGGTACGCTGGTTGCCGGTACGCTGGCGCTGGACGCTGCCTCGGTGGAGAACAGCGGGCTGCTGCAGGGGACCACCCTGCTCGGCCTGAAGACCGGGTCACTCACAAACCTCGCGGGCGGATCGGTCTACAGCACGCAGGATTTAACGCTGAACGTTCCGGTGCTGTCTAACAGCGGGCTTATCACCACTGACGGCACGCTGCACCTCCGGGGCGACACGCTGACAAACCAGGGTGAAATCAACGGCGTCAGCCTGAGCAGCGACTACCTCAGCCTGACCAACACCGATACCGGACGCCTGCTGGCGGACGACCGGCTCACCCTGAACGGCACTGCGTTTGCTAACGCGGGCAATATTGCGGCCAGCGACCTGCACATCACGGCGAACAGCCTGCAAAACCAGGGCACCGTCGAGGGGGACTCGGCGCTGACGCTCGGTGTGGCAGACCTCACTAACCGTGGCGCGCTGCGTAGCAGCGGAACGCTGACGCTCGGCGGTGAAACGCTGGCCAATAGCGGCGAGCTCAGCGCCACCGCGCTGCTGCTGAACCTGACCCGACAGGCCAGCAACGATGCCGACGGGCGGGTAATTGCCCGGGACGGCCTGACGCTGACTACCGCCAGCCTGACGAACAGCGGGCTGATGGCCGGTACCGACGCGCAGTTTAACAGCGCGTCGGTGACCAACGGCGGCACGCTGCAGGGGACACACTCCCTGACGGCTACGGGGGCACAGCTCACTAACCAGCAGGCGGGTATGCTGCTCTCCGGCGGCGCGCTCGCCCTGCACCACACCACCCTGAACAACGCCGGGCTGCTGCAGGGCAACACCCTGAACCTGGCCACCGGTGAGTGGATGAACACCGGTAACGCGCTGGGGGAAACGGGCGTGACGGCGGCGGTGACCGGCACGCTGACCAACAGCGGTAAGGTGCTCAGCCAGCAGGCGCTGGACGTCCAGGCCGACAGGACCGATAACCGTGGCCAGCTGCTGGCGAAAGTGCTGACCCTGCGGGGCGACCTGCAGAACAGCGGCCTGCTTCAGGGCAGCAGCACGCTGGCCTGGTCCGGGAACACCTTCACGAACCAGCCTCAGGGCCAGGTGACGGGCGGCGAGAGCCTGACGCTGAGCGGACAAACCCTCAGCAACGCGGGCAGCCTTCAGGGGCGCAGCGCGACGCTTGACGCCGTGAGCCTGAATAACCAGGGCAGCGTTCAGACGCTGGACGCCCTGACGCTTTCCGCGACCGGCAGGCTGGATAACACGGGTGCCCTGCTCAGCCAGAATCTGTTCACGCTGACGGCGGCGCAGCTGTTCAACGACGGCCAGCTGGCCGGGAAAGCCCTCGCGGTGAAGGCTGCGCAGCTGAACAACACCGGGATCCTTCAGGGTAACGACACGCTGGCGCTGACCACCCGCGCGCTGAGCAACGGCGCCACCGGGCAGTTGGTGAGCGGCAGTCCTCTGAACGTATCCCTCGACACGCTCGATAACGCCGGCCTGCTGCTGGTGAAGGGTGGGTTTACCCTGCGGGGCAGCGACCTGACGAACCGGGGCGATATTCAGGCGCAGAGCCTGGATTTGGGCCTGAGCAATGCCCTGACCAATACGGGGAACATCGTTGCCACCGACGATGCCGCGCTTAACGCGACGACGCTGACCAGCAGCGGCACGGTGGCGGGCAAAACGCTGACAGCAGGCGGTACTGAGCTGCGCAACAGCGGCCTGATGCAGGGCAGCAACGCGGTTAACGCCACCGCCGACCGCTTTATCAACGAGCTGAACGGTAAATGGCTCTCCGGCGGCGGCTTCACGCTGGCGGGCGGACAGCTGACGAACGCCGGTACGCTGCAGGGCGCCACGCTGGGCATGACCGGCACCACCCTCACCAACAGCGGCACGGTGAACGGGCAGACGGGACTCAGCGGCACGCTCAGCGGGGCGTTAACGAATACCGGGCTGCTGCAGAGCGGCGGCGCGACCGCCTTCACCGCGGATACCCTGGCGAACCCGGGGCGCATCACGGGCGGTACGCTGTCCCTCACCGCCCGCGATATGAACAACGGCGGGCTGATGCAGGGAACGAACGGCCTGGCGCTCACCGGGACCACGCTGACCACGGGCGCAGCCTCGCGCACCCTCTCCGGCGGCATGCTGACGCTGGATGCAGGCCAGCTGACCACGCAGGGCACGCTGCAGGGGAACGGCGCGGACATCCGCGCCAGCGACTGGACGCACGGCGGGTCTCTGCTCAGCCAGGGAACGCTGACGGCCACGACCGGCGGCACGCTGACCTCAACCGGCTCGCTGATGAGCCAGGGCCGGGCGGATATCACCGCCCAGACGCTGGATAACCGCGGGCAGCTCCTCAGCGAGGGCGAGGTGACGCTCGGCGGCAGCACGCTTAAAAACAGCGGCACCGTGCAGGGGAACGCCCTCGCGCTGCATCAGAACAGCATTAACAACCAGGGCACCCTGACCGGTCTGCAGAGCCTGACCGTTCAGGGGCAGCAGCGGCTGATGGCGCGCATGGCGATGGCCGCGCCGCAGCAGGAGCTGATCAACGGCGCAGGCGGCAAACTTCTTACCCAGGGCGCGCTGACGATTGCGTCCGGGGCTGTGACCAACGCCGGCAGCTGGCAGGCACAGAATATTCTGCTTAACGCCCGGTCGCTCACCAACAGCGGCGCGGTGCAGAGCGCCGACGCGCTGCAGATGACGCTGGCCGATACGCTCAACGGAACCGCAGGCAGCAGGATCGCCGCGCTGGGTGCGGCGACGCTGCAGGCCGCGACGCTGGCGAACCAGGGGCAGTGGGCGGCGAAAAACCTGACGCTGACGGGCGGTACGCTCAGCAACAGCGGCGCCATCAGCGGCGTGAATGGCCTGACCCTCAGCCAGACCGGCGCGGTCAGCCAGCAGTCTGGGGGCACCCTGCTGTCCGGCGGGGCGCTGAACATCAAGGCGGCCTCCGTCACCAGCGACGGCAAAATGCAGGGGGGCACGCTCGGCATCACCACCGGGGCGCTCACCAACAACGGACGTCTGCAGGGCGATAACGGCGCGACGCTGGCCCTCAGCGGGACGCTGACCAACAACAGCGGAGGCGAAATCGTCAGCCGCGATGCGCTGACGCTGACCACGCCCGCGCTGTTTAACTACGGCCTTATCCAGGGTGGCGGCGAGACGCGCGTGACCGCCTCCTCGCAGGCGCGTAACGACGGCAGGCTTCTTTCCGGCGCGCGCCTGACGCTCGGCACGCCGCAGTTCACCGGCACCGGCTGGCTGCAGGCCACCGACCTGATACTCAATGCGGCAAACGCTACCAACGGCGGCACGTGGGTGGCCGATCGTGCCACCCTGACCGGCACCAATTTCGCCAGCCAGGGCACCACCCAGGCGGGACAGCTGACGGTTAACTACAGCCAGCTGAACAACAGCGGCACGCTGCTCGGCAACACGCAGCTGAATATTGGTGCGGACCAGGTAACCCAGAGCGCGGGCGGCAAGCTGCTGAGCGGCGGCAACCTGTGGCTGCAGAGCCGGGGGCTGGACCTTACCGGCCAGCTGGTGTCCCTGGGGGACTTAACGCTGCAGCTGACGAACGCGTTTACCAGCAGAACCGCCGTGGCGGCAGGCAGAACCCTGACCATCAACAGCGGCGGCGACATTGATAACCGCAGCGTGCTGCAGGGGCAGGCGGTCAACCTGAACGCGGGCGGGCAGCTCAGCAACAACGGACAAATCACCACCGGCGGCGGCACGAGTACGCTCTCCGGCAGCAGCGTGGCGCTGAACGCCGCGGGTTCGGTGCAGGGCGGAGGTGACATCACCGTGGCCAGCCGGAGCAATATTACCGTCGACGGCTTCACCGGCACGCGCGGCTCGCTGACCCTGAGCGCGCCGGGCGCCATCGTCAACACCGCGCTGCTGTACGCGGCGAATAACCTGGCGCTGTTTGCCGACAGCATCACCAACCAGCGCGGCGACATCATGGCGGGGAACAACCTGTGGATGCAGCGGGATGCGGCAGGGAATGCGAACAGCCAGGTGGTGAATACGTCGGGGAATATTGAGACGCAGAATGGCGATATTACAATTAAAACTAATCGTTTTTTTAATCATTACGAAGTTTTTGATGTAAAAACAGAAAGCAGTAGTCCGACTAATTCAGGGGACTTAAATAAACAATTACCTTCCAATGCCCATTTTGGGGAGGACAGTAAAGGTCCTTACATTGAAGTTAAGATGCATATTGATCTTATACCCGATGAAGTTGTACTCAGTAACGGACCGGAAGAAAATGTAACTATACACACGCAAGGTACCGCAGGGAGACTTTCTGCAGGAAAAGATTTGAATATTTCCAGCAATGAGCTTATTAATCAGGCCAGTAATATGCTGGCAATTGGCAATATCAATATTTCCGGAAATCAGTTAAATAATCAAAGTTACCAGTCTGGTAAAAGCTCCAGTGAAATTGTTTACCAATTATCCACTATGTCAGGCTCCGATGGTGATTTCCCTACGGTTGTTTACAGGCCTAAGAGTTCTTCAGGTTCTGTTCCTGATGGCCCTGTTTACCGCGCTGTTATACAAGCCGGCGGTAACGTTAATGCAAACTTTACCAGCAATATCAGCAACACTAATACCACCGCCAATGCAGGTGGCGTCAGCAACGTTATCTCCACGCCGTCGCTGAACACCCTCAGCAACCAGAGCGTCGGCAGCGGCGTGCAAAAACAGGGGCTGAACGCTACCGGCACCGTGGCGGTGAACTCGCCGCAGTGGAACGATCAGCTCCAGGGTGCGCTACAGCAGCTTAACGGCGGCGGCGCGCTGGAAAACGGCGGCGCGTCCGGCACGCCTCTCAGCAACATTGGCACCAGGCAGAAAGGCAACGCGAACCTCGGCCAGCTGGGCACGCTGGCGAACGCCGGGGCCACCACCGCCGATCTCAGAACCGCTCAGGGCGGCGCCGTCGGGCATTACCAGGGCCAGCGCGTCGATACCAGCGCTTACCCGCTTCCGTCGGGCAACAACGGCTATTTTGTCTTCTCCGACAACCCGAAAAGCCCGTACCTGATCGGCATCAACCCGAAACTGAACGGTCTCGGACAGCTTGATCCCGCCCTGTTTGCCGACCTGAACGCAATGCTCGGGGTCAAACCGTCGTCCACGGCACCGCAGGAGACGCGGCTGGCGTTTACCGACGAGAAGCAGTTCCTCGGCTCGTCCTATATGCTCGGCCGCCTCAACCTGAACCCGGATTACGACTACCGCTTCCTCGGCGATGCAGCGTTCGATACCCGCTATGTCTCCAACGTGATGCTCAACCAGACCGGTAACCGCTACCTGAACGGCATCGGTTCCGATCTGGATCAGATGCGCTATCTGATGGACAACGCCGCGGCGGCGCAGCAGTCGCTGGGCCTGCAGTTTGGCGTCTCGCTGACCGCCGATCAGATTGCTGCGCTCGACCACAGCCTGCTGTGGTGGGAGAAAGCCACCGTCAACGGTGAAACCGTGATGGTGCCGAAACTCTACCTGTCGCCGAAGGACGTCACCGTCAATAACGGCAGCGTAATCGCGGGCAACAACGTCACCCTGAAGGGCGGCGACATCACCAACAGCGGCAGCTCGCTGCTGGCGAAAAACAGCCTGACGCTCGACAGCCAGAACAGCATCAGCAACCTCAACAACGGCCTGATGAAAGCGGGCGGCGACCTGAACCTGAGCGCCATCGGCGATATCAATAACATCAGCTCCACCATCAGCGGCAAAACGGTCGCGCTGGAGAGCCTGGACGGCAGCATCAACAACCTGACCCAGGTTGAGCAGATTGATATCAACGCCGGAGGGAAGTACGGCAAGATCGGCCTGAAAGACACCCTGCTGGGCAACACGGCGTCTATTACCGCGCAGGATGGCCTGTCGCTTGAGGCGGGGAAAAACATCACCGTTACCGGGGCGAACCTGGCCTCCGGCGGCGATATGCTGCTGAACGCGTGGGGCGATATTGCCGTCAACGCGAATCAGATCAACGACGCATTCAGCTCCAGCCGGGCGAAAACCAGCCGTTCGTCCGTCACGTATCAGGGCAGTAACGTCACCGCGGGCGGCAACCTGCTGGTGAACGCCGGGCACAACCTTGACGTGACCGCCAGCGACCTGAAGGCGGGCGGCAGCGCGGGGCTGAGTGCGGGCAACGATCTCAATCTGAACGCGGCACAGACCAGAGAAAGCAGCCGTAAAGGGAAAAGCGAGTCCCACAGCACCGGGCTCGACCGCACCACGATTTCCGCAGGCGATAACCTGGTGCTGAAGGCCGGGCAGGATATCAACGCGCAGGCCGCCGCGCTGGCGGCGGAGAAAAGCGTCGGGCTGCAGGCGGGTCGCGACGTGAATCTGGCGGCGGAAGAGACCACGCAGGGCGATAGCTATAGGTCGGGCAATAAAAAAGTGATTAACGAGTCGGTTCGCCAGTCGGGAACCGACATCACTGCGGGCGGGAATGTGACCGTTGTCGCCGGACGGGATGTGACGGCACAGGCAGCAGATGTCTATGCCGCAGGCGATACAGCCGTGGCCGCCGGGCGGGATATCACCCTTTCCACTGCGACGGAAAGTGACTATGCGTACCGGGAGAAGAAAAAGACATCCGGTGGGTTCCTCAGCAAGAAAACCACTCACACCATCCACGAAGAAACGCATACGCGTGAGAAAGGTACGCAGCTTTCCGGCGACAACGTTGCTCTCCGGGCTGGTAACAACCTGACGGTGCAGGGCTCATCAGTTGCCGCTGAGCGCGATGTGGCACTGAAGGCTGGAAATGATCTGACCGTGGAGGCAGCAACCAACACCGACACGTTCTACGACATGAAGAAGACGAAAAAATCCGGCGTTTTCTCCAGCGGGTCGGGATTGGGTATCACCATCGGGTCGCAGTCTTCAAAAAGCACCCGGCAGGGGGCAAATACGACGCAAAGTGATGCGCGCAGCACGGTGGGCACTGCTGGCGGTAATGTCATTATCAGCGCCGGAAATGACGTCCAGTTGAGCGCGGCAGACGTGGTTGCCGGAAGAGCGAAGGATGATTCCTCCCGTAAAACCGGCCATATCGATATCACTGGCGACAGCATCGCCATCCTTCCTGGACGGGATACGGCCACTGAGTCCATGAAGCAGGAGTCCAAATCGTCTGGCGTCACCGTCAGTGTGAAAGCGCCATTTGAAGACACAGTGCGTAACGTGCGCGATATCGTTCGTGGTAAGGGCAACAGTGGCAACAGCACCGTCGATAAAGTGAAGGGGCTGGGGGCGGAAGGCGGTGCGCTCGCGCTTGACGGACCAGGGCAGATGATGGCCATTTCCGCAGGACGCACCCGGTCTTCCTCTGAGTCGTACTACGAGGGCGAGTTTAACAGCGGCAGCCATCTTGCCGCCGCAGGCAATATCCAGATGACTGCCACCGGTAAACAGGGAGGCAGCAACAGCGGTAATATCCTGATTGCCGGGAGCCAGGCTAAGGCCGGTGAAACGGTGATCCTCGATGCGAAACGCGACGTTGATATCACCACCTCCACAGACAGCGAGAAATACGGCAGCAGCACTAAAAATAGCGGCTGGAATCTTTCGAGCGACCTGAGCGCCGGAAGTGCTGTTCGCGCCATCTCGGGTGGGGGTTCCCACGGCAATCAGCTCCTGCCGGGCGGGATGAGCAAGGCGGAGAGCAACAGTAGCGGTACCCGGACCACACAAAACGCGTCGGTCATTCAGGGCTCAGATATTTACGTTAACAGTCGTGACGGCAGCGTGAATATCAGCGGCAGCCTGATGACCGCCACGGACGATCTTCTGCTGTCAGCCACAAATGGGGATATCTCCGTTTCTGCCGGACGCGATACATCGCGCAGTGAGAGTAGCGGCAGCAGCAAATTGCTGGGAACGCTGGGCGGCGATGGTTACAGCGCCACGGCAGGCTACCGCCATGAAAAAAACAGCAGTCGGGAAGATAGCAGCCTCGAAAACGGATTGCGCAGCCAGCTAAGCAGCAAAAACGGTAACGTTGTCGCGCAGGCCGGTAACGATCTCTCCCTGTCAGGTACGGATATCCGTGCCGGTAAATCGGTCTCACTCAGTGGCGAAAATATCCTCATGGGGGTGAGCCGGGATACCCGTGACGGTGAAAACCACAGCAGCAGCGCCCAGTATGGTGTGACGGCATCTGCTGGCGGCTGGGCAGTTGAGGCTGCAAAAGCCGCTGAGACGGCAGCCCGCAGCGCAGAAAACGGTGATGATCCACGGCTGACCGCCATCAGAACAGGTCAGTCGGCGGCAACCGCGGCGCAGGGCGCTATGTCGGACTCGTCGCTCATCAAGGCTAAAGTGTCTTTAACGGCGGGGACGTCCTCTCAGGACAGTCGTTACCACAGTACCGACACGCAGGGCACCACCATTAATGCCGGCGAGAATGTCTCTGTTCGTGCCGGAAATGACATTGCCGGTATGGGGGTACAGATCGCGGGTAAACACGTGGCGCTGGATGCGGGGCGGGATATTCTGCTGTCTTCCTCCCAGAACACAACCCACTCTGAGAGTAAAAACAGCGGCAGCCAGTTCAGCGTCGGTGTCGGTGTGAGCCTGATTGGTGCGCAAAACGGCATCTCGGTGGAGCTGGGGGCGTCACAGCATAAGGGTAAGGAAAACAGCCAGTCGCAGCGCAATACGAACAGCGTTGTCCATGCTGATGAACAGCTTACGGTGAACAGCGGACGCGACACCACCCTGAAAGGTGTGGAGCTGGAAGGTAACCGTGTGGTGGTCAACACCGGGCGCGATCTCACCATCAGCAGTGTGCAGGATACAGCCAGTTATAACAGCAAGCAGTCTTCGTCAGGCGCGTCCCTCAGTCTGTGCATACCGCCACTGTGTTATGGTGCCTCTTCCGGTAGCGTCAGTGCATCGGGTGAGAATATCACCCAGAATGGTAAGAGCGTCGCTGAACAGAGCGGGATATTCGCAGGCAAAGGCGGCTTTGCCGTCACCACCGGAAATCATACCCAGCTTGACGGCGCGGTGATTGCATCCACGGCGTCTGCAGATAAAAATAGCCTCGACACGGGTACGCTGGGTTTCAGTAATCTCCACAACGAGAGCCAGACCAGCGGCAACGGCTACACGGTGGCGCTTTCCGGCAGCGCGGGCGGCAGCGGAAACGGTGAAAATCGCAACCTGGCACCGGCCATCGGTACGGGCCAGGCAGAAGAGAGCCACACCGGAACGACCTCATCAGCGGTGAGTGGCGGTAGCATTGTCATTCGCAACCCGGCGGGACAGAAACAGGATATTGCTGACCTGAGCCGTGATACGGCTGACGCCCACCATGGCGTGGACGTGAACGGTGATGTGCAGAAGGTCAGGGATAACCTGGCGGTCCAGAGCGAAGGTGCAGCGCTGGCCACCTCTGCGCTGGATGCTTACGGCAAGTATGCGGAGCAGAAAGCGCGTGAATCCAACGCGGCGCTGGGCGCGAGGCTGGCGTCAGAAGGAAAACTGCAGGGCGATACGCCGCAGGAGCAGGAAGCGTTCCTGAAGACGCAGCCCGGATATCAGAATACCGAGTACGGTCCGGGGAGTGCCTTCTGGAC
>NZ_KV787865.1:0-58317 GCF_001807145.1 Enterobacter sp. HMSC16D10
GTAGGCCCGGTAAGCGCAGCGCCACCGGGCGATATTACAGAGGCAGGCGCATGGCGCAGCGCGTTTCATACGCGAAACCGTGCGCCGTCTCTTCTTCCCTTTTCTGACGCAGTTCAGGCGTCAGCGTCGTCATTTTTTCAAACCCCAGCCGCGCATAGAACGGCGCATTCCACGGGACGTCCCTGAACGTCGTCAGCGTCAGCGCGGTCAGCCCCCTTTTACGGGCGCAATCTGCCACGCAGGCGATGAGCTGCCTGCCGATCCCTTTTCCCTGCCAGTCCAGATCAACCGAGAGTTCGACAATAAACAGTGAAGACGGATGGGCTTCGGCAAGGATAAACCCGACGGGCTGGTCGTTTGCCAGCGCCAGCCAGCTTAACCCGCGTTCGACATAGTCGAGGTGTTGCTCAGCGGAAATGACCTCGCCATCGGCAAGCCAGGCGAGTGCCGGGAAGTCACGGAAGCGCCCGGCCGCCGCGCGTTCAATGGCGGGCAGGGCGGCAATGTCGTTGAGGGTGGTGGGGCGAATGCGAAGAGTCATGGCGGCAAGTATAGCCTGACCCGTCGACATTATTCCGAGCAGATCAGCACCGGCGAATAGAAATTGCTGATCACCAGCGCGTCTTCCGGCGTGCGCTCGATCGTCAGAAGCCTTTTATTGCCCAGCGTCAGGCCGGCAACGTATTTTTCAAAGACCCCGGGCGGCATGGCGTCATGGCTAAAACGCTCCACTTTTTGAATAGCGATCTCATACAGTTCGCCCTCCACGTGACGCCATTTAAACATCTCCTGGCGGGAAACCTCCCAGCTGCGTGGGGCATTTACCACGCTGCCGTTAACCGTGATGTACCCGGTTTTGTCGGGATGAAAACGCATAATGATCTCACCGTCAAAGGTGAAATCGTGGTTGTCGCGCCGGTCGGAAAAGGTCAGGTTTCCGTCGCAGGCCACCGACAGCGGGGGCGTGTGAAAGTACCACGCCAGCACGGTGCCCAGCAGCAGCAGGTTGAGGATCAGGATTAGCCAAACTTTTTTGTGTCTCATCATCACCACTCGTAATAGTAAAGCGTACGACAGGCGCTGGCTTTACCCTGCGTGAGGGAACATTGGGAGAGCACCAGCCGCCCTTCGTGGCCGTAGAAAAGCGTTCTCTGAATGTGCATGTAGAAAATTGAATTTTTCAGGCACGGAAGATGGCCGTCCTTCTGAAGCGTTTGCGCCAGCGTTATTGCCTTCCCGTGAAATACGTCCGCCAGCGGCGTAAAGGTGTAGACCGGGCAGGTGCCGATATGCGTCAGCAGATGGATCTCCCTTTGTGAATTTTCTGGCTTGATCAGCGCGATCCAGAGGCATAGCGCAACGACGACCAGCGTGAGCGCGCCGCAGAACAGCCATTCCGGGCGAACGCGCCATGCAGGTTTCGCCGTTTCGGCGGTCGGTGGAGCCTCCTCCAGCGGAGTGACCGTAACGTCCGCGCTGAGCATAAAGCCCGTTTTCGGTACGGTAACGATAAGCAGCGCGTCGGGAAGCAGGGCCGCCAGCATCTTGCGCAGAATGCTGATGTACTGGTTTAAGGAGTTGTTAGACCCCTGAAGCCCTCGCCGATCCCAGACTTCCTGGAGAAAGGTTTCCCGTTCAACCACGTTCCCATGATGCTGAACCAGCAGCTTCATGATGGTATTGGCCGTACAGGTGAGGAGCTGCGCATCCTCATCCGGCGCATTGATAAGAGAAACAGAACCGTCCTCGTCGTTATAGACGATGGCGTCAGCAAGCAGGTATTTCATAAGTTGTTGTAATAAAAACAGAGATAAAAAATAAAAAGAGAAGGTCTACGCCTTCCGGGCTGCATTGCTGGCTATTTTAACGCCACTGTTACCGATAACATTGATCCAGACAGGTTTTTGGGTGATTTAATAAGTCAGCGTGATAATCACGTCATCAATAAATTCCCCGGTACCGGTTAGCGGCTGTGCCGGGACCTCGCCGTAAACGGTGTAGTTCTGGGTGCCGCCAGCGGGATTGGTGACCTGCAGCGCATCGCCGCTGCTTTGATCTCCCCAGCGTTGCGTGGCCGCCTCATCCTGCCAGAGCCCGTAGCGCAGGCACTGGCCCTCGTTGTTGCAGAGCTGCCGCTGATTACCGCTGGCATGGTTGCCTTTGCCCATGGCAAGGGTGAATGCGGTTCCAGCCGGGCAGCGCGTGGTCAGGGTGGCGGTGGAACGCGTCGGACGCAGGGTCGCGGTGCTGGTCAGGGTGCCGAAGTTAAGGGGCGTCACGCGCTCGATGTAGCATCCCTGGCTGATTTCGGCCTGCGCGCTGGTGCCGCCCTGCACCTGCTCCCCCTCTGCGGAACCGTCCGAGCAGTTTTGCAGGGCATCCTGACGCAGGGCGCTGTGCCAGGCGATGCGCAGATTCATGTTGTAGTTGTAATAGTGGTAGGCCGGAAGCTGGCTTTGCCCTGCCGGAATGGTAGCGATAAGCGGAAAGGTACTGCTGACGTTGGCATTGCTTTGCGCGGCCAGAGTCTGCTGAATCAGGTTCCCGCTGCTGGCAGGCCCCAGCTCCTGAGAGCGTGCTGCGCCGTTCAGCAGGCGGAAGAGGAGGGTGTACTGTTTTCCCTCCTGGTCCCCCGGCGAGATCATCTCAAAGGGCGGGGCGTCTACGCTGCTCAGGCAGACGTTGAGATATTCCGTCCTGCCCTCGTTGTCGGCCTGGCAGCTAAACTTGACCTCGGTGTTGACGGAGGTGGTATTGCCCGCCACGACGTTGCCAAAGTTAATGGCGGGCATGGAGGTTATCCAGCAGGCTGCCGCCATCGCCTTTACGGACAGGACGAGCAGCAATAATAACGGCGCTCTTAATGACACAGTTGTTCTCCCATATTCTGTATAGATGACGCGGTACGGGGCGCCGGAAGCGCGACCCGGCACTCTCCCTCACCGGTCTTCACCACCAGTTCACCCGGCAGGGGCGGATCTTCAAGCCAGATAAAGCCATCGCGGCCCACGATGGTGGCACCCTGCGGCGTTGACACGACGCTGCCCAGCGGGAGCGGCCTGCGGCGGCTGTCGACCAGCCGGGCCTGAACCGTGACGGCGTGATGGACGTTAAAATCGACTTTGACCGCGCTGTTATTGCCCGGCCTGGCATGCATGTCGGTGACGGGGGCGATCACATCGGCGGGCAGATCGAGCGGGTTAATGCTGACTTTGCTGTTGTGGTAGCGCGGCAGGTCGGTCAGCAGGAGATAACCGTTCTCATCCGTTTCACCGGCCGGGCGGTTTTCCAGCATCACCGGTACGTGCCCAATACCGTGCGTGGACACCAGCGCCATGCCCTGCTGGATGTAGCGCAGCGCGTGCAGGCTGCCGTCCAGCAGCGTCAGCCTACCTTCGGCTGAGGCATACTGGTTGCCCTGGCTGGCACCTTGCTGCAGCCCAACGTGCCATTCGCCCGCGCGGCCCAGATAGCCTACGTCCGCATATTTTTCACGTCGTTCGCCAAAGCCCTGGCCCAGCTCCCATGACCAGCCGCCGGCCTCATCGTCCGGCTGGTGGCGATAATCCATGCGCGGCGTATCCCGGCTGGCCTGAGCGGAGAGCGTGTCCTCGCGACCCAATGGGACGGAAAACAGCAGCTGAACGTGACTCGACGCATCCGTAAACGAGCGGGTGTAGCTCAGCGTGATGGAGATGTGTGCCGGCAGCGATACCGACCAGGAGGCGTTGAGGTAACGCTCTGTGCTGCCCTGAATGTTCTGCTGTACCCAGCCCGCGCCCACGGTACCGAAATGGGGGATGGACTGGCTTACCCACACGCTGTCGCTGCGCCTGACGGGGGCGGCACCGCTCATGCGGGCGTTGTCGGCGAAATCCGCCTCGGTGCGGACGGTGCTGGCAGAAATGCCCGTTCCTCTGCCGTTCCACTGCCAGCCGAGGCCCCACTGAACGCCCTGACCGTAAGGGCTGTCGCTCACGGCAACGTGCTGGCTAACCACCCCTACGGCGGGAGAGACCAGCCAGTCAGCGCCCGTGCCCACGTTGTGCAGCCTGCGCTGCTGCTCCGTATGCAGCGCCAGCGTCAGGTGATTATTCACCCCATAGCGCCAGCCCGCGTCCAGCAGCGGCGAGGCGGCATAGTCGTCGGAGTGCAGGGCGTAGTTTTCCCGCATCCAGCCGATGTCCAGCGAACCGCTGCTGAGCCCTTCCGCCAGCATGCCCGGCGCGCCGTAGAGATCGAGCTGTACGGTGCGACGCTGGCCGTTGATATCGGTAATGACCACCTCCGCCTGCCCGCTTCCGGTGAAGGAGGGCAGGGTATCCAGCAGAAAGTCACCCGGCGTGACGCGCTGGCTGCTCTGCTTAAGGCCGTCAATATACAAATCGACCGTGGAAGGCAGTACGGCCGTGTCGCTGTAGCGGCTGCGCGGTTCAGTATTGAGTTGCGGATTGAGCTCAAAATTACGTGCCCAGTGCAGCCCGCCAAAGCGCACCTGCCGGCTCCAGCGGGCGCCGGTGGTGATGCTGTCGCCCAGCGCCAGCGTGGTCAGCGAGTCGGTGTTGTCCCACTGCCAGCGGGTTTCGAGACGCGTGTGGGTCGGTCGACCGGCGCTGTTTTCCTCCCCGGCATGGCTTGAGAAACTGCTGCTGAACGTTCCGGGTAATCCTCCGGATGCGGTCAGCATAGTCTGGGCGTTGAGCTGGCGCTTCCCCTGCACATCGCTGGCGTAGAGCGCGTATCCGAGCGTATAGGCGCTGACGGGTTGCGCATCAGGGTAGCGATACATCGGCGCGGGCTTTGAGGCGGTGAGATGCTGCTGGCCCTCGAGCGCCTCTGCCTCAGCGGTAATCGACACCTGCTGGGACAGCACGTCGAGATTAACCTTCAGGCCCGGCAGGGACGTCAGCTCAACCCATTCGGCGCGATCGTCCGGGGCGTGAAGCCCCAGCTTTTTCATGTCGCTGCGGCTTATCCATAACGCATTATCCACCACCCGGCAGGCCCAGAGCTCGCCTCGCGGGGCGTGGTTCACGGTAATGGCCAGCCATTGTACGGTGTCGGCGGGTTCAGTCCGGGCTGACAGCATGAGCGGTAGCCAAAACAGGAGCGCGAGAAGCGAGCGGGCGCAGGGGTATCTGGCTGGCATGGTGGTCATCATTGAGATAGACGCGCAGCGTGCTGAGCGCGTGACGTGAAGCGTGTTTAAGCGGCAAAAGGGCGGTTTGTCCCGGGAGCACATAGCCCGCCAGGCCTTTAATCGACCCTACAACCTGCCCATCGGCCGTCAGGGCCTCAAGGTGGCTCAGACGGATGTGGCGGGTTCCGGCATTAAAGCAGCGAAGGGTGGCCGGTATTTCAGACTGCTCACAGCTCAGGGCATCGTGGCTGACGGGCGCGCTCTGGTTCCCGGCAATAAACACCGGAATCGAGTAGCGCAGCAGGAAGTGCACCGCGGTGGGATTGGCGGCACGGGACGTGGCGTCCGGCAGTTCGTCGATGACCAGCCGGTAACTTTGCTCCTGTGCACGGATGCCGGGCTGCATGACGATAATACGCACCAGCTGCTGCTGGCCCGGCGCCAGTGATGTCATCGCCGGGCTGCTGACCACCTCCCCGGTGGCCACCAGCACATCTTTACCGTTTTTTTGCGTCCATTCGTACACCCGAATCTGCGCATGGATGGCCGCTTTCCCACTGTTAGTGAGATAGATAGCCGCTGCCCGCTGGTCGCTCTGCAGATCGAGCGTTACCGGGGCCACCTGAAGCGTGGCGGCCAGCGCGTAGCGTGACAGCAGCGCCAGCATCATGAGCCACAGAATGAAGCAGGAAAGATAGCGACGCACGATCAGTACTCCAGTTTTAACGTGATATCGTCGCTGTAGGTACCTGCCTGGGCGGTTGTCAGCGCCCCGGCGTCAATCACGCCATACAGCGTTTCTTCCTGTTCCGCACCGTTGCCGGTATCGTCCAGCCCATTCGTGCCGGTGATTTGCGTCTGTTTGCCTTCGTCAGCAAAGAGTTTCCACGCAATCTTCTGCGCGCCCGTGTCGCCGTTTTCCGGCTTCAGCCAGAAGGTTCCATTTTCGCCGTCGTTGCTGGTGGCGGTCAGAGTGAACGGCGTGCCGTTGGTGCAGACGATATCGACCTGCGTTTTGGCCTGGATTTCGCTCGACTCATCGGAGCCGTGACGCGAGAAGTTGAGGTCGTTGGCTTTGAGGGTGCACGACTTCACGACCTCAAGTGATACGTGCATCGTCGCGCTTGCGGTGCTGTCTGCGGCGATCGCAGCAGCAGGAAGCAGGAGAACGGAACAACATACAACGGTGGGAATAATTTTCATGATCTTATTTCCTGACGTGAGTAACAGTGCAATTACAAAGCGAATGACTGAGCGTCCAGCAGGCAGCGTTTTTGATGGAATGCCGCCAGGTTGTGGCAGCAACAAGTGGGGCAAGGCCATAAGCAGGCATTGCCGCGCAGAACGATGACCTTATCGCCAGCATTCGGAATGAGAGGGGGCATTTTCTGCCCCACAGATAGCCCTGGCCGTAATCGGCCGCGCTGGCGCGGGCCAGCGCGAAATCACCCGCGGTTTCAATGCCTTCGATCAGCACCTTGCTGGCGACGCGCTTGCACTGGCGGGTGAGATGCAGAAACTTCGCCTGCTCGGTCCGTCCGTTCCAGAAGGTATGTTTGTCAATTTTGATGCCGCAGAAGCGGATCTGGCTGGTCAGAAGTTCGGGAAGAAGGTCTTCGCAAACATCGTCTGCCCACACTTCTATCCCCCACTGATGGAGCGTTGCGATGCATTTCCGCAGCGCCCGGCTTTGCGTATCGTCGAGTTGTACCATCGAATGGAGATCGGTGACCTCGATAGCAAGTCTCTCCGGGCAGGGGGTTTCTTCTTTGAGCCTGTCGAGGAAGTCCGTGTCCAGCAGTAAATCCGATGTCGCATTGAGGTAATACTTGTCGCCATCCTTGCAAAACATGGCGTGACGAAGCTGCGCAAAGAAGTGCGCTTTACGCTGGGTCGCGGTCATCGAGCCAAAGTAATCTTCAAGATTGACGTGGGGCTTTGCCGTGGACAATACCTCCCAGGCAATCACATTTTCACTGCGCAGTGCCCGGATGGATTCGAACTTATAGCCGGTTAGCATGATAAAAGTGCGTAACGCTCCGTGGTGATTTCAGGAGCTGCACATTTTATGTATTTGGATTTTGACAGGATATTTATAGATAAAAATGGCTTATATAAAGTGTTTTTATCTATTTTATAAGATTTATAAAGGATTATTTATTTTCATAAGCGCCCGGCAGAACGCCGGGCGCGACGCGCATTAACCCGCTTTGCTGATGATTTTGATTTCGACCATGCCAATTCCGATCTCGCGCGGCGAATGCCCAAGAATATTTCCCTCATTCGTGGACTGCGGGTCCGGCGGTACAATCACCAGGGTATTGCTGCGCGAAGGATTCTCAAAATGCAGCGTTTGTGTGCTCACGTCGTTTCCAAGCGTTAACGTCTGCTCCCGATCGCCCACGCGCACGGGTACGGGCTTGTTAGCATTAGGCCCATAAGCCCTGGCGGTGATCACCAGATCAAATTGTTCAGGCAGGGGATGGGTGTACTCAATTTTCACCTCATTGCCCAGCTGCGCGTTGGACCAGCGTCCCCAGGACTCCGGCCGCGAGATGCCGCTAAACTGTTTCACTTCTTCCGGCGCGCCGGCCACGTTAAAGATAAAGCTGTCCGCTTTGTAGCGAATATCGTTGTCGACGATTTTCAGCATGTCGACGTTACGCTGATAGCGCACGGTATCAATCACCGTATCTTTAAAGGCGGTTTTGCCCTTCCACTGCGCCTTATCCACGTGCTGAACGGTTTGCTCTCCGCCAAGCTGGCCCTGCGAGACGCACCAGTCGGTCGAGAGCGCCAGCGGCTGCGACCAGAGCTGGCCCATTTTGTAGCACCGGTCGACCCAGACGAAGTTATCGCGTGGCGCAAAATCGGCCAGCTGGTAGCGCAGCGGCGCGGAATACTCGCTTTCCGGCAACGGCTCAACGCGTCCTTCCGAGACGCGCAGCAGCAGCGGCAGACGGAAGTTGCTGCCCGAGAAGGCAATGGTGTTTTTATCCCGATCGACGGTGAAGTCTTTCATCTCTTTCGGGAAGTTCCACAGGCGGATGATGTCTGGCTTCCAGGCGAGAATTTTTTCCTTCATGTTGAGGAACACTTCCGACAGGGATTGCCCCGACAGCGTGCTGCGGCCCAGGCCAATAAAGTTGTCGCCGCCCAGAATGTCCAGCACGGTGGCGCCGTTATCCATGGAGTTGCGTTTGGTGGCGATCTCCTCCTGCTGCGGCTGGTCGCCGCGCAGGACGAAGAACAGGTTGCTGCGATCCTGCTTGTTGAGCTGATCCCACGCGCTGTTTTTCATCGCCAGATGGTCAGATGAGACGACGATGACGGTGTTTTTAAACCAGGGCGAGGCTTTGATTTTCTCGACCAGTGCGGCGATGTGCTCCTGACTGCAGGTGACGGCGCTGAACGATTTGTTGTTTTTGCCATCAATCTCATAGCTTTTGCGCTTGCAGGTGCGCGAGACAAACCCGTCCGGATGGTGGGTGTCCACCGTCAGCGCAAAGAGAGAGAAACGCTTGCCCGCGCGGGACAGCTCCTCGAATTTCTTCCAGGTTTCGTCGAGTACCGTATCGTCATAGAAGCCCCAGTCATTGCGGTAGCTCGGATCGGCAACCGTCGTTTTTAACTCTTCTGAGCCGTACAGGTGGTCAAAACCGTGGGATTTCAGGAACACATCTTTTCCGGCGAAGCGCAGGTTTGCTCCCTGCATAAAATAGTTTTCGTAGCCGGAGTTTTTCAGGATATCGCCGAGGCAAATATTCTGCGGGAAGAAGGTCGACATGGAGGCTGAGGCGTTACCTTCAAAAGGCGCGAACAGCGGGATACCACACTGGGAGGCAACCATCCCGGCAATCGTATAATCCGTGCCGGGCAGCTGCATGGTGTGGCTGAAATCGAGACCTTCATTTTTCAGCGCGCCCAAATCTGGCGTCAGGTCCGGGAAGGCATCGTTATCAAAGTAGGTGCGCTCCAGGCTTTCACCGTAGATATAGACCAGATTGAGCGTCGGGTTGGCGATCGTTTTCGACGGCTCTTTGTAGTAAGCCGCGAAATCCGGATCGCCGTCGCGCGACTGGGATTTCACCAGCTCGGTGATCTGATGGAACGCCGGGCTGGCGTCGACGGAGGCCAGCGCCAGGAATAACGCCAGCAGGCTGTAGCCATGATGGTGTGGATGATGGCGACGGCGACGCAGCACCCAGGCCAGCGCGCCAAAAATCATCACCAGCGCGACGATAAGGCCGAGCCCCGGAAGTATGTACTTACCCACACCTGCGCCCGTCAGGCTGTTCGTCAGGGTGTAGAGCACCGCATCGTTAATACCGTCACCGGTAAAGTAATCGCTGGCGTATAAGGTAATGTTTAAAATAATAAAAATGCCGAGCACCACCAGCGTGGCGATAAACCACCAGGTGTGACGGCCGGCTTTCCAGGCGTAAACGCCGACAGAAGCCAGAAAAAGGATAAGAGACAAGAATTCTGACAACAGCATATCCTCATGACGCCAGGTGCTTCGCTGGCTAACTGTTTATTTTTTGGGTGATACAATGTAATTGCGATGTCGTTAAGCTGCAATTTTAGTGTCACGAAAGTGTGCTGTTGTTAGGATTTGGTTTAGAAAATCGTTTTTATGAAGATGTGCACATCCTGACAAACGGACGCTGAGACGGTGGCAGGCAGGAAAAACGCTCATTTAGCGCCGCGCTGCAAGACTATCGCACTAAACGCGGCGTGTTGTGGCAGAAAATGGTGTGGATCAGGAGATGAAATTAACGCCTTGTTTCAGCACCAGATCGCAGGCTTTGGTTTTCACCTGTTTGGCCAGAGAAGAGTTGCCGAGGGTGCTCAGGTTAAGCTGCTGACCGTTCTGCGCGTTAAGCAGGCCCTGAATGCCGTCCATGTAGTTGGTGTCCGCTTTTTGCTCCTGGGTATCCAGACCCAGTTTACCCAGCACCTGGTTTTTTACATTTTGCGCGTCGGTCACGGAGGCCAGCTTTTGCTTCGCGCAATATTCCAGAATCCCCGCCGCGTTGTTCATCGTCCCCGCGCTCAGGCTCTGGGAACTGTTGCCCAGCAGGCTGGTGAGGGAAGAGGCGGAGAGTCCGCCCTGCGTGCTGCTGCTCTCTTTGGTCAGCTCATTTGCTGCGCTTGACAGGGACTTCTGCCAGGACGCCGCCTGCGCTGCGCCGGTTACCAGCAGCGCGCCTAAAAAGGTGCTGATTAGAATCTGTTTTTTCATCATGGCTCTCTCAAAAAGGTCCGTTTTGGGCCGAAGGGATTCCAGTATATACCTGCGACCTGTCGGCGATTCCTGGAACTGTCTTAATACTCTTTCCCGGTGACGCGGCTGCGGTAACTGTCCCAGTCGAAGATGACATAGAGACTGTTACCCAGCTTCATGCGGTCCATGACGCGTTCCCCCAGCAGGCGGGTCATCTCGTCGATGTTGTGGTTTGTCAGCATGCCGGTGGGGCGTTTGGACGAGGAGCGGCGATCGACAATCTGGTTGATGATGACTTTTTCATAGCGGGATTCCGTCTGAACGCCAATCTCATCGATGACCAGCAGGTCGACGTTACTCAGATCGTTAAGCAGCTGTTCTTCGCTGGTTTCGCGGTTGCTGAAGGTGTCTTTCATCGCGGACATGATATCGGCCACAGTGATGATGAGGACCGATTTACCGCGCAGAAGCAGCTCGTTGCAGATGGCGGCAGCAAGGTGGTTTTTGCCGGTGCCCGGCTTGCCGCTAAAGATGAAGCTGGCGATATTGCCGTCGAATTCATCCACGTACTGCCGCGCGGCGGCGAGCGCGTTCATCTGCCCGGTGGTCTCAATTTTATAGTTATCGAACGAGCAGTTCTGGTGCAGGGGACGAATACCGGAACGGTTAAAGGTGCGCTGCATTTTCATCGCCCGATTTTCGCGGGCGAGCGCGGCGGCGCGGATCTTGCCTTGCTCTTTTTGCCACGCCAGCAGCTCTTCACCGGTAGTGAAAGCAGGCTTTACGTTGGCAGGCATCATTTTTTGCAGACGTTTCATCAGGTCGCCGACGTTCTTCATTTCGCACCTCGGAATCCGCTGGGGATCTGTTTATCCGGTTCTGAAAAGGCATTGATATCACGTTTTGGCTGGCCGTTGTTGCCGGCGCGGGTAATCTGAAGATGACGCGCGAGCTTTTGCTGCCACTGAATATGGGTGAACACTTTACCCTCCGCCTGCCACCAGGCGGTAAACGCGGCAAGCTCTTCCGCGGTGGCGGGTTGGGTTAACGAAATGCCCCACAGCGCGGCCTGCCGCTGAAAATCTGCATCCGGCTGCCAGCCCGCATAGAGGGCAAATTTACCCATCGGAACGGTCACGGGAACGTTAACCGGTTCATCAAAGAACTGGGTATCCAGCGTGACATCGCTTGCCGGGCGTGCCAATTGCGCTTCGATCTCCAGAAGCTGTGCCAGACGTTCCGGTGTGATTGCGTAAAACGCTGGCGCGTTGTCGGCAAAAACCGCAACCGTGCCGCCTTCGGCGTGGGTCAACACACCGCGTGGGTCGCGCATAAAGGCATCAATACCAGCAATGCTGGTGGTCAGAATTCTGGAGGACATAACGCTTACTCTACTGATGACTACGGGCGTGATATGGGCTTATGGTAGCACAGAGAGGGGAAAGGAAAGGAGGGGATTTCCCCGGTGGCGCTGCGCTTACCGGGGCTACAGTCGTAGGCCGAATAAGCGCAGCGCCATCAGGCAGTTATCACGCAATGATGTTCAGCGTGACGTCGATGTTGCCGCGGGTCGCGTTAGAGTACGGGCAAACAATGTGTGCCGCATCGACCAGCTTTTTAGCTTCCGCAGGATCCATACCTTCAACATGGATGTTCAGTTTTGCTTCGATACCAAAACCGGTAGGCAGCGGACCAATACCCACTTCGCCTTCAATAAAGGCATCTTTTGGCAGGGTAAATTTGTCGCGTGCCGCCACGAACTTCATCGCGCCCAGGAAGCAGGCAGAGTAGCCCGCGGCAAACAGCTGCTCAGGGTTGGTCACGTCTCCCCCCATGCCGCCCATCTCTTTTGGCACACCCAGTTTGACGTCCAGTACGCCATCGGAGGAGGTGGCACGGCCGTCACGGCCACCGGTGGCTTTTGCTTTGGCGGTATAAACAACTTTTTCTAAAGACATGGCAGGTTCCTCATTTTGTTTAGATGCGTACTATTAAATAGCGTGCGATATATATAGGTAAATAATGACGCGTAAAGTATAGCGTTACGCGCGGTGTAGCTGTTGTCGCAAAAGTTCGAGCTGCTGTTTGAGTGCCAGCAAGGTGTCTGTATCACACTGCGCTGCGCAACCTACCGCATGGGGGATACCCAATGCCTGCTGCTGGAGATCACGTCCCGCTTCACTCAGGGTGACGGCGACCTGACGCTCGTCTTTGCGCGAACGGTGGCGGTTGATGAGCCCGGCGCTTTCCAGACGTTTCAACAGCGGCGTCAGGGTCGCAGAGTCAAGGAACAGCCGTTCACCGATGTCCGACACCGTCATATCATCCTGCTCCCACAGCACCAGCATCACCAGATATTGCGGGTAGGTCAGGTTCAGTGGTGCCAGCAGCTGCCGGTACAGCTTGTTAAGCGCCAGGTTTGCCGAATAGAGGGCAAAGCAGAGCTGGTTATCCAGCTTGAGCGCAGCGGTTGCATCGTTCGTTTTCGCGTTCATGAGATGAATATAGATAGTGTACGATTTAATTGCAAGCAATTTTATGGGCAGGTGTAACGGAGCGCCACCTGAACGGCCATTTTACGGTAGTGCTGGCGCTGCGCCTGCTCGTCTGCGCCTTCTTCAAACAGCAGCGTAAAGGTGTAGCTGTTGGCAACGTAGTGAAAGCTGAAGCTGCTTATCAGACGATGAAGATCGCGGGCGTCAACCGTCTCACTGAAGAGCTGTTTTTCTTTCCCCCGGCGCAGGATCTCCTCCAGCAGGTCGAGCGCGCTGCGGTTGACCTGGCGGAGATAGCTCGACTGCTGCATAAAGCGGCCGCGCTGCATGTTTTCCATGCAGATAATCCGGATGTAGTCAGGGTGGTCGGCATGATAGTCAAAGGTGGCTTCAACCAGATTGACCAGCGCTTCGACCGGGGGCATTCCCGTCAGGCTTAGCGCTTTTTCGCTGGCGCGAATCTGGGTGTAAACATGTTCAAGTACGAGGAGATAGAGGTTCTCTTTATTCTTGAAATGGTAAACCACCATGCGTTTGGTGGTGCCCGCTTTCTCTGCGATCTGCTCCATCCGTGCACCGTTCAATCCATACTCGGCAAAAAGCGCGATGGCGCTCTGAAAGATTTTCTCTTTCAGACTGGATTCTTCACTGTGCTCGGGGTGTTCGCTGCCAGGGTTAGCCACATCCTTTCCTTATTTTCACCAAACGGACCAGACGGATTATCTCCACGGCAGCGAAATAACACAAATATCAAACGCGTGGGCGTTTACGGTACAGCCACAGGCCGGGGATCGACAGCCCGATGGAGAGCGCGCCGACGATGGATGACGCCTTAAGAAAGTTGCTGAGAAGAAGGATCATCTGAGGCTCGGTATAGCCGAAATGGCTGATTTTCACCGCGGAAATCATCGCGGTATAGGCCGATATCCCCGGAAACATGGGGATCACGGCCGCAACGGTGAATACTTTGGGATGCGCCAGGTACCAGCGCGACCACTGTATGCCGATACTGCCGACCAGCATGGAGGCCATAAATGTTGACCATTCGATGTTAAAACCCGCCGTCATCATCACCATTCGCGAGCCATGGCCAATCGCGCCCAGCAGCGCACACCACGGCAGCGCGCGTTGCGGTACGTTAAATACCATCGCGAAGCCGACGGCAGGAATGGCGGCCAGAAGCATGTCCTGAGCCAGCGCCAGCAGAAAATCGATCACGCCCATCCGCGTAACCCCCAAAGTGTCATGGCCATGACCACGCCGATGCAGGTCGCCAGCGTCAGCAGGCTGGCGATAGCCCAGCGAGCCAGGCCGGTATTGATGTGCCCTTTAAACATGTCGGCGACGGCGTTGATCAACGGAAAGCCCGGGACCAGCAGAAGCACGCTGGCGGCCATGGCAACGGTCGGCGTGTTGGCAAACTGCGGCAGGCGCAGCAGCAGACCGGAAACCGTGGTGGCGACAAATGCGGTAATGCAGAAGTTAATTTGCGGATGCAGCTGCCGATGCGTCAGCAGCTGGCGAACATACATGGCGATACTGCTGGCGAAAAAGGTGATGATTGCACCGTCCCAGCCGCCTTTGTTGAGCTTACAAAAGCAGGCGCACGAGAGCCCTACCATCACCACGACGAGCCAGCGCGGATAACGTAATGGCTTGATCTGGTTGAACCGTTTTTCAATGTCACTGAGATCGAGAAGCTTATGTTCTGCAAGGATGACAATATGCTGCACTTCGGTCACGACGTGCATGTTGATGCCGCGGTCATGGTTTTTGCGCGTGGAGGTCAGGCACTGACCGTCCTTGATTGTGGTCAGCACAATGGCGTTGGATGAGATTGCGCTTTCGACGCTGTCCATCCCTAGCGCCAGCCCCAGCCGGGTGGAAAGCTCCTCAACCAGCGCGCTTTCCGCGCCGTGCTGGAGCAGAAAAAGACCGCACTGAATACATAGCCGCGTGATAGCACGCTGCGTTGACCGCTCTGCCTGCATGTATTGTCCTGAAAAAAGATGGATAGCAATCTGTTAACCCATAGTGGGTACTTTTAGCACAGAGTGCAGTCCCTCTTGCTGTGGGCCAGATCAAGGTTTGTGCAAACAGTTGCAGTCCGTGTCGTGGAAGGGGGAAGGGGGAAGGGATTAATTTATCAATACCATGAATTATAAATACCAAAATATAAAATATTTATATTTAGTTATTCTAATTTTATATTGTCGTTATTTTAATGTATCCACAATTAATTTTTGTTTCGCTTTGTGAGATATTACTGCTGTTTAGGCATTTCTTAAACTAAGCATACATCTCATCTTCTGCTTGTATTAACCAGTCTTACACTCAGGGACGAAAATACTCATACGTTGATGCGTTTTAACGTTACTCATCAAATGAAAAATGGACACGGAGGGTCTATGTTGTCATTGCATGGTAAGCATGGCGTTGTCATTAGCCGGATGCCCGTGATGCAAAACGGGTTAGGGGGCCTGATGGCACGTCATTTCCCCGAATTTGAATTGAGCTATTGCCGCTCATTGCAGGAATTAACGCTGCTCCAGTTGCGCCGCGCGGACGTCATTATTGCCGATATTTCAGGCGAATACAGAAACCCTCGGGGTGCGCTTGAAGAGTATTACGGTTTATTGAATCAATACCGGGATATTCACTGGATCTTTTTAGTCTCGCGGCCGCTTTACCCTATTGCGGTTGAGTTACTTATGCGCCCGGAAAGCACGTTGCTTTCTGACATGGAGCCTATTGAAGGCGTGGTTAACGCTATTCGGGCCGGTAGCGAGCGGGCAGAGCGGATTAGCCAGACGTTATTAACTCCGGAACCTCAGAGTACGGAGAATGAAAATGAACACGTCATCGCGCTCACGCACTCCGAACGTAAGGTCCTGCGTCTGTTAGGGAAAGGATGGGGGATTAACCAAATCGCCACATTGCTCAAGAAGAGCAATAAAACCATCAGTGCGCAGAAAAACAGTGCGATGCGACGGCTGTCATTACGAAGTAATGCGGATATGTATGCCTGGATCAACAGTACACAGGGAATGAGAGAGCTGAGTTTGCTATCAGCCTATGGAGAGTTCGAGGAATGGAAAAAACCGATTCAACAAGACATATCGCCATCATCGAAAATTGCGCGATGAGTGCCGTCGGGCTACAGCATCTTTTTGCGATGCCCGGCCTGAGCCATTATCAGCTACACCTGTTTAGTGAATTTGACAGTTTTAAGAATGCACTTCATCACGTTAATTTTTTCTCGCTGATCTACTCCCTTTCCGATGCGCGAGAGGAGCGCCGTAACTGCCTGGCGCACCTGCGGGATCTGGCGTTTTCGCACGGTCATATCCAGCGCATCATTTTGGTTTCTGACGAGATGGAAGCACGGTTAATTAGCCATCTTTCGCCATCGCGCCTGCACGGAGTAGTCAGTAAATCGGTGACGCTTGAGCATCTGCAGAAGGAACTTGTGGAGTTGCTCAGCGAAACGCTGCGCATCAATGACAATATGCTGAATCACTGGTACCGGAGTCAGAACAGGATGCTAAGCCCCACAGAACGGGCAATATTGCGTTATATGTCCTGCGGGTATTCCATCCCTGAAATCGCGGCACAGCTTGAACGGAATATTAAGACCATTCGGGCACATAAGTTTAATGCGATGGTGAAACTGGGCGTGAATTCAGACGTAGGGTTGCTTGATGCGGCGGATATTATTACGCATCTTCCTGCAAGAGAGCCGCAATGTTTGGCTCTCCTCACGCCCACATTTTTATAACCCGTCTTTTGCGCGCCAGATACACTCTGGCGCGTCAATCAGATACAGACATCCACCCATTTTGCGGAAGTCAGTTCTGCCATTCTGTCAGGTGAAATGCGCACAGCGCTGTGAATTGCGCCTGCGGCGGGCAGCACTTCGGCGTACTGCTTCAAAGAGATATCGCAATATACCGCGAGCGGGTTTTCCAGTCCGAACGGACATACACCGCCAACGGGATGACCGGTAATGGTCACCACTTCATCACTGCTGAGCATGCGCGCTTTGGCACCGAACGTGTCTTTGAGCTTTTTGTTATCCAGACGCGCGTCGCCTTTCGCCACCACCAGGATCACCTCATTTTTAACCTTGAGTGACAGGGTCTTGGCGATTTGTCCCGGCTCGACACGATGGGCGGCAGCAGCCAACGCAACGGTAGCAGTACTTTGACTAAGCTCAATAACGTCTATATCCGGCGCGTTGTCGGCAAAAAACTGCTGTACAGACTGCAAACTCATTGTTTCCTCCTGACAAATATCCTGCGTAATCTGTCATAAGAATTTATGCTCTGTAAATATCTCTTGAGTAACAAATACCCCAAACGGCTGATTTCTGGATCCTCTTCACAATCACAGAAACCGGTTACAGTAACCGGTTGCAGAGCGCGGAGCGTAGATTAATACTGAGTACGTAACGTCCCCTGTATCCAATAATAAGAGCCAAATATGAAACCATTTCGTCTGAGCAGTACCGCTGGTTGGCAAGCCAGCAAGGTTGTGAAGCTGATGTATGGAACAACGTGCGGCGCGTATGTGCCCGTAACAAACGTCTGACAGGAGATCTGCCATGTCTGCCAACCATGCTGCGTTTAATCTGATATTCCGTTTCGTCGAAAATTACGTCAGCCCGATAGCCGGGCGGATCTCTTCCCAGCGTCACGTTATGGCGATTCGTGACGGGTTCATCTCCGCGATGCCGTTTATGATTGTGGGTTCGTTTTTGTTAGTGTTCGCTTACCCACCTTTTTCGCCTGATACCACCTGGGGTTTCGCCCGCGCCTGGCTGGATATGGCGAAGCAGTTTGAAGGCCAAATCCTGACGCCGTTTGATATGACGATGGGCATCATGTCCATTTATATCTGTGCCGCCATTGCCTATAACCTTGGCAAACACTACGTCAAATCTCACCAGCTGGACCCCTTTATGTGCGCCATGCTGTCGCTGATGGCGTTTCTGCTGGTCGCGGCACCGAAAACCAAAGGCACGCTCCCTGTCGACAGTCTGGGGGGAACGGGCATTTTTACCGCGATTCTGGTGGCGATTTATTGCGTTGAGATGATGCGTTTCCTCAAAGCGCATAACATCGGCATTCGTCTGCCGGACCAGGTCCCGCCGATGATCAAAAACTCTTTTGATCTGCTGATCCCGGTGCTGGTGGTGGTGGTGACCCTTTATCCTCTGAGCCTGGTGATTCAGTCTCAGTTTGGCATGCTGATCCCGCAGGCCATTATGTCGGTCTTTAAACCTCTGGTTTCCGCGGCAGATTCCCTGCCTGCGATCCTGCTGGCCGTGTTGATTGGTCATCTGCTCTGGTTCGCCGGGATCCACGGTGCCGCTATCGTCTCCGGGATGCTGCAGATGTTCTGGCTGACGAACCTGGGCGCAAACCAGACCGCGCTGGCCGCCGGTCAGCCTTTGCCGCATATTTTTATGGAAGCGTTCTGGACGTTCTTTATCGTGATTGGCGGGTCGGGCGCCACGATGGGATTGGTGATTTGCTATCTGCGCAGCCGTTCAGCGCATTTACGCTCTATCGGGCGTTTGAGCGTGGTACCCAGCTTCTTTAACATCAACGAGCCGGTCATTTTCGGTACGCCAATCGTGATGAACCCGGTGTTCTTTATCCCGTTCCTGCTGGCACCGATGGTTAACGCCGTTCTGGCGTGGGCGGCGATGACCTTTGATTTGATTGGACGCGTCATCTCCGTGGTTCCCTGGACGGCACCGGCACCGATAGGCGCAGCGTGGGCCCTGGGCTGGGATTTCCGCGCGGCGATTCTGGTTGTGGTTCTGGCCTGCGTATCGGCGATCATCTACTTCCCGTTCTTCAAAGTGTATGAGAAGCAGCTGCTGGAGCAGGAAGCGGAAGAAGCGCAGCGTAGCGCGGAAGAGGACAATCAGCAGGTGGCCTAGGTAAAAGCAAAACGGCAACGAAGGTTGCCGTTTTGTTTTTGTAGGCCCGGTAAGCGAAGCGCCACCGGGCAAATCACTGCTCTACTTCAGCGTGCAATCCCCACACTGCTTAACGTCCGGCAGGCGATAGCGCTGGCAGCAGGTGCGGCGAACCAGAAGCCCATCACGGAGCACGACGGTACGGAATAGCGGGTTGTCACGGCCATCGGAAAGCTGCTTTGCAAAGAAACAGGACTGACGCAGGGCCTCAACGTTCTCATCACCGAGAAGCGGCTTCATTTCCGTTAAATACCAGTGGATTAAATAGCCCGTATTGCTCCAGATAAGCTTCCCATTAATCTCTCCCGTCGCTTCCAGCGCTTCCACCACCGGGATCAGAGCCTGCGTGATGAGCCGCTCCATACGTTCCTGAGCAGTGAGGCGTTCAGCGCTGTGGTCTTCGTGGAGATCAATCCAGAAGCAGGCCGCTCGTCCGGTTTCGTGAAACTCGACGTGGAAATTATCCGGCGAAAGTTCAAGCATGCTCTTCTGTGTTAACAGCGCCAGCATGAGCGGAGGCACCATCAGCCCGATATACCACTGCGCCCAGAGGGAGAGCAGGGGTTTATTTTCCCGCGTAAGGGTAGGCTGGTTGCGATAGATATGGTCGGAATAGGTGGCCAGCAGCGATTGTAGCTTAGACGGTTGGCGCCACTCTGAGAGCGTCATCGCGTGGGACGGGGGCGCTTCATCAAGCCGGATAAAGTCCAGCAGGTGGGCGCGCGTTTCCGCAATCTTTTCCCGTATCGCATCTGCAAGCGAAGCATTCCCGCTGGTGAGCGGCGCTCGCCAGAGGAGAGGTTCGACGATGTGTGCGGTATGCGTGGCCATAGTATAGATAGAAATCTAAATGATAATGATTGCCAATCCTAACTATTGCTCATACCAATGGCAAGACTTTTGTCCTGGTGACCTCGTCGGTAGGTTTATGCCGTCTGAATCTCTTCGCTTAACAGAATGTTATTGCGTCCCATATGCTTTGCTTCATAGAGGGCTTTGTCCGCTTTTTCCAGCGCGCCTTCCACGTCTTCATCCTCAAAAATGGCGATGCCAATGCTGATAGTGACGTTTGTCGCGACGCTTTCGTTAAACAGATGCGGGATTTTCAAATCATACACTTTCTGACGGATCCGCTCGGCCGTCTGGCGAGCGTGTTCGAGTGAAATGTTGGTCAGCAGCACCATAAACTCTTCCCCACCAAAACGCGCCACAATATCGCGAGAACGCACGGCGTCGCGGATTGCCGCAGAGACGCGCTTCAGCGCCTGGTCGCCCATCATATGGCCGTAATGGTCGTTATAGGCTTTGAAGTGGTCGATATCCATCAGCAGGACAAAGTGTTCGCCATTTTCTACCGTGGGCAGATTCTCCAGACGGCTTTGCAGACCGCGACGATTATAGAGCCCGGTAAGCGGGTCCATCATACTGAGGTCGGTAAGGGTTTCTCGTTCTTCCAGAAGGCGAGAGAGCAGCTCCTGAGCGAAACGGTCGTTGCGTCTTTGCAAAATGTTATGAATAGCAATTGCCACCACAGGAAGTGCGAAAGAATAGGTCATTCGCAGCCATATATCGTGATCGCTTAACCACAGGCAGACAATAAAGGTGGGCAATGAATGCAGCGTAAACGCTTTGATATTACTGGCGAACGCCAGCGTGCCGATAAAAAGTACCGTTAAAAGAGCAATTAGCAAATACGTCGCATGGTCCTGAGTAATTAAGGCGAATTTGGAGACAATTTGCCAGGCCCATAAAATACCGAAGATCGCTGAAACGACAGGAATATTTATCTTCCGCGCGCGCTTTCTCCAGTGCCAGACGAACAGGCCAGTACTGATGGCGAAAATAGCAATCAGAGGGGCGGAAAACAGGCGTACAGAATTGAGCGGATTTGTTACCGAGAACACTGCCGAGGTTGCGTTCAGAAATAAAAATAAACGTAACGATAATTGATATTTTCTGTGAACCAAAGACCGCCAGGATTGTGATGTCATAGTCGCGTGTTTTTATTAAAATTTAATTAAAACAGATAAATAGGTGTTATTTCGCAATAAAATATGCAAAAAACTCAAAGAGTAATTATCAGAAAATCTTTAGACGTTGTTAACAGGTGCGCAATTTATCACCTTAGACAATTCCTGTCATTACGGGAAAGGTAAAGGTCGATGGATTTTGATTCATTCAGCTGGCAAATGATAATTTTTGTTATATGATATTGGTTATCATTATCGTTGATAGAGGGAAAAGCATGTTGAACAGAGCGCTGGGCAGTGGTTGGGGGGTACTGCTACCGGGAGCCATTCTCGGCGGTTTGACGTTTGCCGATCTCTCTCTCGATACCTGGAAAGTCATCATCGCGTCAGGACTGTTAGTCACGTCAGGCATGATCTGGCATAAGCAACTGCGTCACTTTGTTTTACTGCCATCCTGTGTCGCGCTGGTCAGCGGAATTCTGGTGATACTGATGAGTTTGAAATAACAGGAAAAAAGAAGAAATTCAGAGGGGTTGTAAGATAATTGGTGCGAGGGGGGGGACTCGAACCCCCACATCCTAAGGACACTAACACCTGAAGCTAGCGCGTCTACCAATTCCGCCACCTTCGCCCAGTGCGAGCAATATCATCGTGATGTATGGTGCGAGGGGGGGGACTCGAACCCCCACATCCTAAGGACACTAACACCTGAAGCTAGCGCGTCTACCAATTCCGCCACCTTCGCACAGTCATCTTACTCTTTATTGCTATGTTGATATCGCCTCGTTGGTGCGAGGGGGGGGACTCGAACCCCCACATCCTAAGGACACTAACACCTGAAGCTAGCGCGTCTACCAATTCCGCCACCTTCGCATACCATCGATACTGTAAAAGTATCGTAACCACGGAGGCGCATTCTAGATGTTTTCAGCTTTACGTCAACAGAAAAGTGCGCGTGATGCCTTGATTGATGCAAAAATGTCCGATGGACGCGCCGTGTATAGCCGGATGGCGCTTTCGCTTATCCGGCCTACAAGGGAGGCGATTACTTTTTGGCCTGACGCGTCATCACGGTGCGGTAGACCTTAAAGCGGCCGGTCTGGGCGATAACTTCGTGGAAGCCAAAAGTTTCATCCAGCACTTTCGGGTACGCCAGGAAGGCGTTCGCGACGATACGCAGCTCACCGCCGCTGTTGAGGTGACGAACTGCGCCACGGATCAGCGCTTGTGCCGCTTCCAGGCTGGTCTCCATACCGTCGTGGAACGGCGGGTTAGAGATGATCATGTCGAAGCGACCGGTGATGTCGGAGAAGACGTTGCTGGCAATGACTTCGCCTTCAATGCCGTTTGCGGCAAGCGTTGCGCGGCTGGCTTCAACCGCCGGGGCGCTCACGTCACACAGGGTTAAGCGCACTTTTGGCGAATGGCTGGCGAGCACGGTAGAGAGCACGCCCGCGCCGCAGCCCACGTCCAGCACTTTGCCTTTGGTGTGCGGCGTCAGGGTGGAAAGCAGCAGCTTGCTGCCCGTATCCAGCGCATCGCGGCTGAACACGCCCGGCAGGGTTTTGATGGTCAGGCCGTCAAGCTGGTACTCGTCCCAGTATGCCTGCGCATCAAACGTTGTCTGTTTTTCCAGACGGCCATGGTACAGACCACAGCGGCGAGCGCTGTCGACTTTATTCAGCGGCGCGTAGCCTTCCAGCAGCTGTTCTGCGCTACGCACGCCGCTGCGGTTTTCACCGACCACGAAAATATCGCAGCCGACCGGCAGCAGGGAGAGCAGGTTCATCAGCTGGAACTGGGCTTCCGGTTTATTCTTCGGCCAGTAGTAGATCAGCGTATCGCAGTCGGCGATATCGCTCTGCTCTGCCACCAGGCTAAAGCGCGCGCGCTCGCCCATCTGGCGGCTCAGCACCTGCCAGTGGTGGTAGTATTGGGTGTGGGCACGGCTTTCAGCACAGTCGAAACGCGCGGGCAGGTCATCCTGCATATCTCCGGCAAACAGAATACGGCTTTCTTCGAAATCATCACTGTGACGCAGCAAGACTTCACTTGCCGGGGTAAATGCAGACATGAATTGTTCCTCAATAAACTCAGGCGGGGATTATAGTAGGTAGATGGCGCACTTTCGACACATTTGCTATATTTGCGCGCCTGAGAGACAGGAGTTTTCCCTATGACATCCCGACGAGACTGGCAGTTGCAGCAGCTGGGCATTACCCAGTGGGCTTTGCGTCGCCCGACGGCGTTGCAGGGCGAAATCGCTATCTCCATCCCGGCGCACGTTCGCCTGGTGATGGTGGCGGAAGAACTGCCTGCCCTGAATGACCCCCTGATCGGTGATGTTCTTCGCAGCCTGAAGCTGACGGCCGACCAGGTTTTACCGTTGACGCCAGAGCGTGTCGCGATGCTGCCTCCTGATAGCCGCTGTAACAGCTGGCGTATCGGAGAGGCAAATGAGATCTCTCTTCAGGGGAGCCAGATCTGCACGCCAGCTCTGGACGAACTGAAAGCCAACCCAAAAGCGCGCAGCGCGCTATGGCAACAAATCTGCGAATATGAACACGATTTCTTCCCTCACGACGCCTGACCTGTCCACCGCGTTCGCGATTGAAACACGCGCCCACGCGTTTCCGTGGAGCGAAAAAACCTTCGCCAGCAATCAGGGCGAACGGTATCTGAACTACCGCCTGGACGTTGACGGCACCATGGCCGCTTTCGCGATCACGCAGGTTGTTCTTGATGAAGCGACGCTGTTTAATATCGCGGTTGATCCCGCGTTTCAGCGCCGCGGGCTGGGAAGAGAACTGCTTGAGCACCTCATCCGTGAGCTCGAAACCCGTGACGTTTTCACCCTGTGGCTGGAGGTGCGCGCGTCGAATGTCGCCGCCATCGCGCTCTATGAAAGCTTAGGCTTTAACGAGGCGACAATCCGCCGTAACTACTACCCCACCGCAGAGGGACGTGAAGACGCCATCATAATGGCTCTGCCGATTGGATAATAAAAAATAAGGTTGTAACGATGAAATGGGACTGGATTTTCTTTGATGCCGACGAAACGCTGTTTACGTTCGACTCGTTCGGCGGCCTGCAGCGGATGTTTCTCGACTATAGCGTAACCTTCACCGCTGAAGATTTTCAGGACTATCAGGCGGTCAACAAACCGCTGTGGGTGGATTACCAGAACGGTGCCATCACCGCGTTACAGCTTCAGCACCAGCGCTTTGACGTCTGGGCGGAACGCTTAAAGGTCAGTCCGGGAACGCTGAACGAGGCTTTTCTCAACGCCATGGCCGATATTTGTGCGCCCCTGCCGGGCGCGGTTTCCCTGCTGAATGCGTTGAAAGGTAAGGTGAAACTGGGGATCATCACCAACGGTTTTACCGCCCTGCAGCAGATCCGCCTTGAGCGCACCGGCCTGCGCGATCATTTCGACGCGCTGGTGATCTCGGAAGATGTGGGCGTGCCGAAGCCGGATCCGCGAATTTTCGACTACGCGCTGGCGCAGGCTGGCAATCCCGACCGCGATCGTGTCCTGATGGTGGGGGATACCGCAGAGTCAGATATTCTGGGCGGCATGAAGGCTGGTCTGTCGACCGTCTGGCTCAATGCACATGGCCGCGTGAAGCCTGAAGGCATCGAGCCGACCTGGACCGTGACGTCGTTGAACGAACTGGAGCAACTCCTGTGTAAACAATGATTGCCTGCCCCCCGTTGATGGGTAAAATAGCCGCAATTTTGTATTCCATGATGCGTGGCGTGCTGCCGCGCTTATAAAAGAAGATTTAATTATGACGTTGTCTCCTTATCTGCAAGAGGTGGCCAAGCGCCGCACTTTTGCCATTATCTCGCACCCGGATGCCGGTAAAACGACCATCACTGAGAAGGTGTTGCTGTTCGGACAGGCGATTCAGACTGCGGGTACCGTTAAAGGCCGTGGCTCCAGCCAGCATGCAAAATCCGACTGGATGGAGATGGAAAAACAGCGTGGTATTTCGATTACCACCTCCGTGATGCAGTTCCCGTATCATGACTGCCTGGTGAACCTGCTGGACACCCCGGGTCACGAAGACTTCTCCGAAGATACCTACCGTACCCTGACGGCGGTGGACTGCTGTCTGATGGTGATCGACGCCGCGAAAGGTGTAGAAGATCGTACCCGTAAGCTGATGGAAGTTACCCGTCTGCGCGATACGCCGATCCTCACCTTTATGAACAAACTCGACCGTGACATCCGCGATCCGATGGAGCTGATGGATGAAGTGGAAAACGAGCTGAAGATCGCCTGTGCGCCAATCACCTGGCCAATTGGCTGCGGTAAGCTGTTCAAAGGGGTTTATCACCTCTATAAAGACGAAACTTACCTGTATCAGACCGGTAAAGGCCACACCATTCAGGAAGTGCGCATCGTGAAAGGTCTGGACAACCCGGATCTGGACGCGGCGGTCGGCGAAGAGCTGGCCGCGCAGCTGCGCGACGAGCTGGAGCTGGTCAAGGGCGCGTCTCACGAATTCGACAAAGAGCTGTTCCTGAGCGGCGAAATTACCCCGGTCTTCTTCGGTACCGCACTGGGTAACTTCGGCGTTGACCACATGCTCGACGGTCTGGTGGAGTGGGCGCCGCAGCCGATGCCGCGCAAAACCGACACCCGTGAAGTGGAAGCGAAAGAAGAGAAGTTCACCGGCTTCGTGTTTAAGATTCAGGCCAACATGGACCCGAAACACCGTGACCGCGTGGCCTTTATGCGCGTGGTGTCCGGTAAGTATGAAAAGGGCATGAAGCTGCGCCAGGTGCGTATCGGGAAAGACGTTGTCATCTCCGACGCGCTCACCTTTATGGCGGGTGACCGTTCGCACGTTGAAGAGGCCTATCCGGGCGACATCATCGGGCTGCACAACCACGGCACCATCCAGATCGGTGATACCTTCACCCAGGGCGAAATGATGAAGTTCACCGGTATTCCGAACTTCGCGCCGGAGCTGTTCCGTCGCATTCGTCTGCGCGATCCGCTTAAGCAGAAACAGCTGCTGAAAGGCCTGGTTCAGCTCTCCGAAGAGGGCGCCGTGCAGGTCTTCCGCCCAATCGCGAACAACGATCTGATCGTGGGTGCGGTCGGCGTGCTGCAGTTTGACGTGGTCGTTGCGCGCCTGAAGAGCGAATACAACGTAGAAGCGATTTACGAATCGGTGAACGTCGCGACCGCGCGCTGGGTTGAGTGTTCTGACGTGAAGAAATTCGAAGAATTTAAGCGTAAGAATGAAGTTCAGCTGGCGCTGGATGGCGGCGATAACCTGACCTATATCGCGCCAACGATGGTCAACCTGAACCTGACGCAGGAACGTTATCCGGACGTTCAGTTCCGTAAAACCCGCGAGCACTAATCCCCTCTCAGAGCACGGCATTCGCCGTGCTCTTCTTTATTTCCTGTCTTATTAATCCCTTGCGGAATGTTCTTAATTCAACGCAATTTCACGCTATTCGCCCATTTTTTACCCAATTCTGAAAGCGGCTCTGTGAGAGTGATCTATATTTAACTCAGTGTTTAACACCGGGTGTGGATAAATTAACTGTTCAATGCATGACTTTAGGTTATCCGTTTTGCCCGTGTGTTTATTCGCAATATATATCACTACTAAGGAAGTATGTAGCCCGAATAACGGGTCAACACAGGAATAGATCGATGAATATGACAAGACTGAAGATTTCTAAAACTCTGCTGGCTGTAACACTGGGTAGCGTTCTGGTGAGCGGCTCCGCCCTGGCGGAAAGCAGCACCATGGATAAAGCACAATCCACGGCCGATAGCGCAGGGCAAAAAATCGATAGCTCTATGAATAAAGTCGGCAATTTCATGGATGACAGCTCTATCACAGCAAAAGTGAAGGCCGCACTGGTGGATGATGAAGCCATCAAGAGCACCGATATTTCCGTTAAGACCGACAAGAAAGTGGTCACGCTGAGCGGCTTTGTTGAAAGCCAGGCTCAGGCTGAACAGGCGGTGAAAGTGGCGAAAGGCGTCGAAGGCGTCGCCTCCGTCAGCGATAAGCTGCACGTCCGTGACGGCAAAAACGCGTCGGTGAAAGGTTATGCCGGTGATGCAGCCACCACCAGCGAAATCAAAGCTAAACTTTTAGCAGATGACATCGTGCCGTCCCGTAAGGTGAAAGTGGAAACCACCGATGGCGTGGTTCAGCTTTCCGGTACGGTAGATTCGCAGGCGCAAAGTGAACGTGCCGAGTCCATCGCGAAGGCGATTGATGGTGTGAAAAGCGTTAAAAACGATCTGAAAACGAAGTAAATCTCGACCATTCGCCCGTCTGGCTAAACCCTGCGGGCGAAATAAGAACGACTCTGGAAAAACGCCGGTGAGTGACCTGAGCGCTCACGTTTAGCGGCCGACATTAACTATGGTAAAGGAGAAGCTTATGTTTCGTTGGGGCATTATATTTCTGGTTATCGCGTTAATTGCCGCCGCATTGGGCTTTGGTGGACTGGCAGGTACAGCGGCATGGGCAGCTAAAATTGTCTTCGTTGTGGGTATTATTCTGTTCCTGGTCAGCCTGTTTACAGGGCGTCGACGTCCATAGCAAACGCAATATTCCGTCAACAAAATAAAGCCAGTCACTGTGACTGGCTTTTTCTTATTTGCGTAACAGGTCGGGTGCGTTACTGTGGTGTTATAAAATAATCAAAACAGGAAAGCAGAGGTGGGGCAACGAATTCCCGTTACGCTCGGCAATATTGCGCCGCTGACGTTAAAACCGTTTCGCGCGGGTCAACTCGCGCTGGTCTGCGAGGGTGGCGGACAGCGCGGCATTTTCACCGCTGGCGTGCTGGACGAATTTATGCGCGCGCAGTTCAACCCCTTTGACCTTTACTTCGGCACCTCTGCCGGGGCGCAGAACCTCTCTGCCTATGTCTGTAACCAGCCCGGCTACGCGCGAAAGGTCATCATGCGCTACACCACGGCGAAAGAATTTTTTAACCCGGTGCGGTTTGTGCGCGGCGGCAACCTGATCGATCTCGACTGGCTGCTGGAGTCAACCTCCAGCCAGATGCCGCTGGCCATGGATACTGCCGCCCGTCTGTTTGATAGCGGTAAAGAATTCTGGATGTGCGCCAGCCGGGGCGATGACTATTCCCCGGGCTATTTTTCGCCTCAGAAAGAGAACTGGCTGGACATCATCCGCGCCTCCAGCGCGATCCCCGGCTTTTATCGTACCGGCGCCCTGCTGGACGGCATTAGCTATCTGGACGGGGGGATCAGTGACGCGGTGCCGGTGCAGGAAGCCGCCCGTCGCGGGGCGAAAACCATTGTGGTGATCCGTACCGTACCGTCGCAAATGTATTACACCCCGCAGTGGTTTAAGCGGATGGAGCGCTGGCTGGGCGACAGCAGCCTGCAGCCGCTGGTGAACATCGCGAAGCAGCATGAAACCACCTACGGCGCGATGCAGCGCTTCATTGAGAAACCGCCGGGCAAGCTGCGTATTTTTGAAATCTATCCGCCTAAGCCGCTGCTGAGCATGGCGCTGGGCAGTCGCGTTCCTGCGCTGCGCATGGATTACAAAACGGGGCGGCTGTGTGGGCGCTACTTCCTGGCGACGGTGGGTAAAATGCTGGCGGAGCAGCCGCCGCTTCATCGTCATAAACGCATTATTACGCCGCCTGCGATTGTCGCCAACGACGCCCTGACGGTGCCCCTGGTGGACATTCCGCAGGCGAATGACGCTTTACTGGATAACGAGGATCTGGCGTGATGCACCGCTTTGTCGATACCCATTGCCACTTTGATTTCCCGCCGTTTACGGGAGATGAAGAGCAAAGCATTGCGAAAGCGGCCGAGGCAGGCGTTCAGGCCATTATTGTGCCTTCAGTGGAAGCGGCTTACTTTTCCCGCGTGCTGGATCTTTCCACGCGTCACCCTGCGCTCTATGCGGCGCTCGGCCTGCATCCGATCGTGATTGAGCGGCATCGGAATGAGGACATTGAGCGACTTGATGAGATAGTGCAGACCGCAGGCGACAAGCTTGTCGCCATCGGTGAGATCGGCCTCGATCTTTATCGCGAGGATCCGCATTTTGAGCGCCAGCAGACGATCCTCGACGCGCAGCTCAGGCTGGCGAAGCGTCACGATCTGCCGGTGATCCTTCATTCAAGACGCACACACGATAAGCTGGCAATGCATCTGAAGCGTATCGATTTGCCGCGTAAGGGCGTCGTTCATGGTTTCTCAGGCAGCCTGCAGCAGGCGCAGCGTTTTATCGCGCTGGGCTACAAAATCGGCGTTGGGGGCACCATCACCTATCCGCGCGCCAGCAAAACCCGGGACGTGATGGCACAGCTGCCGCTGTCGGCGCTTCTGCTGGAAACCGACGCGCCGGACATGCCGCTGAACGGTTTTCAGGGCCAGCCGAATCGTCCGGAACAGGCGGCGCGCGTGTTTGCCACCCTGTGCGAACTGCGAAAAGAGACTGAAGAGGCCATAGCCAGTGCGCTGCTGGAAAATACGCGTTCGGTATTTGGCATCACGCTATAGATAAAGCGCCGGGCGAATCACCGTTATCTTCTGTTTTTCCAGCGCCCGCGCCAGCGGTTCAACGTCTTCCGACGTGGCGCTGCGCCATGACGCCGCCTCGCCGTACACGCCATGCGCATGAAACGCGTTGAGGCGCACCGGCACGTTTCCCAGCCCGTGGATAAACGCCGTCAGCGGCTTCAGATGTTCCAGATAATCACACTGTTCCGGAATCACCAGCAGGCGGAGCTCCGTTAAACGATTACGATCTGCCAGCCAGCGGATACTCTGCTTGATCTGCGGGTTTTCGCGCCCGGTCAGGAAGCGGTGGTGTTCGTTCCCCCATGCTTTCAGGTCCAGCATCGCGCCATCCAGTACCGGCAGCAGCTTTTGCCAGCCGGTTTCGCTTAACAAACCGTTGCTGTCGACCAGGCAGGTCAGATGATTCAGGGCGGCATCGGCTTTGATCGCGGTGAACAGCGTCACTAAAAACGGTAATTGCGTTGTGGCCTCACCGCCGCTCACTGTGATCCCCTCGATAAACGGTGCGGATTTGCGGATCTGTGAAAGGATCTCCTCCACGCTCAGGCGGTGCGCCATGGGCGTTGCCTGCTGCTGGCACAGGTGCAGGCAGGTGTCGCACTGCTGGCAGTCACTCTCCTGCCACCAGACGCGTCCCGCCTGTATGGTCAGCGCGTCGTGCGGGCAGTGGGGCACGCAGTCCCCGCAGTCGTTGCAGCGGCCGATCGTCCACGGGTTGTGGCAGGTTTTACAGCGCAGGTTGCAGCCCTGCAGGAACAGGGCCAGGCGGCTGCCCGGCCCGTCCACGCAGGAAAAAGGGATGACCTGACTAACTAAAGCGCATCTGCTGTTCATGGCTTATCACGCGCGGCTGACGTTCCAGAATACGGGTATTGCGCGCGGCTTCTTCACCCAGCCAGGTGGTATTGGTGCGCGATCCGGCTTCCCGGTACTTCTCCAGATCCGACAACCGCACCATATAACCGGTGACGCGCACCAGATCGTTACCCGCGACGTTGGCGGTAAACTCGCGCATCCCCGCCCTGAACGCGCCGAGACAGAGCTGGACCACCGCCTGCGGGTTACGTTTTACCGTCTCATCCAGCGTCAAAATATCGCTGATCCCGGAAGCGTAGTGCTTGTGGTGCGGCGCCACCGCCAGCAGGTGGCTGATGGGATCCGGCTCGTCGCCGTAGGGCAGGCGCGCGCCCGGCGTGGTGCCCGAATCGGAGCTGATCCCCGACTGCGCATGCAGCATCGCGCGCTGCTTCCAGCCGTGTTTCACCGGCGTGTTTTCGACAAACGCCGCAAGCTGTTCGCTGATGCGATAGCCCAGCGCGTTGGCCTGCTCGTCTTTGCCGTAACGTCCAGTCATCCCGGCTTTCTCACAGAGCACGTTTACCGCTTCTGCCAGGCCGTACATGCCAAACATCGGCACAAACCGATCGGCATCAATCAGCCCCTCTTTCACCAGGAAGCTATTCTCAAAGAAGCCGGATTGTTGATACAGGAAATCGCAGCGGGCATCGATGATGGCCATTTGCTGCTGGCAGTAATGCGGGAGGGCGCGGCTGAAGAAGTCTTCCATTGACGTACTGTGTTCGGCGATGGCCTTGAGGTTGAGGCGCACCAGGGTGCTGCCACCGCCTGCCAGAGGCAGGGAGTTGTAACAGCTCACTACGCCGTAATGGCCTTTTGTGAAAATTTTATCATTCACCGGGCCATTAGAAATATGCGGTTTGCTGCATTCACATATGTTTTTTGCCACCTCAAGCAGCAAATCATCCGGGGTGATCGCTGGATCATAAATAAAGGTCAGGTTCGGCGCGACCTGCTTCAGCTCTGCATCGGCACGCAGAATGGCGCGCGTGACGGGGGTATCTTCCGGCCCGATATTGGCATGCATAAAGGCATCGGGCAGCGTACGGTCGAGATAGCGCCAGAAACGTTTTATTCGGCTATTGATTTCTTCTTGTGTTAGAATTCTAACATAAGGTTGCAGCAACGCATCAAGCTGACCGAGATACACCGGCATCGATGTGACGGACGGAACATGGTGGTAGAGGATGGTTAACAGTGAGAGGGCGTCGTCGAGATCTTTTGCCCCTTCCAGCTCCAGCCATTCTGAACCATTAGCCAGAAATTTTGCGTAATCCGGCAGAACGTAACGGGGTTTGTAAGGCGCATGGCCTTCGAACATGTCGCAGATGAACCCCTCGTCCAGCGCGGCGCGCGCAGCTTCAGGAAGTGCCGGATACGGCAGGTTGTTTTCCGCTTCCAGCGCCAGAAAATGACGTTTTTGTTCCGGGGATAACGCCGGGCTTGTCACAATCTGCTGGCAACGTTGCTGCAGGGCGTCGGGGCTGGAGTGGGACATGTTCGCTTCCTTGAGTGTTCTGCGGATGATGAACGGATTGTAGAAAGCCTGCCTGTCGGCACTTTTGATCCGACAGGGGGTATCGCTGCTTTAGTCGGCAATATGCGCGCTAAAGTTTGAAGAAGATCTCATTACAGTAATGCAAATTTGCACGCAGTTTTCATTAACTGTGATGAATGTCGATGTGTGGATGCGGGTGGATGTTAGAATACTCACAGACCCGCAAGGTAAAATTTATACGGCACTGCCGTTGGAGAATGTTATGACCGATTTAACTGCAAGCAGCCTGCGCGCGTTGAAACTGATGGACCTGACTACCCTGAACGATGACGACACCAATGAGAAAGTCATCGCTCTGTGCCATCAGGCGAAAACGCCGGTGGGCAACACCGCAGCCGTCTGTATCTACCCGCGCTTTATCCCGATTGCCCGTAAGACGCTGAAAGAGCAGGGCACCCCGGACGTGCGCATTGCAACCGTCACTAACTTCCCGCATGGCAACGATGATATCGAGATTGCGCTGGCAGAAACCCGCGCGGCGATTGCCTACGGCGCAGACGAAGTGGACGTGGTGTTCCCGTACCGCGCGCTGATCGCCGGCAACGAGCAGGTCGGTTTTGACCTGGTGAAGGCCTGTAAAGACGCGTGTGCGGCGGCAAACGTGCTGCTGAAAGTGATCATCGAAACCGGCGAGCTGAAAGAAGAGGCGCTGATTCGTAAAGCCTCTGAAATCTCCATCAAAGCCGGTGCGGATTTCATTAAAACCTCTACCGGTAAAGTACCGGTAAATGCGACCCCGGAAAGCGCGCGCATCATGATGGAAGTGATCCGCGACATGGGCGTGTCCAAAACCGTGGGCTTCAAACCTGCGGGCGGCGTGCGTACCGCGGAAGACGCGCAGCAGTTCCTGGCGATTGCCGACGAGCTGTTTGGCGCCGACTGGGCCGATTCCCGTCACTACCGCTTCGGCGCCTCCAGCCTGCTGGCCAGCCTGCTGAAAGCGCTGGGTCACGGCGACGGTAAGAGCGCAAGCAGCTATTAAGTTTGAATTGCCGGGTGGCGCTACGCTTACCCGGCCTACCCGGATCGTGGTCGGGTAAACCGTACCCGCCACCATTCACCCGATTCCTCATGGGGGTTACCGTGTTTCTCGCACAAGAAATTATTCGTAAAAAACGTGATGGTCATGCATTAAGCGACGAAGAGATCCGCTTCTTCATCAACGGCATTCGTGATAACACCGTCTCAGAAGGGCAGATTGCGGCTCTGGCGATGACCATTTTCTTCCACGATATGTCGATGCCTGAGCGCGTGTCGCTGACCATGGCGATGCGAGATTCAGGAACCGTTCTGGACTGGAAAAGCCTCAACCTTAACGGCCCGATTGTGGATAAACACTCCACCGGCGGCGTGGGCGATGTGACCTCCCTGATGCTTGGCCCCATGGTGGCCGCCTGTGGCGGTTATATCCCGATGATCTCCGGGCGCGGCCTGGGCCACACCGGCGGTACGCTCGACAAGCTGGAAGCTATTCCGGGCTTCGATATCTTCCCGGATGACAACCGCTTCCGCGACATTATTAAAGACGTTGGTGTGGCGATTATCGGCCAGACCAGCTCTCTTGCTCCGGCAGACAAGCGTTTCTACGCGACCCGCGACATCACCGCGACCGTTGACTCCATCCCGCTGATCACCGCCTCTATCCTGGCGAAGAAGCTGGCAGAAGGGCTGGACGCGCTGGTGATGGACGTGAAGGTAGGCAGCGGCGCGTTTATGCCAACCTATGAACTCTCTGAGGCGCTGGCCGAAGCGATCGTTGGCGTCTCCAACGGCGCGGGCGTGCGCACTACCGCACTGCTCACCGACATGAACCAGGTGCTGGCTTCCAGCGCCGGTAACGCCGTCGAAGTGCGTGAAGCCGTCCAGTTCCTGACGGGCGAATACCGCAACCCGCGTCTGTTCGACGTCACCATGGCGCTGTGCGTGGAGATGTTAATCTCCGGCAAGCTTGCCAAAGACGACGCCGACGCCCGCGCGAAGCTACAGGCGGTACTGGACAACGGCAAAGCGGCGGAGATCTTTGGCCGCATGGTGGCGGCGCAGAAAGGCCCGACCGACTTCGTCGAAAACTATGCGAAGTACCTGCCGACCGCGACGCTCAGCAAAGCGGTGTATGCCGACAGCGAAGGGTTTGTCTCGGCAATGGATACCCGCGCGCTGGGTATGGCGGTCGTGTCTATGGGCGGCGGCCGTCGTCAGGCATCAGATACTATTGATTACAGCGTCGGCTTTACCGATATGGCCCGTCTGGGCGACAGCGTTGACGGCCAACGTCCGCTGGCGGTGATCCACGCCAAAGATGAAGCCAGCTGGCAGGAAGCGGCGAAAGCGGTGAAGGCGGCTATTACGCTTGACAATAAAGCGCCGGAAACCACACCGACTGTCTATCGCCGTATCACCGAATAGCGGTATACTGATCTGATCGATAATTTTTGAAGCACTACGTACGGAGAACAATTATGAAACGTGCATTTATTATGGTGCTGGACTCATTCGGCATCGGCGCAACCGAAGATGCAGAACGTTTTGGTGACGTGGGTTCCGATACCATGGGTCACATCGCGGAAGCCTGTGCGAAAGGCGAAGCGGATAACGGTCGTAAAGGCCCTCTGACTCTACCCAACCTGACCCGCCTTGGGCTGGTGAAAGCGCATGAAGGTTCTACCGGTAAAATCGCAGCCGGTATGGATGCTAACGCGGAAGTCGTGGGCGCCTACGCCTGGGCGCACGAGCTCTCCTCCGGTAAAGACACCCCGTCCGGTCACTGGGAAATCGCCGGTGTGCCGGTGCTGTTCGACTGGGGTTACTTCTCCGATCACGAGAACAGCTTCCCGCAGGAGCTGCTCGATAAGCTGGTGAAGCGTGCCAACCTGCCGGGTTACCTCGGCAACTGCCACTCCTCCGGTACCGTAATTCTGGATCAGCTCGGCGAAGAGCATATGAAAACCGGCAAGCCGATTTTCTACACCTCTGCTGACTCCGTGTTCCAGATTGCCTGCCACGAAGAGACCTTTGGCCTGGATAAACTCTACGAGCTGTGCGAAATCGCCCGTGAAGAGCTGACCGAAGGCGGCTACAACATTGGCCGCGTGATCGCGCGTCCGTTTATCGGCGACAAAGCGGGTAACTTCCAGCGTACCGGTAACCGTCACGATCTGGCCGTTGAGCCGCCGGCGCCAACCGTGCTGCAGAAGCTGGTCGATGAGAAAGACGGCCACGTGGTGTCCGTGGGCAAAATCGCGGATATCTTCGCTAACTGCGGCATCACCAAAAAGGTCAAAGCGACCGGACTCGATGCGCTGTTCGATGCCACCATCAAAGAGATGAAAGAAGCGGGCGACAAGACCATTGTCTTCACCAACTTCGTCGACTTCGACTCCTCCTGGGGTCACCGTCGCGACGTCGCGGGTTATGCTGCGGGTCTTGAGCTGTTCGACCGCCGCCTGCCGGAGCTGATGGAGCTGGTGGGTGAAGATGACATTCTGATCCTGACCGCGGACCACGGCTGCGATCCAACCTGGACCGGTACCGACCACACCCGTGAGCACATTCCGGTGCTGGTGTACGGCCCGAAAGTGAAGCCGGGTTCGCTGGGTCATCGTGAAACCTTCGCGGACATTGGCCAGACCCTGGCGAAATACTTTGGTACGTCTGACATGGAATATGGCAAGGCCATGTTCTGATGTCATTGCCCGGTGGCGCTTCGCTTACCGGGCCTACGGTTTTGTAGGCCGGGTAAGGCGTAGCCGCCACCCGGCAAAAAAAACAAGTTAAAAGGAACTGAAGATGGCAACTCCTCACATTAATGCAGAAATGGGTGATTTCGCTGACGTCGTATTGATGCCGGGCGACCCGCTGCGCGCGAAGCACATTGCAGAAACCTTCCTGGAAGACGTGCGTGAAGTGAACAACGTTCGCGGCATGCTGGGCTTCACGGGTACTTATAAAGGCCGCAAAATCTCCGTTATGGGCCACGGCATGGGTATCCCATCCTGCTCCATCTACACCAAAGAGCTGATCACCGATTTCGGTGTGAAGAAAATCATCCGCGTAGGCTCCTGCGGTGCGGTGCGTATGGACGTTAAGCTGCGTGACGTGGTGATCGGCATGGGCGCGTGTACCGACTCTAAAGTCAACCGCATCCGCTTTAAAGATCATGACTTTGCGGCCATCGCTGACTTTGACATGGTGCGTAACGCGGTTGACGCGGCAAAAGCGCTGGGCGTTGACGCGCGCGTGGGCAACCTGTTCTCTGCCGATCTGTTCTACTCGCCAGAAGGCGACATGTTCGACGTGATGGAAAAATACGGCATCCTGGGCGTGGAAATGGAAGCGGCCGGTATCTACGGCGTAGCGGCTGAATTCGGTGCGAAAGCGCTGACCATCTGCACCGTATCTGACCATATCCGTACCCACGAGCAGACTACCGCTGCCGAGCGTCAGACCACCTTCAACGACATGATCAAAATCGCGCTGGAATCCGTTCTGCTGGGCGATAAAGAGTAAGCGCTGTTGTGCCGGGTGGCAGCCTCGCCTGACCCGGCCTACGGTTTTGTAAGCCCGCTAAGCGCAGCGCAAGCGGGCTTTTTTACTAGCGCACGGCCTGTGCAACCCATGCTGACAAATCCCTTAACTCTTTTTCCTGCTCCGGAAAATCGCCGATCAGCGCATCACACTCCTGCTGCAACATATCCGCCCGATACAAACAGCCCTGCAGACGAGCGGCTAACGCCTCTAACGGTGCCGGATTGAGACTATCCGTAAAGACCTGCGTGCGGGTGATATGGCCTTTCTCCACGTCGAAGTGCAGCTCCACGCCGCCCCAGGTAAACCGTTCGTCCAGCAGATGGGAAAAGGCAGGGGCCTGACCGAAGTTCCACTCCCAGCTGCTCTGGCGCGCAAAGGTTTCCGCGAAGTTGGGCAGGTCCGGTGTTTTGTAAGGGGAGATCGCTTCAGCTTCTACCCGCTCGCCGTAATGTTCGAAGAAGGCTTCACGAATCGCATCGCAAATCTGCTCGTGAGTAATCCCGGGCAGCAGTTCCACCAGATTCGCCACGCGCCCGCGCACGGAGGTGATGCCCTTAGCCTGTAGCTTTTTCTTATCTGGATTAAGGTAGTTAGCCAGACGGCTGAGATCGGCGTTCAGCAGCAGGGTGCCGTGGTGGAATCCGCGATCCATCGTTTCGCGATAGGCAGAGCCGGATACCTTGCGGTCGCCGTCGGGCGTTTTGACCACCAGATCGTTACGTCCGGAGGCTTCCGCCGTCACGCCGAGCGAATTGAGCGCGTTGAGGACGATGGACGTTGAGATGGTTTTGTCGTATTCCGGTTTGCCCGCCATAAAGGTAAAGCAGGTATTGCCCAGATCGTGGAATACCGCGCCGCCGCCGCTGCTGCGGCGCGCCAGACGGACGTTGTCCTCTTCCATACGGCGGGTGTTGCACTCTTTCCACGGGTTTTGCGCACGACCAATAACCACCGTATCGGCATTGCGCCAGAGAAACAGTACGCGCTGGGTGGCAGGCATCTGGCGGAAGATGCACTCCTCCACTGCCAGGTTAAACCAGGGATCGTAAGAGTCAGAGATAAGCAGGCGTAACGTCGACATGGCAGAGTTCCTTTTCCGAATCATCCGCCTACTTTATCACTATTCTTTCTTCTCGCTCTCTTCGTCTTCGGGGACTGACCGGCTGGCGGTCAGCAGGAACGGGGATTGCTGCCAGCGCGTGCGCTTGCCCCGAAGCAGAGTGCGTGCCAGCACAACGCCGATGGCGAGTGAAAGCAGCAGCATCAGGCGCAGAATATTGGTGGTATTATCGACCTGTTTGGCTTCAGTGGGCAGGGTGTGGGTATCAAGGGTGAGGCGCAGATAGCCCAGCGGGCCATTCTTCCCCTGAATAGGTTCAACAAGCTGTTGGTTGAAGTAGCCGCCGGCTTTTTTGCCGTCCAGCGCCAGCCTGTCGCGCACGTCGACGTGCTCACCCGCGCGGGCAATCAGGTTGCCTTGCTCATCATAGACACCGGCATCAAGAATGCGGCTGTTCTCCGTGAGCAGGCGTAAAACCTGGCCTATCCGCTTCTCGTCAGGCGTTTCGTTACGCATGGACGGCGCGACGTTGAGCGTGACCTGGCGTGCCAGCGTGCGGGCCAGCTCTTCAAACTGCGGGTTGCGTTGCCGTTGATGGTTCTGGCTAAACCACGATGCCCCTTGCATCAGCACCACTAAGAGTGCGAGACAGGAAAGGACAATCACGGCGCGATGGAGCCGGAATTTCAGTTTTGCGCGAGCCATATTCCACCTGCTGAAAATTTACGGCTTAATGTTGCCAGAAGTGATGGTTACAGGGTAGCCTCATGCGTTATTTTCCCTCTGCAACCTTCCGGCGCGAACGAAATTACAGGAGCTTTAATGCCGAACATTACCTGGTGTGACCTGCCAACGGATGTCTCTTTATGGCCAGGATTGCCGCTCTCTTTAAGTGGCGATGAGGTGATGCCTCTGGATTACCACGCCGGTCGTAGCGGCTGGCTGCTGTATGGACGCGGTCTGGATAAGCAACGCCTGACCCAGTATCAAACCAAACTGGGAGCCGCGATGGTCATCGTCGCCGCCTGGTGCGTGGAAGACTACCAGGTCATTCGCCTGGCGGGATCTCTGACCCAGCGCGCCACGCGCCTGGCGCATGACGCCGGGCTGGATGTCGCACCATTGGGTAAAATTCCGCACCTGAAAACGCCTGGCCTGCTGGTCATGGACATGGACTCTACCGCCATTCAGATCGAGTGTATCGACGAAATTGCGAAGCTGGCGGGCAGCGGCGAGCTGGTGGCGGAAGTCACCGAGCGTGCGATGCGCGGCGAGCTGGATTTCACCGCCAGCCTGAGACAGCGCGTGGCGACCCTGAAAGGGGCCGATGCCAACATTCTGCGCCAGGTGCGCGACGTGCTGCCGCTGATGCCCGGGCTGACGCAGCTGGTGCTGAAGCTGCAGTCCCTCGGCTGGAAGGTGGCGATCGCCTCCGGTGGCTTCACCTTCTTCGCGGATTATCTGCGGGAAAAACTGCATCTGACCACGGTGGTGGCCAACGAGCTGGAGATCATGGACGGCAAGCTGACCGGCCAGGTGATCGGCGATATTGTGGATGCCCAGTACAAAGCCAATACGCTGACGCGCCTCGCGGAAAAATATGAAATTCCGGTTGTCCAGACCGTCGCCATCGGTGACGGCGCGAACGACCTGCCGATGATCAAAGCGGCCGGCCTGGGCATTGCCTACCATGCCAAGCCAAAAGTGAATGAAAAGACGGAAGTGACTATCCGTCACGCTGACCTGATGGGGGTGTTCTGCATTCTCTCCGGCAGCCTTAATCAGAAATAACGGTCTGCTTTGTAGGCCGGGTAAGCGTAAGCGCCACCCGGCTCGCAGGCCGCAGAGAAATAACGAGGTAAACCGTGGCGAAAGCTCCAAAACGCGCATTTGTCTGTAATGAATGTGGTGCGGATTATCCGCGCTGGCAGGGGCAATGCAGCGCCTGCCATGCCTGGAACACCATCACCGAAGTGCGTGGTGTGGCGGCTTCGCCGAGCGTGGCGCGCAATGAACGCCTGAGTGGCTATGCGGGCAATGCAGGCGTGTCGAAGGTACAAAAACTTTCAGACATCAGCCTGGAGGCGCTGCCGCGCTTCTCCACCGGCTTCAAGGAATTTGACCGCGTGCTCGGCGGCGGCGTGGTGCCGGGCAGCGCGATCCTGATCGGCGGTAACCCGGGCGCGGGTAAATCGACTCTGCTGCTGCAAACGCTTTGCAAGCTCGCCGAACAGATGAAAACCCTGTACGTCACGGGCGAAGAATCACTCCAGCAGGTGGCGATGCGCGCGCACCGTCTCGGCCTGCCGACCGGCAACCTGAATATGCTGTCGGAAACCAGCATCGAGCAGATCTGCATGATCGCCGAAGAAGAGCAGCCGAAGCTGATGGTGATCGACTCCATCCAGGTGATGCACATGGCGGACATCCAGTCCTCGCCGGGCAGCGTCGCGCAGGTGCGTGAAACCGCGGCCTACCTGACGCGCTTTGCCAAAACGCGCGGCGTGGCGATTGTGATGGTGGGGCACGTGACCAAAGACGGCTCGCTGGCGGGACCGAAGGTGCTCGAACACTGTATCGACTGCTCGGTGATGCTCGACGGCGACGCGGACTCTCGCTTCCGTACCCTGCGCAGCCATAAAAACCGCTTTGGGGCGGTGAATGAGATAGGCGTCTTTGCCATGACCGAACAGGGGCTGCGCGAAGTCAGCAACCCGTCGGCCATCTTCCTGAGCCGGGGAGATGAGATCACCTCCGGCAGCTCGGTGATGGTGCTGTGGGAAGGGACGCGCCCGCTGCTCGTCGAAATTCAGGCACTGGTGGATCACTCGATGATGGGCAACCCGCGGCGCGTGGCGGTCGGTCTGGAACAGAACCGCCTGGCAATCCTGCTGGCGGTGCTGCACCGTCACGGCGGGCTGCAGATGGCGGATCAGGACGTCTTCGTGAACGTGGTCGGCGGCGTCAAAGTCACCGAGACCAGCGCAGACCTGGCGCTGCTGCTGGCGATGGTCTCCAGCCTGCGCGACAGACCGCTGCCGCAGGATCTGGTCGTCTTCGGCGAAGTGGGCCTTGCCGGGGAAATCCGTCCGGTGCCGAGCGGGCAGGAGCGAATCTCCGAGGCGGCAAAACACGGTTTCCGTCGGGCTATCGTTCCCGCTGCCAACGTGCCGAAAAAAATCCCGGAAGGGATGCAGGTTTTTGGCGTGAAGAAACTCGCAGATGCGTTAAATGTCTTTGACGACTTATAATTACGTATTCGATTTTGCAGGAGGCACCGTAATTTATGTCATCATTTGACTACATCAAGACCGCTATCCGCCAGAAAGGCTGCACGCTGCAGCAGGTGGCAGACGCCAGCGGCATGACCAAAGGCTACCTGAGCCAACTGCTGAACGCCAAAATCAAAAGCCCCAGCGCGCAGAAGCTGGAAGCGCTGCACCGCTTTCTGGGGCTGGAATTCCCGCGTATGCAAAAGAACATCGGCGTGGTGTTCGGCAAGTTTTACCCGCTGCATACCGGGCATATCTATCTGATCCAGCGCGCCTGTAGCCAGGTGGACGAGCTGCACATCATCATGGGGTACGACGAAACCCGCGATCGTCAGCTGTTTGAAGACAGCGCCATGTCGCAGCAGCCGACCGTGCCGGACCGTCTGCGCTGGCTGCTTCAGACCTTCAAGTACCAGAAAAACATTCGCATTCATGCCTTTAACGAAGAGGGTATGGAGCCGTACCCGCACGGCTGGGACGTGTGGAGCAACGGCATCAAAGCGTTTATGGAAGAGAAGGGCATTGCGCCTAACTGGATCTACACCTCTGAAGAGTCCGACGCGCCGCAGTTCCGCGAGCATCTGGGCATCGAGACGGTGCTGATCGATCCGAAACGCACCTTCATGAACATCAGCGGAGCGCAGATCCGCGAAAACCCGTTCCGCTACTGGGATTACATTCCGACCGAAGTGAAGCCGTTCTTCGTGCGCACGGTAGCTATTCTGGGCGGCGAGTCGAGCGGTAAATCAACGCTGGTCAACAAGCTCGCTAACATCTTCAACACCACCAGCGCGTGGGAGTACGGCCGTGACTATGTCTTCTCGCACCTGGGCGGCGACGAGATGGCGCTGCAGTATTCCGACTACGACAAAATCGCGCTCGGTCACGCTCAGTACATTGATTTCGCGGTGAAATACGCCAACAAGGTGGCGTTCATCGATACCGATTTTGTCACCACCCAGGCGTTCTGCAAAAAATACGAAGGGCGCGAGCACCCGTTCGTGCAGGCGCTGATTGACGAATATCGCTTTGACCTGGTGATCCTGCTGGAAAACAACACCCCGTGGGTGGCCGACGGCATGCGCAGCCTCGGCAGCTCCGTCGACAGGCGTGAATTCCAGACCATGCTGGTGGATATGCTCAACGAAAACAACGTTGAGTTTGTGCACGTGGAAGAGTCGGACTACGACTCCCGTTTCCTGCGCTGCGTCGAGCTGGTGAAGGAGATGATGGGGGAGCAGGGTTAATAACTTTCCCCTCACGCTAACCCTCTCCCAATGGGAGAGGGCCGGGATGAGGGAATCAGTCCACTCAGAACTCCACCACCACTTTTCCGCGCATATGCCCGTCCAGCACCTTACGGTGCGCCTCGGTAATGCTTTCCACGCTCAGCCCATGCAGCGTTTCACTCAGTGAGCTTTCCACCACGCCGTTATCCACCAGCTTCGCCACCTCATTGAGGATCTCACCCTGACGCGCCATATCCGCCGTCTGATACATGCTGCGGGTGTACATAAATTCCCAGTGCAGCGCGGCGGATTTGGACTTCAGCTTGTCCTGGTTCAGCGGGTGTTCATTCTCCACGATAGAACAGATATGCCCCTGCGGTGCAATCAGGTCGCTGACCGCATCCCAGTGCCCGTCGGTGTCGTTGAGGATGAAAATGTAATCCACAAAGGTCAGCCCGTGCTTCGCCAGTTCGCCTTTCAGATCGCGGTAGTTCACCACCACATCTGCACCGCGATCGCGGCACCACCGGGCGGAATCTTCACGGGACGCCGTTGCGATGACCTTTACCTTGCTGTTGTGCTTCGCAAACGGGATCGCCAGCGATCCCACGCCGCCCGCACCGCCGATGATCAGCAGGGTTTTGTCCGTACCGGCATCCTGAATATTCAGCCGTTCAAACAGTCCCTCCCACGCGGTGAGCGCGGTCAACGGTAGCGCAGCGGCAGCCGCCCAGCTGAGGCTTGACGGTTTGTGCCCGACAATGCGCGCATCGATCAGCTGATGCGTAGCGTTGCTGCCCGGACGGGTGATGTCGCCTGCGTACCACACTTCATCTCCCGGTTTGAATCCGGTCACGCCAGCCCCAACGGCTTTGACGATCCCGCTGGCATCCCATCCGAGAATACGCGGCTCGTTCAGCCCGTTCTTAGCAATGCCCGTGTGGACTTTGGTATCGACCGGGTTAACGGAGACGGCTTTCACCTCCACCAGCAGATCGTGCTCGCCGGGCTGCGGCATCGGTGGAGTGATTTCAATGAAAGTAGAGGGATTTTCAGGGTTAACTGCGATGGCTTTAACTGACATGGTGTGCTCCTCAATGGCATGCGTTTTGTTGAGGCTAGTCTATTAAGTGGCCATCTGCGTGATAAGATGGACAATCAAGAACTCAGCGTTCGTACAGGATGAACAATCATGTTTAAACAGCTGCAGGATATGGCGCTATTCGCGCTGGTGGCCGAGATGGGCAGCTTTACCGCGGCAGCCCAGAAGGCGGAGCTGCCAAAATCCAGCGTGAGCCAGCGGATTAGCCAGCTGGAGCAGCAGGTGGGTATCCGCCTGCTGAACCGCACCACCCGCAGGCTGAACCTGACGTTTGCGGGCGAGCACTATCTGGTGCACTGCCGTGAAATGCTGGCGGCCAGCGAGCGGGCGGAGTACGCCATCCAGCGCCTGCGCGAAAACCCCAGCGGGCGGCTGCGCATCACCTGCCCGGCGGGGATTGGCGCGACGCTGCTGGCGCATATGAATGCCGAGTTCCAGCTTCGCTATCCCGAGGTTTCGCTGGACGTGTCGATCTCTGATGACGTGGTGGATCTGGTCGAGGCCGGCTTTGACGTGGCGCTGCGTACCGGCAAGCCGCAGGACTCCTCCCTGATTGGCCGCATGATCGGGCACTGTCCGCGCTACATGCTGGCCTCGCCGGACTATCTGGCGCGCCGTGGGCCGCTAACGCATCCCCGTCAGCTGGTGGAGCACCGCAGCATTACGCACAGAGCCTGGTCGGAGTGGCTTCTGCGAAGCGAGAATGAGGACTATCGCTACCTGCCGGATAACGCGCACATGACCGATAACCTGGTATACGCCCGCGAATGTGCGATTGCCGGTGCGGGGATTACGCTCCTTCCGGCTTTTTTGCTGGAAGATAAGGTCGAGAAAGGGGCGCTGGTGCAGGTACTGCCGGAGTGGAATGTTGAAGGAAACGACCTGTGGCTGGCCTATCCGAGCCGTAAGCTCAACTCACCCGCGCTGATGAGCTATATCGACTTTGCAATGCAGTTTGACGAGGTGAAGCGGTATTACGTGGGTAAATAAAAAAGCCGGGTGGCGGCTTCGCCTTACCCGGCCTACAAACAGCGCAGAACCGTAGGCCGGGTAAGCGTTAGCGCCACCCGGCTTTTGGGCACTTATTTAGAAATACGCTTGTACTTAATACGCTTCGGCTCCAGCGCGTCGGCGCCCAGCGTGCGTTTCTTGTACTCTTCGTATTCGGTGAAGTTACCTTCGAAGAACTCCACTTTACCTTCGTCCTGGTAGTCCAGGATGTGGGTCGCGATACGGTCGAGGAACCAGCGGTCGTGCGAGATAACCATTGCACAGCCCGGGAACTCCAGCAGGGCGTTTTCCAGCGCGCGCAGGGTTTCGATATCCAGGTCGTTGGTTGGTTCATCGAGCAGCAGAACGTTACCGCCCACCTGCAGCAGCTTCGCCAGGTGCAGACGACCGCGCTCACCGCCGGACAGTTCGCCCACGCGTTTGCCCTGGTCGGTGCCTTTGAAGTTAAAGCGGCCAACGTAGGCGCGGCTTGGCATCTCGGTGTTGCCGATACGCATGATATCCAGACCGCCGGAGACTTCTTCCCACACGGTTTTGCTGTTATCCATCGCGTCGCGGAACTGGTCAACGGAGGCCAGCTTCACGGTCTCACCCAGGGTGATAGAGCCGCTGTCTGGCTGTTCCTGACCGGACATCATGCGGAACAGGGTCGATTTACCCGCGCCGTTCGGACCGATGATGCCCACGATAGCGCCTTTCGGTACGGAGAAGGTCAGATCGTCGATCAGCACGCGGTCGCCGTAGGACTTACGCAGGTTGGTCACTTCAACCACTTTATCCCCCAGACGAGCTCCAGGTGGAATAAACAGTTCGTTGGTTTCGTTACGTTTCTGGTATTCGGTATTGTTCAGCTCTTCGAAGCGTGCCAGACGGGCTTTGCCCTTAGACTGACGGCCTTTCGTGCCCTGACGCACCCACTCCAGCTCTTTCTCGATAGACTTACGGCGCGCCGCTTCCTGAGACGCTTCCTGAGCCAGACGCTGATCTTTCTGCTCCAGCCAGGAGGAGTAGTTGCCTTCCCACGGAATACCTTCACCGCGGTCCAGCTCCAGGATCCAGCCGGCGACGTTGTCGAGGAAGTAACGGTCGTGGGTAATCGCCACAACGGTGCCTTCGAAGTCGTGCAGGAAGCGCTCCAGCCACGCCACGGATTCCGCATCCAGGTGGTTAGTCGGTTCGTCGAGCAGCAGCATGTCTGGTTTTTCCAGCAGCAGGCGGCACAGCGCCACGCGGCGGCGTTCACCCCCGGAGAGGTTCGCGATTTTTGCATCCCAGTCCGGCAGACGCAGGGCATCCGCCGCGCGCTCCAGCTGCACGTTCAGGTTGTGACCGTCGTGCGCCTGGATGATCTCTTCATACTTGCCCTGCTGTGCGGCCAGCTTGTCGAAGTCCGCATCCGGTTCGGCATATTTGGCATACACTTCATCCAGACCTTTCAGGGCGTTAACCACTTCGGACACCGCTTCTTCAACGGATTCGCGAACGGTGTGTTCCGGGTTCAGCTGAGGTTCCTGCGGCAGGTAGCCAATCTTGATGCCAGGCTGCGGACGGGCTTCACCTTCGATGTCTGTATCAATGCCGGCCATGATGCGCAGCAGGGTGGACTTACCGGCACCGTTGAGACCCAGAACACCGATTTTTGCGCCCGGGAAGAAGCTCAGCGAGATATTTTTAAGAATATGACGTTTCGGCGGGACAACTTTGCCGACACGATGCATGGTATAAACGAATTGAGCCACGTTGGACTTCGCCTCTTTTATCGTAATGAGAAGGAATTTCAGCCTCGAAGTGTAGCCTTTTTCCCGCCCTAATCCCAGCCAGGAACGTCGGGAGTGTTAAAACGCGCAAGAAAGGTAAAAAAGTGTCCATGACGTGGCGCGTTGCAGGATGCCTGGTTAGCATAAGTTAATGAGACTTTGACGTGGCAAGACGCTGCAATTGACGAAAAAACAATGAGGAAGAGCTTGTGGAAAAAGCCAAACGGGTGGTCTGGCGTCTGCTGGCTGCCAGCGTATGCGTAATGGCGGTAAGCCAGGCGGTGCATGCCGATTCACTGGATGAACAACGTAACCGGTATGCCCAGATTAAACAGGCATGGGACAACAAGCAGATGGATACCGTGCAGGCGCTGATGCCGACGCTCAAGGATTATCCGCTGTATCCGTATCTGGAGTATCGTCAAATTACGGACGATCTCATGAATCAACCCACCGTTACCGTGAATAACTTCATTCAGGCGAACCCGACCCTGCCGCCAGCCCGGAATCTTCAGTCTCGTTTTGTGAACGAACTGGCGCGTCGCGAAGACTGGCGCGGGCTGCTGGCGTTTAGCCCTGAAAAGCCGAATACCACCGAAGCGCAGTGTAACTACTACTACGCAAAATGGGCGACCGGCCAGCAGGAAGAGGCCTGGGCCGGGGCGAAAGAGCTCTGGCTGACCGGGAAAAACCAGCCGAACGCCTGTGATTCCCTGTTCGGCGCGTGGCGTGCTTCCGGCAAGCAGGATCCGCTGTCCTACCTTGAGCGTATCCGCCTGGCGATGAAAGCCGGTAATACGCGTCTGGTGACTGCGCTGGCGGGGCAGATGCCGTCCGATTACCAGACGATCTCCACGGCAGTTATTTCGCTGGCAAACGATCCCAACAGCGTGCTGACCTTTGCCCGCAGTACGGGCGCGACCGATTTTACCCGCCAGATGGCGGCGGTGGCTTTTGCCAGCGTGGCGCGTGACGATGTGGAAAACGCGCGGCTGATGATCCCGCAGCTGGTGCAGGCGCAGCAGCTTAATGAGGAGCAAACGCAGGAGCTGCGCGATATCGTGGCGTGGCGACTGATGGGCACCGATGTGACCGACGAGCAGGCGCGCTGGCGAGACGATGCGATTATGCGTTCGAACTCCACGTCGCTGGTGGAGCGCCGCGTGCGAATGGCGCTGGGTACGGGCGACCGTCGTGGGCTCAATACCTGGCTCGCCCGGTTGCCTATGGAGGCCAAAGAGAAAGATGAATGGCGTTACTGGCAGGCCGATCTGCTGCTGGAGCGCGGTCGTGATGATGAGGCCAAAGAAATTCTTCATACGCTGATGCAGCAGCGCGGGTTCTACCCGATGGCGGCCGCGCAGCGCCTGGGCGAGGAGTACACCTTCCGCATCGATAAAGCGCCCGCTAACGCGAATCCGGCGCTGACCCAGGGGCCAGAAATGGCGCGCGTTCGCGAGCTGATGTACTGGAATATGGACAACACCGCGCGCAGCGAGTGGGCGAATCTGGTGACCAGCCGCACTACCGATGAAAAAGCTCAGCTTGCCCGCTATGCGTTTGATAATCGCTGGTGGGATCTGAGCGTGCAGGCGACGATCGCCGGTAAGCTTTGGGATCATCTCGAAGAGCGTTTCCCGCTGGCTTACAAGGATCTGTTCGATCGCTACACCAGCGGCAAAGATATCCCGCAAAGCTACGCGATGGCAATTGCCCGTCAGGAGAGCGCATGGAACCCGAAAGTCCGTTCCCCGGTGGGCGCCAGCGGCCTGATGCAGATTATGCCGGGCACGGCGACGCACACGGTGAAGATGTTTAATATTCCTGGCTACAGCAGTCCGTCACAGCTTCTGGATCCGGATACCAACATCAACATCGGTACCAGCTACCTGCAGTATGTGTATCAGCAGTTCGGCAATAACCGCATCTTCGCGTCGGCGGCGTATAACGCGGGGCCGGGTCGCGTGCGCACCTGGCTCGGCAACAGCGCCGGACGCATCGACGCCGTGGCGTTTGTCGAGAGCATCCCGTTCTCGGAAACGCGCGGCTACGTGAAGAACGTGCTGGCTTATGACGCCTACTATCGCTACTTCATGGGGCAGAAAGACACCCTGATGAGCGATGCCGAGTGGCAGAGACGTTACTGATCGGCGTGGGTTGTGTTATGCTGTACTCGCTAAAGAGTACAAGAGGCAGCATAACATGACCCAGCATTCCCCGTATTCCTCGGCAATGGCCGAACAACGTCATCAGGAGTGGCTTCGTTTTGTGGAGCTGCTTCGCCAGTCTTACGAGCAGGATTTGCATTTACCCCTGATGCAGCTAATGCTCACGCCAGACGAGCGTGAGGCGCTGGGCACGCGCGTGCGCATCATTGAAGAGCTGCTGCGCGGCGAGATGAGCCAGCGCGAGCTGAAAAATGAGCTCGGCGCGGGCATCGCGACGATTACCCGCGGATCGAACAGCCTAAAGTCGGCGCCCGTTGAGCTGCGCCAGTGGCTGGAAGCGGTGTTGTTGAAAAACGCCTAACGATAGATCGCGTTATGGAACGGGCTTAACGCCAGGATCACCGCCTGGTGATAAACGCCTGAACGCGTCAGCGCACCGGCGGTAAAGACGCCAATCGCTCCTTCTTTACGGCCAATCTCATCAATGCCGGTGTACTGCGACATCACCGGCCCGAGCGCTTCACCCGCACGCACTTTTTCCAGAATGATCTCCGGCAGGGGCAGGGTGGCCGAACGCGCCTCGCCGCGCTGCTCGCGGCTTTCGATCACCACCCAGCTAAAGGTTGCGCCTTCGTCGATACCGGCTTCAATCGCCACCCAAAAGTCCGCATCCGGGGCCGCAGCTCTGGCATTTGCCACGCGATTTCGTGCGCCAGCGCGCGTTTCCTCGCTGCCAAACGGCTGTTCAGGAACGCCACTCTCGACGCCGATGGCCTCAATATGGCAGGATCCTGCGCCGAAGATCTCGTCAAATGCCCTTAGAATTGCCTGAATTTTGGCAGGATTAGTGGTAGCAGAGACAACATGGTGCATAATTAAGCTCGATTCAAAAAAAATTCATCGCAGTATAACGGAAAAAAAGCATGTTACAGGTATACCTTGTTCGCCACGGTGAAACGCAGTGGAACGCCGAGCGACGTATTCAAGGCCAGTCAGACAGTCCTCTCACTGAGAAGGGTGTGCAGCAAGCGTGGCAGGTGGCGGAACGCGCCAGAACGCTGGGCATTACCCACGTGATTACCAGCGATTTAGGTCGCACACAACAGACGGCGCGCATCATCGCGGACGCCTGCGGCTGTGACGTCATGCTTGAGCCGCGCCTGCGCGAGCTGGATATGGGCGTGCTGGAAAAACGCCATATCGATACGCTGACGGAAACGGAAGAGGGCTGGCGCCGCACGCTGGTAAACGGTACCGAAGATGGCCGTATTCCTGAGGGCGAATCCATGCAGGAGCTCAGCGTACGTATGCATGCCGCCCTGGCGGAATGCCTGAAGCTCCCGGCGGGAAGCCGTCCGCTGCTGGTGAGTCATGGGATTGCGTTGGGATGCCTGGTGAGCACCATTCTGGGACTACCGGCTTACGCTGAGCGCCGTTTGCGTCTGCGCAACTGCTCTATTTCCCGAATTGATTATCAGGAGAGCGCATGGCTGGCGTCAGGTTGGGTGGTGGAGATGGCAGGGGACATTTCGCATCTCGATGCCCCTGCGCTTGACGAACTGCAGCGTTAACGACGTATTGGAATCAAGAATTCCATACGCAGATTGATGGGGCCTTCTTCCGGTTTGGCATCCTGCGCCGGGTAGTAGCGCTCAATGTCCTGACCTTTACGGCGATTCAGATTCAGCATCGGCATGCAGGTTCCGTAAACGGTCAGGATGAACTCCTGAACGCCCGTTCCCAGCCCTTCATAGGCGAACATCACGTATTCACCGCCTTCCAGCACGACAGGTTTTGAACCTTGAATGTAGCCATTGGCCATCTCTGGAGTCAGCGCGGTGGTGTAGAACACCTCCTGCTCGTCGTCCTTTTCCTGGCTTGGGTGCGTTTCGTTGAGACCATACAGAATAGGCGGGATCGCCGGTGCGTGGCTCAGGAAGTCGCGCCAGAACTGGACGCGCATCTGATGACGGAACTCGGAAATCTGCTCCAGCGAACAGGAGTAGCTCTGCGTCGTGCCGATCAGATGGGTTTCCGGCAGGGTAATAATTTCATACTTCGGCATCGCGAACTCGCCCAGACGCAGCGGCGGACGCATGCCAAACGAGCTCCAGTCAGGCGAGCGACGATACAGCGCTGGCGTCAACGAGAACTGTTTTTTAAAGGCGCGGGTGAAGGTCTGCTGCGAATCGAAACGATATTGCAGGGCAATATCCAGAATCGGGCGCGCGGTCAGGCGCAGAGCCACAGCAGATTTCGATAAACGACGTGCGCGAATATAGGCCCCGATAGCATGACCGGTGACATCCTTGAACATCCTTTGCAGATGCCACTTGGAATAGCCTGCTTTAGCCGCCACATTATCCAGTGACAAAGGCTGGTCGAGATGACCTTCCAGCCAGGTGAGCAGGTCGCGAATAATTCCAGCCTGATCCATATACTATCCTCATCCTTAAAACAGCAGGTGCCTGATAACAGGTTAGCGGATAATAGCATTTTTTGATGTTTTAGCATTCAGTGTTTTTTTTGCGCTTTCATGCTTTTTGTAGGGCATTATGGGTAAATATATTCTAATCCTGTGATCTTGCTACATTTTTGTCTAAAGTGTTGAATAATCGCTCAGTGTAATTTTAAAGAATGGTAACAATATGAAATACAAGACTTTGCTCTTCACCGCGCTGATGTTGATGGCCGGGCGCGTCGCACAGGCGGAACAGATTGGTTCTGTCGACACCGTGTTCAAAATGTTTGGCCCGGACCACAAAATCGTGGTGGAGGCGTTTGACGATCCGGACGTGAAAAACGTCACCTGCTATGTCAGCCGTGCGAAAACGGGCGGTATCAAGGGCGGTCTGGGGCTGGCGGAAGACACCTCCGATGCGGCGATCTCCTGTCAGCAGGTGGGCCCGGTTGAATTGAGCGATAAAATTAAAAACGGCAAAGCGCAGGGCGACGTGGTATTCCAGAAACGAACCTCGCTGGTGTTCAAAAAGCTGCAGGTTGTGCGTTTCTATGATGCCAAACGCAATACGCTGGCTTACCTGGCCTATTCCGATAAAGTGGTAGAAGGTTCACCGAAAAACGCGATTAGCGCGGTGCCGATTATGCCGTGGCGGGAATAAAAAAAACGGCGCAAATGCGCCGTTTTTTAATGCGTTAACTGCGGGATTACTCCTGCAGGTCACCGCAGAAACGGTACCCTTCGCCGTGGATCGTGGCGATGATTTCCGGCGTATCTGGCGTAGATTCGAAGTGCTTACGAATACGACGGATGGTGACGTCTACGGTACGGTCGTGCGGCTTCAGCTCACGGCCGGTCATTTTCTTCAGCAGCTCTGCACGGGACTGGATCTTGCCCGGGTTTTCGCAGAAGTGCAGCATCGCGCGGAATTCACTGCGCGGCAGTTTATACTGCTCGCCGTTCGGGCTAATCAGCGAACGGCTATTGATATCAAGTTCCCAGCCGTTGAATTTGTAGCTATCGACGCTACGACGCTCTTCGCTGACCGTGCCCAGGTTCATGGTGCGGGACAGCAGGTTGCGTGCACGAATGGTTAACTCGCGAGGGTTGAACGGCTTGGTGATGTAATCATCCGCACCGATTTCCAGGCCAAGAATTTTATCAACTTCGTTGTCACGGCCCGTCAGGAACATTAACGCGACGTTCGCCTGCTCGCGCAGTTCGCGCGCCAGAAGAAGACCGTTTTTGCCCGGCAGGTTAATATCCATGATCACCAGGTTGATATCATTTTCAGAAAGGATCTGATGCATCTCTGCGCCATCGGTCGCTTCAAAGACATCGTAGCCTTCTGCTTCGAAAATGCTCTTTAACGTGTTGCGTGTTACCAACTCGTCTTCAACGATAAGAATGTGCGGGGTCTGCATGTTTGCTACCTAAATTGCCAACTAAATCGAAACAGGAAGTACAAAAGTCCCTGACCTGCCTGATGCATGTCGCAAATTAACATGATCGGCTTAACGTGACTAAAGTACGTAATTGCGTTCTTGATGCACTTTCCATCAACGTCAACAACATCATTAGCTTGGTCTTGGGTACTTTCCCTTTGGACCCGACAGTGTCAAAAACGGCTGTCATCCTAACCATTTTAACAGCAACATAACAGGCTAAGTGACACCAGACACCCAATAAAACTACGCTTCGTTGACATATATCAAGTTCAATTGTAGCACGTTAACAGTTTGATGAAATCATCGTAGCCGAATGCTAGCCTTTGTCACAATTTTTCAATAAACCAACTAGTTGCGGACATTGATTTATAAACGAAGCGAATCCAATCAGAATAGAGTATTCATGTTACTATTATCATTATAAAACATAGGGATAATAGTGTTCTGTTAACATTCTAACTGATTGTTCAGACACAGAATAGTTTAGCGTTTTTAATTTGTTATGAAACGCTATTTCGGTGATTTGTGTTGCAATTTTGTAAATTCGCGCTGCGTAATATGTTGAAGTGCATCACATTTTTACCGGCTAACTGATTAAAAAGAGAGCATAAATGCATCTGTCGATTGTACTGGTTGCACCAGCCAGAGCAGAAAATATAGGCGCAGCGGCGCGTGCGATGAAGACCATGGGTTTTACCGATTTACGTATTGTGGACAGCACGGCCCATCTGGAGCCAGCCGCCCGGTGGGTGGCGCACGGTTCGGGAGATATTCTCGATAATATAACCACTTACGCTACGCTTGCCGACGCGCTGCATGACATTTCGTTTACCGTTGCAACCACCGCGCGCAGCCGGGCGAAGTTCCACTATTACGCCACGCCTGCTGAACTGGTACCCATGCTCGAAGAGAAAAGCCAGTGGCTGGAGAAAGCCGCGCTGGTATTTGGACGTGAAGATTCCGGATTAACCAACGAAGAGCTGGAATTGGCGGACGTTCTTACCGGTGCGCCGATGGTGGCCGATTATCCTTCCCTGAATTTGGGCCAGGCGGTCATGGTCTATTGCTATCAATTAGCCTCCCTAATGCAAATCCCTCAACCTCAGCCAGAAGCGGCAAATGAAAATCAGCTGGCCGCGCTGCGAACTCGTGTGCAGGGGCTGTTATCGAGCCTTGGCGTCGCGGACGATCAGAAAATGGCCGACTGGCTGCAGCAGCGTCTTGGTCGTCTTGAGCAACGGGACACCGCCATGTTGCATCGTTTGCTGCACGATATTGAAAAAAAATTGGCCGAGTAAAATACTGCCATAAGTTTTTACTATGGCGAATAAGTCTGTCTGAACGGGTTGCGTTTGGGGTAATCGGATGAAAATAAAGCGGCACGCAGCGGGACCTGAGAGTCTCCCAAAATGTGATCAAATTAAAAATCCATTGACTTAAGGGGCCCGATCCTTTAACCCTAAAAGAATACAGCACAGACAGATAATAATGACAGAGTACACAACATCCATGAAACGCATCAGCATCACCACCATTACCACAACCATCATCATTACCACAGGTAACGATGCGGGCTGACGCGTACAGGAAAAACAGAAAAAAGCCCGCACCTGAACAGTGCGGGCTTTTTTTTCGGCTAAAGGAAACGAGGTAGAACCATGCGAGTGTTGAAGTTCGGCGGTACATCAGTGGCAAATGCAGAACGTTTTCTGCGTGTTGCCGATATCCTGGAAAGCAACGCCAGGCAGGGGCAGGTTGCGACCGTGCTCTCTGCCCCGGCAAAAATCACGAACCATCTGGTGGCGATGATTGAAAAAACCATCGGTGGCCAGGATGCACTTCCGAACATCAGCGACGCAGAGCGTATCTTCGCTGACTTACTGCAAGGCCTGGCAGAAGCGCTGCCTGGCTTCCCGCATGCGCAGCTGAAGTCTTTTGTTGAACAAGAATTCGCGCAAATTAAACACGTCCTGCACGGCATCAGCCTTCTCGGCCAATGCCCGGACAGCATCAATGCAGCGCTGATTTGTCGCGGTGAAAAACTCTCTATCGCCATCATGGCCGGCGTGCTGGAAGCGCGCGGCCATAGCGTGACCGTGATCGATCCCGTTGAAAAACTGCTGGCGGTGGGCCACTACCTCGAATCCACCGTTGATATTGCCGAATCAACCCGCCGTATCGCCGCCAGCAAAATTCCGTCTGACCACATGATCCTGATGGCTGGCTTTACCGCCGGTAACGAGAAGGGCGAGCTGGTGGTGCTGGGCCGTAACGGCTCCGACTACTCCGCCGCCGTGCTGGCCGCCTGTTTACGCGCAGACTGTTGTGAGATCTGGACTGATGTTGACGGCGTGTATACCTGCGATCCGCGCCAGGTACCGGACGCCAGGCTGCTGAAGTCGATGTCGTACCAGGAAGCGATGGAGCTTTCCTACTTCGGCGCCAAAGTACTTCACCCGCGTACTATCTCCCCGATTGCCCAGTTCCAAATCCCTTGCCTGATTAAAAACACCGGTAACCCGCAGGCGCCGGGTACGCTGATTGGCGCGAGTACCGATGAGGACGGACTGCCGGTGAAAGGCATCTCCAACCTGAACAATATGGCGATGTTCAGCGTCTCGGGTCCGGGGATGAAAGGGATGGTCGGCATGGCGGCACGCGTGTTTGCGGCCATGTCCCGCAACGGTATTTCGGTGGTGCTGATCACCCAGTCTTCTTCAGAGTACAGCATCAGCTTCTGCGTGCCGCAGGCTGACTGCCTTCGCGCCCGCCGCGCGCTGGAGGAAGAGTTCTATCTGGAGCTGAAAGAAGAATTGCTGGAGCCGCTCGCGATTCAGGAGCGTCTGGCGATCATCTCCGTGGTGGGCGACGGTATGCGCACCCTGCGCGGTATCTCCGCCAAATTCTTTGCCGCGCTGGCGCGCGCCAATATCAATATCGTGGCGATTGCCCAGGGCTCGTCAGAGCGTTCAATTTCTGTTGTTGTGGATAACGACGATGCCACCACCGGCGTTCGTGTGGTTCACCAGATGCTGTTCAACACCGATCAGGTCATCGAGCTGTTCCTGATTGGCGTGGGCGGCGTCGGCGGCGCGCTGCTGGAGCAGGTGAAGCGTCAGCAGGAATGGCTTAAGAAGAAACACATCGACCTGCGCGTCTGCGGGATCGCGAATTCCAGAGCGCTGCTGACCAACGTCCACGGCCTGAACCTGGAAAACTGGCAGGCCGAGATGAATGAGGCAAAAGAGCCGTTCAACCTGGGTCGCCTGATCCGTCTGGTAAAAGAGTATCATCTGCTTAACCCGGTCATCGTCGACTGTACCTCGAACCAGGCGGTGGCCGACCAGTACGCGGACTTCCTGCGCGAAGGTTTCCACGTGGTGACGCCGAACAAAAAGGCCAACACCTCGTCGATGGATTACTATCACCAGCTGCGTCTGGCAGCGAGCAAGTCGCGCCGCAAGTTCCTCTACGACACCAACGTGGGGGCAGGCCTGCCGGTTATCGAGAACCTGCAGAACCTGCTTAACGCGGGCGATGAGCTGCAGCGTTTCTCCGGCATTCTCTCCGGCTCGCTGTCGTTTATCTTCGGCAAGCTGGATGAGGGAATGAGCCTCTCGGAGGCCACCCGCGCCGCGCGCGAGCTGGGCTATACCGAGCCGGATCCGCGTGACGACCTTTCCGGTATGGACGTGGCGCGCAAGCTGCTGATCCTCGCGCGCGAAACGGGCCGTGAGCTTGAGCTTTCCGATATCGTGATTGAGCCGTTCCTGCCGGCAGAATTTGACAGCAGCGGTGACGTCAGCGCCTTTATGGCCAGGCTGCCGCAGCTTGACGACGCGTTTGCCGCCCGCGTGGCGAAAGCCCGTGATGAAGGTAAGGTATTGCGCTATGTTGGCAACATTGAAGAAGATGGCGTGTGCCGGGTGAAGATTGCCGAAGTGGATGGCAACGACCCGCTGTACAAAGTCAAAAACGGCGAAAACGCCCTCGCGTTTTACAGCCACTATTATCAGCCACTGCCGCTGGTGCTTCGCGGCTATGGCGCAGGGAACGACGTTACGGCGGCGGGTGTCTTTGCCGATCTGCTGCGTACCCTGTCATGGAAGTTAGGAGTTTAACATGGTCAAAGTTTATGCCCCGGCTTCCAGCGCGAATATGAGCGTCGGATTTGACGTGCTGGGTGCGGCGGTGACGCCGGTGGACGGTTCGCTGCTGGGCGATACGGTGACGGTGGAAGCGGCAGACAGCTTCAGCCTGAATAACGTAGGCCGCTTCGCCAGCAAACTACCGTCTGAGCCACGCGAGAATATCGTCTATCAGTGCTGGGAGCGTTTCTGTCAGGAGATCGGTAAAAACGTGCCGGTCGCCATGACGCTGGAAAAAAGTATGCCGATTGGCTCCGGGCTGGGTTCCAGCGCCTGCTCGGTGGTCGCCGCGCTGGTGGCGATGAACGAGCACTGCGGCAAGCCGCTGAACAACAACCGCCTGCTTGCCTTAATGGGCGAGCTGGAAGGGCGTATCTCCGGCAGCATTCATTATGACAACGTTGCGCCATGCTTCCTCGGCGGCATGCAGCTGATGATCGAAGAAAATGGCATCATCAGCCAGCAGGTGCCAGGGTTTGATGAGTGGCTGTGGGTGCTGGCCTATCCGGGTATCAAGGTATCAACCGCGGAAGCGCGTGCGATCCTGCCCGCGCAGTATCGCCGTCAGGACTGTATCGCCCACGGGCGTCATCTGGCGGGCTTTATCCACGCCTGCTACACCCGTCAGCCGCAGCTGGCGGCCAAACTGATGAAGGACGTCATTGCCGAGCCGTACCGCACGAAGCTGCTGCCCGGCTTTAACGAGGCGCGACAGGCGTCCATGGATATCGGCGCGCAGGCGTGCGGCATCTCCGGCTCCGGCCCGACGCTGTTCGCCCTGTGCGACAAGCCTGACACTGCGCAGCGCGTGGCGGACTGGCTCTCTAAACACTACCTGCAAAATCAGGAAGGCTTTGTTCATATTTGCCGTCTGGACACGGCTGGCGCACGAGTACTGGGATAATTAATGAAACTCTACAACCTTAAAGATCATAACGAGCAGGTCAGCTTCGCGCAGGCGGTGACTCAGGGACTGGGCAAAAATCAGGGGCTGTTTTTCCCGCATGACCTGCCGGAATTCCAGCTGACCGAGATTGATGACCTGCTGAAGCAGGATTTTGTCACCCGCAGCACCAAAATTCTGTCCGCGTTTATCGGGGATGAAATTCCGCAGGAGCTGCTGGAAGAGCGCGTACGCGCGGCATTCGCCTTCCCGGCGCCGGTTCAGCAGGTTGAGCCTGATGTTGGCTGCCTGGAGCTGTTCCACGGTCCGACGCTGGCGTTCAAAGACTTCGGCGGCCGCTTTATGGCGCAGATGCTGACCCACATCAGTGGCGACAAGCCGGTGACCATCCTGACCGCGACCTCCGGGGATACCGGCGCGGCGGTCGCCCACGCGTTCTACGGCCTGAAAAACGTCCGCGTGGTGATCCTCTATCCGAAAGGTAAAATCAGCCCGCTGCAGGAGAAACTGTTCTGCACCCTCGGCGGCAACATTGAAACCGTGGCAATTGACGGCGATTTCGATGCCTGCCAGGCGCTGGTCAAGCAGGCCTTCGACGACGAAGATCTGAAGGTGGCGCTGGGTCTGAACTCCGCCAACTCCATCAACATCAGCCGTCTGCTGGCGCAGATCTGCTACTACTTCGAAGCGGTGGCGCAGCTGCCGCAGGACGCGCGCAATCAGCTGGTGATCTCCGTGCCGAGCGGTAACTTCGGTGACCTGACGGCTGGCCTGCTGGCGAAATCCCTGGGTCTGCCGGTGAAACGCTTTATCGCCGCCACCAACGCTAACGACACCGTGCCGCGCTTCCTGAAAGACGGTAAGTGGGCGCCGAACGCCACGCAGGCGACGCTCTCCAATGCGATGGATGTGTCTCAGCCGAACAACTGGCCGCGGGTGGAAGAGCTGTTCCGCCGTAAGATCTGGCGTCTGGGCGACCTGGGCTATGCTGCGGTGACGGATGAAACCACCAAATCCACCATGCGCGAGCTGAAGGCGGTGGGGTATACCTCTGAACCGCACGCGGCGATTGCTTACCGCGCGCTGCGCGATCAGCTTAATCCGGGTGAATACGGCCTGTTCCTGGGAACCGCACATCCGGCGAAGTTCAAAGAGAGCGTGGAGGCGATCCTGGGCGAAACGCTGCCGCTGCCGAAAGAACTGGCCGAGCGTGCCGACCTGCCGCTGCTGTCCCATGAGCTGCCGGCGGACTTTGCGGCGCTGCGTAAGCTGATGATGACCCGCGCGTGATTTTTGTCGGGTGCGGCTACGCCTTACCCGACCTACAACTGATGATGACGCGTGCGTGATTGTGTTGCCCGGTGGCGGCTTCGCCTTACCGGGCCAACAAAGACGAACAAACCGTAGGCCGGGTAAGCGAAGCGCCACCCGGC
>NZ_KV787865.1:58337-182873 GCF_001807145.1 Enterobacter sp. HMSC16D10
CGTAGGCCGGGTAAGCGAAGCGCCACCCGGCTTTTTTTGTGAAGAAATTAAGGAGAAAAATAGCAGGGAAAAAGCAGAAATTCCCAATAAATGCGGTCACTTAGCGTTTAGGATTGCAGAGAATAACATCCCCCGTTCCCCTCGCGTAATCTCCTTACAACGGCCCACGTTGGGCAACGATAATAAGGAGTCACCGATGTCAAAACTGAAACCTGCGCTGATTGCGCTTTCACTGATGCTGGTCGCTCCCATGGCGGTTCAGGCATCTGAAATCACCCTCGTACCTGCGGTCAAACTGCAGATTGGCGACCGGGATAATAACGGGCACTACTGGGACGGTGGCCGCTGGCGCGACCATGACTGGTGGAAGGCGCATTATGACTGGCGCGATAACCGCTGGCGTCCTCACGATGAGCATCGCGAGCATGACCATCATCATGACGATCATCGTCCAGGTCCGGACTGGAAACACCACTAATGCAAAACCCCGCCAGCCGGCGGGGTTTGTTTTTACTGCTCGTGGCGCTTAAACACCAGTTCGCCTTTCCCTGACGACGCCTCGTCAAAGAAATAGCCTTCGCTGTTGAAGGCGGTCAGCTGCTCCGGCTTCGTCAGGCGGTTCTGAATGATGTAGCGGCTCATCAGCCCGCGCGCTTTCTTGGCGTAGAAGCTGATCACTTTGAACTTGCCGTTCTTCTCGTCGAGGAACACCGGCTTGATGATGTCGGCATCCAGCTTTTTCGGCTTCACCGACTTGTAGTATTCATCGGACGCCAGGTTAATCACCACGTTATCGCCCTGCGCGCGCAGCGCCGCATTCAGCTTATCGGTGATGATATCGCCCCAGAAATGGTACAGGTCTTTGCCGTTGGCATTCTCCAGGCGAATCCCCATCTCCAGACGATAAGGCTGCATCAGATCCAGCGGGCGCAGTACGCCGTACAGGCCCGACAGCATGCGCAGATGCTGCTGGGCAAAATCGAAATCGGCTTCGCTAAAATCTTCCGCCTGCAGGCCGGTGTACACATCGCCTTTAAACGCCAGAATCGCCTGGCGAGCGTTAGCCGGGGTGAAATCCGGGTGCCACTCGTGAAAGCGGGTCGCGTTCAAATCGGCCAGCTTGTCGCTGATGCTCATCAGCGAGGCGATTTGCGGCGCTGAGAGCTTACGCGCTTCGCGGATCAGCTGTTGCGAATAGTCCAGCAGTTCAGGCTGGGTATAGCGCTCGGTGGCGAGCGGGCTCTGGTAGTCGAGCGTTTTTGCAGGTGAAATCAGAATCAGCATATCCAGTCCTTGCAGGAAATTTAGAGCGACTTTAGCAAAAAATCGCCCTGAATTGATCGATAGCTGTTATTGCCGTGGCAAATCATCCCACGTGCCGGGGGCAAGCTGCGCCTTGATATCGGGATAGCGGGCGGGATCAAAGACCGGCGGAACGCCGAGTTTGCGCTGGCGCAGATAGTCTCTGGCAATCAGGGTCACCACGGGCGAGAGCAGCAGGATCGCCGTGAGGTTAGTGATTGCCATCAGCGCCATAATGATATCGGCCAGTTGCCAGACCAGCGGCATACTGAGCAGGGAGCCTGCTATCACCATCAGGATAACCCCCAGACGCAGAGTTCCGATCGCGGCGCGGGAGTCGAGTTTCAGGAAAATAAGGTTATTTTCGGCGTAGAGGTAATTCACCACGATTGAGCTGAAGGCAAACAAGATCAGGATGAGCGAGACAAATCCGGCTCCCCAGCCGCCGGTCAGTGTCACCAGCGCCTGCTGGAGAAGCTGTATCCCGACGGTTCCCGACGCGTGGGGTACGGGGCCTGCCAGCAGCAAAATCATGGCGCTGGCGGAACAGATAATAATGGTATCGGTAAAGACGCCAATCATCTGCACAATACCTTGTGCGGCCGGGTGTGGCGGCCAGGAAGAGGCGGCGGCTGCCGCATTGGGGGTTGACCCCATACCGGCTTCATTGGAGAACATGCCCCGCTGAAAACCCGCCATCAGCGCCTGGCTGAAGGTGTAGCCCAGCGCGCCGGATGCCACTTCGCGCCAGCCAAAGGCGCTTTTGACGATGGTGGCAAGCACGCCCGGCACCTGGTCGAGATGCAGTGCGGCGACGAACAGGCTCGCGGCAACCCAGAGCAGCGCCATAATGGGCACCAGCCACTGCATCAGGCGAGCGATACCCTTGAGACCGAATGAAATGGTAAGCAGAACGATCGAAGCTAAAGCGAGACCCGCGAGCCACTCGGGGCAGGAGAAGGCATAGCGCATGGCATGGGCGACCGAGTTCGCCTGGACGGTATTAAAAATAAGACCGTACGCGAGCAGTAAAAAAAGCGAGAACAGGACGCCCATCCAGCGCATCCCCAGGCCACGCGCCATGTACCAGGCTGGACCACCGCGAAACTGGCCGCGCTTATCTTTCTCTTTGTAGAGTTGCGCAAGCGAACTTTCGGCAAAGGAGGTGGCCATACCGAGAAGTGCCGTCATCCACATCCAGAAGACCGCGCCTGGCCCACCGGCGCTGATGGCCAGTGCTACCCCCGCCAGATTCCCGCTGCCCAGGCGTGCCGCCAGGCTGGTACAGAGCGCCTGGAATGACGTTAATCCGCCCGGCTGAGGCGTGACGCTGTTTTTCAGACTTCTGCCAAACTTGCGAATATAGCGAAACTGGATAAACCCACTGCGTAGCGTAAACCAAATACCCGCTCCCAGAAGCAGGTAAATCATTATCGAACCCCAGAGGACTTCGTTAATAAAGAAAAAGAAATCAGGCATTAACGTCCCTCTTGTTGATGCCAACGTGAATATGTAAGCGCTACCACTGATTGGGCATGCTGTTGCTTAGCAGCCTGTTAATATTCTGAGTTTATCATACTCTGCCTAAGCGCACTGTCTGCGGTTGCGCTACCCCTCCGTCGTGTTATCATCAGGGCAGACCGGTTACATCCCCCTAACAAGTAAACCTGTCATTTTTCCGCTGCAGGCATGCTGTCGGTAGCGTGAATTATCCAGGGCACGTTAAAAGAGAAACACTATCATGACGGATAAATTGACCTCCCTTCGTCAGTTCACCACTGTCGTAGCTGACACCGGAGATATCGCGGCAATGAAGCTGTACCAGCCGCAGGATGCCACAACCAACCCTTCTCTGATCCTTAACGCCGCACAGATCCCTGAGTATCGCAAACTGATTGATGAGGCTGTGACCTGGGCGAAAGCGCAGAGCAACGACCGCGCGCAGCAGGTTGTGGACGCTACTGATAAACTGGCCGTGAACATCGGTCTCGAGATCCTGAAACTGGTTCCGGGCCGTATCTCTACCGAAGTGGACGCGCGTCTCTCCTACGACACCGAAGCGTCTATCGCGAAAGCAAAACGTCTGATCAAACTGTACAACGATGCGGGCATCAGCAACGATCGTATCCTGATCAAACTGGCTTCTACCTGGCAGGGTATCCGCGCGGCAGAGCAGCTGGAAAAAGAGGGTATCAACTGTAACCTGACCCTGCTGTTCTCCTTCGCACAGGCGCGTGCATGTGCAGAAGCTGGCGTATACCTGATTTCTCCGTTCGTGGGCCGTATTCTGGACTGGTACAAAGCCAACACCGATAAGAAAGAGTACGCACCGGCTGAAGATCCAGGCGTGATTTCTGTGACTGAAATCTACGAATACTACAAACAGCATGGCTATGAGACCGTGGTTATGGGCGCAAGCTTCCGTAACGTCGGTGAAATCATCGAGCTGGCTGGCTGTGACCGCCTGACCATCGCGCCTGCACTGCTGAAAGAGCTGGCTGAAAGCGAAGGTACTCTGGAGCGTAAACTGTCCTACACCGGTGAAGTGAAAGCACGCCCAGAGCGCATCACTGAATCCGAGTTCCTGTGGCAGCACAACCAGGATCCAATGGCGGTAGACAAGCTGGCGGACGGTATCCGTAAGTTTGCTGTTCACCAGGAAAAACTGGAAAAAATGATCGGCGACCTGCTGTAATCATTCCGCGTGACCGGGCTCCCGGTCACGCGACTGCTTTCGTACCCTGTCTGAATTTCCTCTCTGCGTGTATCATTCCCTTTAATCAGTACTCTTTGAATGGAATGGATATGAATACCTTACGCATCGGCTTAGTGTCGATTTCTGACCGCGCCTCCAGCGGTGTTTACCAGGATAAAGGCATCCCCGCTCTGGAAGCGTGGCTGGCCAGTGCACTGACTACCCCGTTTGAGATCCAGACTCGCCTTATTCCCGACGAACAGCCGATTATCGAGCAGACCCTGTGTGAGCTGGTGGATGAGATGAGCTGTCACCTGGTGTTAACCACCGGCGGAACCGGGCCCGCGCGCCGTGATGTGACGCCGGACGCGACGCTGGCGATTGCCGATCGTGAAATGCCGGGCTTCGGCGAACAGATGCGCCAGATCAGTCTACACTTTGTCCCGACGGCCATTCTTTCCCGCCAGGTAGGGGTGATCCGCAAGCAGGCGTTGATTCTGAACCTGCCGGGCCAGCCGAAGTCGATCAAAGAGACGCTGGAAGGGCTAAAAGCGGAAGACGGCAGCGTCATCGTTCACGGCATCTTTGCAAGTGTACCGTATTGTATACAGCTGCTTGACGGCCCGTATGTCGAAACCGATGAGAAAGTGGTAGCAGCTTTTCGTCCTAAAAACGCGCGTCGCGAAACAATCTCCTGAAATTAATCAATATGTGACATAAGCTGAAGCGGCGATAGCGTGGTAACGGTTTTACGGTATAGTAATTTTTTCTTTACGATTGCTGTAAAAATAAATCCACAATACACGCATAATGGTTCGCTATGTCACATAACGCCCGACCTCTGAATCGACAGGACTACAAAACCCTCACGCTCGCGGCCTTAGGCGGTGCGCTGGAGTTTTACGACTTCATTATCTTCGTCTTCTTCGCTGCCGTAGTGGGGGAGCTCTTCTTCCCGGCCGATATACCGGAGTGGCTGCGTCAGGTGCAAACCTTCGGCATTTTTGCTGCCGGGTATCTGGCGCGTCCGCTGGGCGGCATTATCATGGCCCACTTTGGCGATCTGGTCGGGCGTAAAAAGATGTTTACCCTCAGCATCCTGCTGATGGCGGTCCCCACGCTGGCCATTGGTCTGCTGCCCACCTATGCCTCGATGGGGATTCTCGCGCCGCTGCTGCTGTTGCTGATGCGCGTGCTTCAGGGCGCGGCGATTGGCGGTGAAGTGCCGGGCGCGTGGGTGTTTGTCGCAGAGCATGTTCCGGCGCGCCGGATTGGTATCGCCTGTGGAACCTTAACCGCGGGGCTGACGGTCGGGATCCTGCTCGGCTCGGTGGTCGCCACCATTGTGAATACCAGCATGACGCAGCAGGCCTTACACGACTGGGGCTGGCGTATTCCGTTCCTGCTGGGTGGGGCGTTTGGCCTGGTGGCGATGTACCTGCGCCGCTGGCTGCAGGAGACACCGATTTTCCTGGAGATGCAGCAGCGTAAAGCGCTGGCGCAGGAGCTGCCGGTGAAGGCGGTTGTGGTACGTCATAAAAAGGCGGTGGTGGTGTCGATGCTGCTCACCTGGCTACTCTCGGCCGGGATTGTGGTGGTGATATTGATGTCTCCGGTGTGGCTGCAAAAGCAGTACGGTTTCGCCCCTGCCGTGACGCTACAGGCGAACAGTATCGCGACAATCATGCTCTGCTTTGGCTGCCTGGCCGCCGGGCTGGCGGCAGATCGTTTCGGTGCCAGCGTTACCTTTATTGTCGGCAGCCTGTTACTGGCCGCTTCAAGCTGGGCGTTTTACCATCTGGCAGGCAGCCATCCTGAACAGTTGTTCCTGCTGTACGGCGTGGTAGGGCTGTGCGTGGGCGTTGTCGGCGCGGTGCCTTACGTCATGGTGCGCGCGTTCCCGCCGGAGGTACGTTTCACCGGGATCTCATTTTCCTACAACGTGTCGTATGCCATTTTCGGTGGGCTGACGCCGATTGCGGTGACGGTCCTGATGGGCGTCTCTCCCATGGCTCCGGCCTGGTACGTGCTGGCGCTGTCGGTGATGGGGCTGGTATTGGGATTTTGGCTTCGTCAGGCGGGGGGATGTCGTGCCCGCGAGGCGGACACGACAGAGAGATCAGTGTTTTTCACCAATCGGTAGCACGGTGCGGTCAAACTGCTCGTTCAGCACTTCACCCATTGCCAGGTAGATAGCGCTTGCGCCGCAAACCAGACCAATCCAGCCGGCAACGTGAACGATGCCTTCGTTATCCACCAGGTGACCGATTGCCAGCAGGGCAAACAGCACGGTCAGGCTCAGGAAGACGAACTGCAGCATGCGGTTGCCTTTCAGGGTACCGAAGAACATGAACAGGGTGAAGACGCCCCACAGGCCCAGGTAGACGCCCAGGAAGTGGGCGTTTGCCGCGTCTGCCATGCCCATTTTAGGCAGCAGCAGAATGGCGACCAGGGTCAGCCAGAAAGAACCGTAAGAGGTGAAGGCGGTTAAGCCGAAGGTATTGCCTTTCTTATATTCCAGCAGGCCCGCAAAGATTTGCGCGATACCGCCATAAAAAATGCCCATCGCCAGGATGATGCCATCCATCGGGAACATCCCGATATTGTGCAGGTTCAGCAGAATAGTGGTCATGCCAAAACCCATCAAGCCCAGCGGAGCCGGATTAGCCAACTTAGTGTTGCCCATAAGTCCTCAAAAAAATCATCATTAATATGGTGAAATGGTTAAACCCGCGTCAGTTCTCCCTGACGGGGCGCGGCATCATAATGGGCGCAATCGATGGCGTCTATGATCTCATCAGGGTGAAATTAAAATTTTTTTTATGCTTGCCCCTTGATGGATGCCGTCGCGACCCCATCTTGTAGTCAACCGCAGTGTGTGGACCTGAAAAAAATCAAATCTGGGCAGTTGAAAAAGCACGTTCTGCCCTTATTACAGGTACACAACCACATGTTGACTGAATTTTTAGTGGAGACGTTTAGATGGGTAAAATTATTGGTATCGACCTGGGTACTACCAACTCTTGTGTAGCGATTATGGATGGCACTACTGCACGCGTGCTGGAGAACGCCGAGGGCGATCGCACCACGCCTTCTATCATTGCTTATACCCAGGACGGTGAAACTCTGGTTGGTCAGCCGGCTAAACGTCAGGCAGTGACAAACCCGCAAAACACTCTGTTTGCGATTAAACGCCTGATCGGTCGCCGCTTCCAGGACGAAGAAGTTCAGCGTGACGTTTCCATCATGCCTTACAAAATCATCGCGGCAGATAACGGCGATGCATGGCTTGATGTGAAAGGCACCAAAACGGCACCACCGCAGATTTCTGCTGAAGTGCTGAAAAAAATGAAGAAAACCGCAGAAGATTACCTGGGTGAGCCGGTAACTGAAGCTGTTATCACCGTTCCTGCATACTTCAACGATGCTCAGCGTCAGGCAACCAAAGATGCTGGCCGTATCGCAGGTCTGGAAGTAAAACGTATCATCAACGAACCAACCGCGGCTGCTCTGGCTTACGGTCTGGATAAAGAAGTCGGCAACCGTACTATCGCGGTTTACGACCTGGGTGGTGGTACCTTCGATATCTCTATTATCGAAATCGACGAAGTTGACGGCGAAAAAACCTTCGAAGTTCTGGCAACCAACGGTGATACCCACCTGGGTGGTGAAGACTTCGATACCCGTCTGATCAACTACCTCGTTGACGAGTTCAAGAAAGATCAGGGCATTGACCTGCGTAATGACCCGCTGGCTATGCAGCGCCTGAAAGAAGCCGCTGAGAAAGCGAAGATCGAACTGTCTTCCGCTCAGCAGACCGACGTGAACCTGCCGTACATCACTGCAGACGCGACCGGTCCTAAACACATGAACATCAAAGTGACCCGTGCGAAACTGGAAAGCCTGGTAGAAGACCTGGTGAACCGTTCTATCGAGCCGCTGAAAGTTGCTCTGCAGGACGCTGGCCTGTCCGTGTCTGATATCAACGACGTTATCCTCGTTGGTGGCCAGACCCGTATGCCAATGGTGCAGAAGAAAGTGGCTGAGTTCTTTGGTAAAGAGCCACGTAAAGACGTTAACCCGGACGAAGCAGTGGCTATCGGTGCTGCGGTTCAGGGTGGCGTACTGACCGGTGAAGTGAAAGACGTACTGCTGCTGGACGTTACCCCGCTGTCTCTGGGTATCGAAACCATGGGCGGTGTGATGACTGCGCTCATCAACAAAAACACCACCATCCCAACCAAGCACAGCCAGGTGTTCTCTACCGCTGAAGACAACCAGTCTGCGGTAACCATCCATGTGCTGCAGGGTGAGCGTAAGCGTGCGGCGGATAACAAATCTCTGGGTCAGTTCAACCTGGACGGTATTAACCCGGCACCGCGCGGCATGCCACAGATCGAAGTCACCTTCGACATCGATGCTGACGGTATCCTGCACGTGTCTGCGAAAGACAAAAACAGCGGTAAAGAGCAGAAGATCACCATCAAGGCATCTTCTGGTCTGAACGAAGCGGAAATCGAAAAAATGGTTCGCGATGCCGAAGCTAACGCGGAATCCGACCGTAAGTTCGAAGAGCTGGTTCAGACCCGCAACCAGGGTGACCATCTGCTGCACAGCACCCGTAAGCAGGTTGAAGAAGCAGGCGATAAACTGCCAGCGGAAGACAAGACTGCTATCGAAGCTGCACTGAGTGCGCTGGAATCCTCACTGAAAGGTGAAGATAAAGCGGACATCGAAGCGAAGATGCAGGAACTGGCACAGGCTTCTCAGAAGCTGATGGAAATCGCTCAGCAGCAGCACGCTCAACAGCAGGCGGGCGCTGACGCTTCGGCGAACAATGCGAAAGACGACGACGTTGTCGACGCTGAGTTCGAAGAAGTTAAAGATAAAAAATAATCGCCCTGATGCAGGGTAATTAATCGGCACGGGCGTAGGAGAACTCTCCACGCCCGTGCTCGCATGTTAAGGGGCTTAAAAAAACCAATGGCAAAGCAAGACTATTACGAGATTTTAGGCGTTCCGAAAACTGCGGAAGAGCGTGAAATCAAAAAGGCGTATAAGCGCCTGGCCATGAAATTCCACCCGGACCGTAATCAGGGTGACAAAGAGGCTGAAGCCAAATTTAAAGAGATCAAAGAAGCCTACGAAGTCCTGACCGATGCACAAAAACGTGCGGCCTATGACCAGTACGGTCACGCAGCCTTTGAACAGGGCGGCATGGGCGGCGGTGGATTCGGTGGCGGCGGCTTTGGCGGCGGTGCCGACTTCAGCGATATCTTTGGCGATGTCTTCGGCGACATCTTCGGCGGTGGGCGTGGTCGTCAGCGCGCGGCGCGCGGCGCGGACCTGCGCTACAACATGGATCTGACGCTGGAAGAGGCCGTTCGCGGTGTTACCAAAGAGATCCGTATTCCGACGCTGGAAGAGTGTGACGTCTGCCACGGCAGCGGCGCGAAAGCGGGTACCCAGCCTCAGACCTGTCCAACCTGTCACGGCTCCGGCCAGGTCCAGATGCGTCAGGGCTTCTTCGCGGTACAGCAGGCCTGTCCGCACTGTCACGGTCGCGGTACGCTGATTAAAGATCCGTGCACCAAATGCCACGGCCACGGTCGCGTTGAGAAAACCAAGACCCTGTCCGTTAAAATCCCGGCTGGCGTGGATACGGGCGACCGCATCCGTCTGGCGGGTGAGGGTGAAGCTGGCGAACACGGCGCACCGGCAGGCGATCTGTACGTTCAGGTGCAGGTGAAACAGCACGCTATCTTCGAGCGCGAAGGGAACAACCTGTACTGTGAAGTGCCGATCAACTTCGCGATGGCGGCTCTCGGCGGCGAAATCGAAGTGCCGACGCTGGATGGTCGCGTCAATCTGAAGATCCCGGGCGAGACCCAGACCGGTAAGCTGTTCCGCATGCGCGGGAAAGGCGTTAAATCCGTTCGCGGTGGTGCGCAGGGCGACCTGCTGTGCCGCGTCGTCGTGGAAACGCCGGTTGGCCTGAACGATAAGCAGAAACAGCTGCTGAAAGAGTTGCAGGAAAGCTTTGGTGGTCCGACGGGTGAGAAAAACAGCCCGCGTTCCAAAAGCTTCTTCGATGGCGTCAAAAAATTCTTCGATGATTTGACCCGCTAATCCGTTAGCTGGTTTTCATCTTCAAAAAGCCCGGAAGCGATTCCGGGCTTTTTTTATTTACGGTTATTGCTCGGTAAAAGTGAATCTATATTCAATATTAATCTGTTTTTGCCGAGCTATTTGGCTTGGTATTATGGTTTTATCGAGGTATTGTTGTAAAAGAGAGAACTTAAATGAAATTACTACACCGTTTCTTTAGCAGTGAGGCGTCCGGTGGCGTGCTCCTGATTATTGCCGCAGCGGCCGCGATGGTGCTGGCTAATCTTGGCATCACGCGGGATCTCTATCATGCATTTCTGGAAACGCCCGTTGAGCTGAAGGTCGGGGCGCTGGAAATTAACAAGAACATGCTGCTGTGGATCAACGATGCGCTGATGGCGGTGTTCTTCCTGCTGGTGGGGCTTGAAGTTAAGCGTGAGCTGGTTCTGGGCTCGCTTGCCAGCCGCCAGCGCGCGGCGTTCCCGGTCATTGCCGCGCTCGGTGGGATGGTGGTGCCGGCGCTGCTCTTCCTGGCGTTCACCTGGCAGGATCCGGTTGCACGTCACGGCTGGGCGATCCCGGCCGCGACGGATATTGCCTTTGCGCTCGGGGTGCTGGCCTTGCTGGGAAGCCGCGTGCCGGTTGCGCTGAAAATCTTCCTGATGGCGCTGGCGATCATCGATGATCTTGGCGCCATTGTGATTATCGCGCTGTTCTACACCAGCGATCTGTCGATCCTGTCTCTGAGCGTGGCTGCCGGAGCGATTGCGGTGCTGGCGCTGCTGAACATCTTTAATGTGCGCCGCATCGGTATCTACATCCTCGTGGGGATGGTGCTGTGGACGGCGGTGCTGAAATCCGGCGTGCACGCCACGCTGGCTGGGGTGATCGTCGGCTTCTTCGTACCGCTTAAGCCGCAGGACGGCAAGTCGCCGGCCAAACAGCTGGAGCATGTGCTGCACCCGTGGGTCGCCTTTATGATCCTGCCCCTGTTTGCGTTTGCCAACGCCGGGGTTTCGCTGGGCGGCGTGACGCTGGACGGGCTGACGTCCGTGCTGCCGCTGGGCATTATTGCCGGTCTGTTTATCGGTAAGCCGCTGGGTATTAGCCTCTTTTGCTGGCTGGCGACGAAACTGAAGCTGGCGTCATTGCCGCACGGCACCACGTTTAAGCAGATTATGGCCGTCGGCGTGCTGTGTGGAATAGGGTTTACGATGTCGATCTTTATCTCGACGCTGGCGTTTGGCGCGCATGCGCCTGAGCTGATCGTCTGGGCGAAACTCGGCATTCTCATCGGGTCATTACTGGCCGCCGTAATTGGTTATACCTTGTTGAAGGTGAAATTGTCCGGACAGGCCGTCCAGGCATAACGGAACACCGGGAGGAGGCGATCCTTCTCCCGAAACACACTCAAGGAGCGAAGACGCGATGTCTCATTTGAATTACAACCATCTTTACTACTTCTGGCACGTCTATAGACAGGGCTCGGTGGTCGGGGCTGCAGAGGCGCTCTACCTGACGCCGCAAACCATCACCGGGCAAATCAAGGCGCTGGAAGAACGTTTGCAGGGCAAGCTGTTCAAGCGTAAGGGGCGCGGGATTGAACCCAGCGAGCTGGGTGAGTTGGTTTTCCGCTACGCGGACAAAATGTTTACCCTTAGCCAGGAGATGCTGGATATCGTCAACTACCGCAAAGAGTCGAACCTGCTCTTTGATGTTGGCGTGGCGGATGCGCTGTCCAAACGGCTGGTGAGCGGCGTGCTGGATGCGGCGGTGGTTGAAGATGAACAAATTCATCTTCGCTGCTTTGAATCCACCCACGAGATGCTGCTGGAACAGCTGAGCCAGCACAAGTTGGATATGATTATCTCGGATTGTCCGATCGACTCGACGCAGCAGGAAGGGCTGTTCTCGGTGAAAATTGGGGAATGCGGCGTGAGCTTCTGGTGCATTAATCCGCCGCCGGAGAAACCCTTCCCGGCCTGCCTGGAAGAGCGTCGACTGCTGGTGCCGGGAAGACGTTCCATGCTGGGGCGCAAGCTCCTGAACTGGTTTAACTCGCAGGGGTTAAACGTGGAAATCCTCGGCGAATTTGACGATGCGGCGCTGATGAAAGCCTTTGGTGAAGCCCACAACGCCATCTTCGTTGCGCCGACGCTCTACGCGCACGATCTCTATTCGGACGACAAGATTACGGAGATAGGCAGAGTGGATAACGTGATGGAGGAGTATCACGCCATCTTTGCTGAAAGGATGATTCAGCATCCGGCGGTACAGCGAATCTGTAACCGTGACTACTCGGCGCTGTTTACGGCACCGGCAATCTGAAGATATAAAAAAACCCGCGTTAAGCGGGTTCTTTTAAAACAAGCAACAACAAGCGGCGATTAAGCCAGTTTGTTGATCTGCGCGGTCAGGTTTGCTTTATGACGCGCTGCTTTGTTTTTGTGGATCAGACCTTTAGCAGCCTGACGATCCACGATTGGTTGCATTTCGTTAAATGCGTTCTGCGCAGCAGCTTTGTCGCCAGCTTCGATAGCTGCGTATACTTTCTTGATGAAAGTACGCATCATAGAGCGACGGCTTGCATTGTGCTTACGAGCCTTTTCAGACTGAATAGCACGTTTCTTAGCTGATTTGATATTAGCCAAGGTCCAACTCCCAAATATGATCTATGTGGACAATTCAAAGGCCGAGGAATATGCCCTCTATACCTTCTTTTGTCAATGGATTTGTGCAAATAAGCGCCGTTAATGTGGCGACGCTACGTTACGTAGTGATGGCGCAGGATTCTACCAGCTTGTTGTCCGTGAATACAGCTTTTCGGCATAAAAATCGCAGTTCGCGAGCAGATTTTTTCGCTGCGAAAGGTCAGCCTGATGAAATCATTACGGCTTTCTGTTTTGCACGAACAATCGCCGGTTAACCTTAACCGCTGTACAAGGTATACTTTGGCGATTTTCACTGTTTTGAGCCAGACATGAAGCTGATACGCGGCATACATAATCTCAGCAGAGCCCCGCACGGGTGCGTGCTGACCATTGGTAATTTCGACGGCGTGCATCGTGGTCATCAGGCGCTGTTGCAGGGATTGCGTAAAGAAGGGGAGGCCCGCGGCCTGCCCGTTGTAGTGATGATTTTCGAACCGCAGCCGCTGGAGCTGTTCGCGGGCGACAAATCTCCCGCCCGTCTTACACGCCTGCGCGAGAAGTTGCGCTATCTGGCTGAGTCCGGCGTGGACTATGTTTTGTGCGTACGTTTCGATCGCCGCTTTGCCGCGCTGACAGCACAAAATTTCGTCAGCGACCTGCTGGTGAAGCGTCTTGGCGTGCAGTTTCTTGCCGTGGGCGATGATTTCCGCTTTGGCGCTGGTCGTCAGGGTGATTTCTTGCTATTACAGAAGGCTGGTCTGGAGTACGGTTTTGACGTCACCAGCGCGATGACCTTCTGTGAAGGCGGCGTGCGCGTTAGCAGCACGGCAGTGCGGCAGGCGCTGGCCAACGATGAACTGGATACGGCAGAAAACCTGCTGGGACATCCGTTCACCATCTCTGGTCGCGTGGTCCATGGCGATGCGCTGGGCCGCACGATAGGTTTCCCGACGGCGAATATACCGCTGCGTCGTCAGGTTTCCCCGGTTAAAGGGGTCTATGCGGTAGAAGTGGCAGGACTGGGCGATAAGCCGTTCTACGGCGTCGCCAATATTGGCACGCGTCCGACCGTTGCCGGTGTGCGTCAACAGCTAGAAGTGCACCTGCTGGACGTTGTAATGGACCTGTATGGTCGCCATATAGATGTGATACTGCGTAAAAAAATACGCAACGAGCAGCGATTTGGTTCGCTGGATGAACTCAAAGCGCAAATTGCGCGAGATGAATTAACAGCCCGCGAGTTTTTTGGGCTTTGAACCCGGCTTAACTGCCTACGTGATAAATACGGAACCGAGAATCTGATGAGTGACTATAAATCAACCCTGAATTTGCCGGAAACAGGGTTCCCGATGCGCGGCGATCTCGCCAAGCGTGAACCGGGAATGCTGGCGCGTTGGACCGATGATGACCTGTACGGCATCATTCGTGCAGCCAAAAAAGGCAAAAAAACCTTCATTCTGCATGATGGCCCTCCCTATGCGAATGGCAGCATTCATATTGGTCACTCTGTAAACAAGATTCTGAAAGACATTATCGTGAAGTCCAAAGGACTCGCGGGATATGACTCGCCTTACGTTCCGGGCTGGGACTGCCACGGCCTGCCAATCGAGCTGAAAGTTGAGCAGGAATTTGGCAAGCCTGGTGAGAAATTCACCGCCGCCGAGTTCCGTGCGAAGTGCCGCGAATACGCAGCCACCCAGGTTGACGGTCAGCGCGCTGACTTCATCCGTCTGGGCGTACTGGGCGACTGGTCGCATCCGTACCTGACCATGGACTTCAAAACTGAAGCCAACATCATCCGTGCGCTGGGTAAAATCATCGGCAACGGCCACCTGCACAAAGGCGCTAAGCCGGTGCACTGGTGCGTGGACTGCCGTTCTGCGCTGGCAGAAGCGGAAGTGGAGTATTACGACAAAACCTCTCCGTCTATCGACGTAGCCTTCCATGCTGTCGATCAGGATGCGGTGAAAGCCAAATTTGGCGTGTCGTCCGTTAACGGCCCGATCTCGCTGGTGATCTGGACCACCACCCCGTGGACCCTGCCAGCCAACCGTGCGATCTCCCTGTCCGGCGAGTTCGAATACGCGCTGGTGCAGATTGACGGCCAGGCGGTTATCCTGGCGAAAGATCTGGTTGAGAGCGTGCTCAAGCGCGCGAATATCGCCGACTACACCGTGCTGGGTACCGTAAAAGGCGACGCGCTGGAGCTGATGCGCTTCAAACACCCGTTCCTGGACTTCGACGTTCCGGCGATCCTGGGCGACCACGTGACGCTGGACGCGGGTACCGGTGCGGTACATACCGCCGGTGGCCACGGTCCTGACGACTACAACATCAGCCTGAAGTACGGTCTTGAAATCGCCAATCCGGTTGGCCCGGACGGTTCTTACCTGCCTGGCACCTATCCGGCGCTGGACGGCATCAACGTCTTCAAAGCGAACGACATTATCGTTGACATGCTGCGCACCAGCGGCGCGCTGCTGCACGTTGAGAAAATGCAGCACAGCTATCCGTGCTGCTGGCGTCACAAGACGCCAATCATCTTCCGTGCGACCCCGCAGTGGTTCGTCAGCATGGATCAGAAAGGCCTGCGAGAGCAGTCTCTGAAAGAGATCAAAGGCGTGCAGTGGATCCCGGACTGGGGCCAGGCGCGTATCGAATCCATGGTGGCTAACCGTCCTGACTGGTGTATCTCCCGTCAGCGTACCTGGGGCGTGCCGATGTCGCTGTTCGTGCATAAAGAGACGCAGGAGCTGCACCCGAACACCCTGGAACTGATGGAAGAAGTGGCGAAGCGCGTCGAAGTTGACGGCATCCAGGCGTGGTGGGATCTCGACGCCCGTGACATCCTGGGCGCTGATGCGGATAACTACGAGAAAGTGCCGGATACCCTGGACGTATGGTTCGATTCCGGGTCTACCCACTCCTCCGTGGTTGACGTGCGTCCGGAATTTGCCGGTCACGCTGCCGATATGTATCTGGAAGGGGCTGACCAACACCGCGGCTGGTTCATGTCATCTCTGATGATCTCCACCGCCATGAAGGGTAAAGCGCCTTACCGTCAGGTACTGACTCACGGTTTCACCGTGGATGGTCAGGGCCGTAAGATGTCTAAATCTATCGGTAATACCGTTTCTCCGCAGGATGTGATGAACAAGCTGGGCGCAGACATTCTGCGTCTGTGGGTGGCGTCGACCGACTACACCGGCGAAATGGCGGTGTCTGACGAGATCCTGAAACGCGCTGCCGACAGCTATCGTCGTATCCGTAACACCGCGCGCTTCCTGCTGGCGAACCTGAACGGGTTCGATCCGGCAAAAGACATGGTGAAACCGGAAGAGATGGTGGTGCTGGACCGCTGGGCGGTAGGCTGCGCGAAAGCGGCGCAGGAAGATATCCTGAAGGCCTATGAGTCTTATGACTTCCACGAAGTGGTGCAGCGCCTGATGCGCTTCTGCTCCATCGAGATGGGCTCGTTCTACCTCGACATCATCAAAGACCGCCAGTACACCGCGAAAGCGGACAGCGTGGCGCGTCGTAGCTGCCAGACCGCGCTGTTCCATATCGCAGAAGCGCTGGTACGCTGGATGGCGCCGATCATGTCCTTCACCGCGGATGAAATCTGGGGTTACCTGCCGGGCGATCGTGAGAAGTATGTCTTCACGGGCGAGTGGTACGAAGGTCTGTTCGATCTCTCCAGCACCGAAGCGATGAACGATGCCTTCTGGGACGAGCTGCTGAAAGTGCGTGGCGAAGTGAACAAGGTTATCGAGCAGGCGCGTGCTGACAAGAAAGTCGGTGGCTCTCTGGAAGCGGCGGTGACCCTGTACGCGGAGCCAGAGCTGGCGGCGAAGCTGACGGCGCTGGGCGATGAATTACGATTTGTCCTGTTGACCTCCGGTGCGAAAGTTGCGGATTATGCTGACGCGTCTGCTGATGCTCAGCAGAGCGAACTGCTCAAAGGACTGAAAGTCGCGCTGAGCAAAGCCGACGGTGAGAAATGCCCGCGTTGCTGGCATTACACCACCGATGTCGGTCAGGTGGCGGAACACGCAGACATCTGCGGACGCTGTGTAAGCAACGTCGCCGGTGACGGCGAAAAACGTAAGTTTGCCTGATGAGTAAAACTCTCTGTTCAACAGGACTGCGCTGGCTGTGGCTGGTTGTGGTGGTGCTGATTATCGATCTGGGCAGCAAGTTCCTGATCCTCCAGAACTTTGCTCTGGGGGAGACGGTGCCTTTGTTCCCGTCGCTTAACCTGCACTACGCGCGCAACTACGGTGCGGCGTTCAGTTTCCTTGCCGACAGCGGTGGCTGGCAGCGCTGGTTCTTTGCGGGTATCGCTCTCGGTATCTGCGTGATCCTGGCGGTGCTGATGTACCGCTCGAAGGCAACGCAAAAGCTGAATAACATCGCCTACGCGCTGATCATTGGCGGCGCGCTGGGCAACCTGTTTGATCGCCTGTGGCACGGCTTTGTGGTCGATATGATCGACTTCTACGTCGGCGACTGGCACTTCGCGACCTTTAACCTCGCCGATAGCGCCATTTGCATCGGTGCGGCGTTAATCGTGCTGGAAGGCTTCTTGCCGAAACCGGCCGCGAAAGAGCAGGCGTAAGCATCAATGCCGGGTGGCGCTACGCTTACCCGGCCTACCGAATTTGTGGCTTCCCGTAGGCCCGGTAAGCGTAGCGCCACCGGGCAACAGGTGACCCAAAACAAGCGAGCAATTTGCATGTCTAAATCCGTACAGAGCAACAGCGCGGTTCTCGTTCACTTTACGCTGAAGCTGGATGACGGCTCCACGGCCGAATCCACCCGCAACAACGGCAAACCGGCCCTGTTTCGTCTTGGCGATACCTCCCTGTCTGAAGGTCTTGAGCAGCAGCTTCTCGGTCTGAAAGAGGGTGAGAAAAAAGCCTTTTCGCTGGAGCCGGATGCCGCGTTTGGCGTGCCAAGCCCGGATCTGATCCAGTATTTCTCCCGTCGTGAGTTTATGGACGCGGGTGAACCGGAGATCGGGGCAATTATGCTCTTTACCGCTATGGACGGCAGCGAAATGCCTGGCGTGATCCGCGAAATCAACGGCGACTCGATTACCGTTGACTTCAACCATCCGCTTGCCGGGCGTACCGTTCATTTTGATGTTGAAGTGCTGGAGATCGATCCGGCACTGGAGGCCTGAAATGCAGATCCTGTTGGCTAACCCGCGCGGCTTCTGCGCCGGTGTAGACCGCGCTATCAGCATTGTTGAAAACGCGCTGGAAATTTACGGCGCGCCGATTTATGTGCGTCACGAAGTGGTGCATAACCGCTACGTAGTCGACAGCCTGCGCGAACGCGGTGCCATCTTTATCGAGCAGATCAGCGAAGTGCCGGACGGTGCGATCCTGATTTTCTCCGCGCACGGCGTCTCTCAGGCGGTCCGTAACGAAGCGAAAAGTCGCGATCTGACCGTCTTCGATGCCACCTGCCCATTGGTGACCAAGGTGCATATGGAAGTGGCGCGCGCCAGCCGCCGTGGTGAAGAGTCGATCCTGATTGGCCATGCCGGCCACCCGGAAGTCGAGGGCACCATGGGCCAGTACAGCAACCCTGAAGGGGGAATGTATCTGGTGGAGTCGCCTGAAGATGTCCTGACGCTGAACGTGAAAAACGAAGCGCGCCTGTCGTTTATGACCCAGACGACGCTCTCCGTCGACGATACCTCAGACGTGATTGACGCCCTGCGTCAGCGCTTCCCGAAAATCGTCGGGCCGCGCAAGGATGACATCTGCTACGCCACCACCAATCGTCAGGAAGCGGTGCGCGCGCTGGCTGAACAGGCGGACGTGGTGCTGGTGGTCGGCTCTAAGAACTCCTCCAACTCTAACCGTCTGGCTGAACTGGCACAGCGAATGGGGAAGGCGGCGTTCCTGATCGACGATGCCACGGATATTCAGGAAGCGTGGGTTAAAGACGCGGCCTGCGTTGGCGTGACGGCCGGGGCGTCCGCGCCGGATATTCTGGTACAAAACGTCATTTCCCGTCTGCAGGAGCTGGGCGGCGGCGAAGCGGTGCCGCTGGAAGGACGTGAAGAGAACATTGTTTTCGAAGTGCCGAAAGAACTGAGAATCGACGCCCGCGAAGTCGAATAGTCCCTTTTCTGATGAAAGGCCAGCACCTCCTGTGCTGGCCTTTTTTTTACCCGTTACTTTATCGTGACGACAAAATCATGTCTTTTACTGATATTTAAGTCGGTTTCACGTTAAATTCTAATTATTGGTGTTTTCAGTTGGCAGTGCTCAGAAAGGCTGGTTAATCTGAAAACGGTTTACATCATTTTAACGTAAGAGAATAACTATGCATGATGCACAGATCCGTGTCGCCATTGCGGGCGCGGGTGGACGTATGGGCCGTCAGCTGATTCAGGCGGCACTTCAGATGGATGGCGTAGCACTTGGCGCGGCGCTGGAGCGTGACGGTTCATCACTTCTGGGGACTGATGCTGGTGAGCTGGCGGGCGCGGGAAAGACCGGCGTCACCGTACAAAGCAGCCTGGAGGCGGTTAAAGAGGACTTCGATGTCTTCATCGATTTTACCCGCCCGGAAGGGACGCTCGCGCATCTGGCATTTTGCCGCCAGCACGGCAAGGGGATGGTGATCGGCACCACCGGTTTTGACGATGCGGGCAAGCAGGCTATCCAGGATGCATCCAAAGAGATTGCGATTGTCTTCGCCGCAAACTTTAGCGTGGGGGTTAACGTCATGCTGAAGCTGCTGGAGAAAGCCGCGAAGGTGATGGGCAACTACACCGATATTGAGATTGTTGAAGCTCACCACCGCTATAAGGTTGATGCGCCATCCGGCACGGCGCTGGCGATGGGCGAAGCGATTGCTCATGCACTTGATAAAGATTTAAAAGACTGTGCGGTCTATGCCCGCGAAGGCCACACCGGGGAACGCGTGCCAGGCACCATTGGTTTCGCAACCGTCCGGGCGGGTGACATCGTCGGCGAACATACCGCGATGTTCGCCGATATTGGCGAGCGCGTCGAAATTACGCATAAAGCGTCCAGCCGAATGACGTTTGCCAATGGTGCCGTTCGGTCCGCTTTGTGGCTGAAAGAGAAAAAAAATGGTCTTTTTGATATGAGAGATGTGCTGGATCTCAACAATTTGTAAGCATTATTACCCATCGTGATGTGGTTATTGCAGTCGTAATTATTTGATTGCATAGGGCAATAATTTATTGCCCTTTTATTTTATCTGTTTCGTGATTATTTTGTGCATTTAGCCTTGAAAGTATAGCTATTCCTCTTGATTATCGTTATAGAAATGTAAATTTTGACCATTTGGTCCACTTTTTGATGCTGCGTCCACTCATTTTTCATTAAACCCGGCGCGCAAGCGTTTTCCGCAGTGATTTACCTGATCTTTTTGTCGCTTAAGCTTCACTCGCCTCGCCAGATACGCAAAAGACTAAACAAAATATCGGTTTTAAGTTGACTTTTACCCACCAAATCTCCAGAATGCCGCCGTTTGCCAAAAATCCGCTGGCAACACATTTGCATTGATCCATGACATGGTTATGAATTAATATGCAAATAAAGTGAGTGAATATTCTCTGGAGGGTGTTTTGATTAAGTCAGCGCTATTGGTTCTGGAAGACGGAACCCAGTTTATCGGTCGGGCCATAGGGGCAACGGGTTCGGCGGTTGGGGAAGTCGTTTTCAATACTTCAATGACCGGTTATCAAGAAATCCTCACTGATCCTTCCTATTCTCGCCAAATCGTTACTCTTACTTATCCTCATATCGGCAATGTCGGCACCAATGCGGCTGACGAAGAATCCTCTCAGGTACATGCGCAAGGCCTTGTCATTCGTGACCTGCCGCTGATTGCCAGCAACTTCCGCAACACTGATGATCTCTCTTCTTACCTGAAGCGCCATAACATCGTGGCGATTGCCGATATCGATACCCGTAAGTTAACGCGTCTGCTGCGTGAGAAGGGTGCACAGAACGGCTGCATCATCGCAGGTGATAACCTCGATGCGACGCTGGCGCTGGAAAAAGCGAAAGCTTTCCCGGGCCTGAACGGCATGGACCTGGCGAAAGAAGTGACTACCGCTGAAGCCTACAGCTGGACTCAGGGTAGCTGGACGCTGGAAGGCGACCTGCCGGAAGCGAAAAAAGAGAGCGAGCTGCCGTTCCACGTGGTGGCCTACGATTTTGGCGCCAAGCGCAACATCCTGCGCATGCTGGTTGACCGCGGCTGCCGCCTGACGGTAGTGCCTGCACAAACGTCTGCCGAAGACGTGTTGAAGATGAATCCGGACGGTATTTTCCTGTCCAACGGCCCTGGCGACCCGGCGCCGTGCGATTATGCCATCGCCGCCATCAAGTCCTTCCTGGAAACCGATATCCCGGTATTCGGCATCTGCCTCGGCCATCAGCTGCTGGCGCTGGCGAGCGGTGCGAACACCGTTAAGATGAAGTTCGGCCACCACGGTGGTAACCACCCGGTGAAAGACATCGATAACAACACGGTGATGATCACCGCGCAGAACCACGGCTTTGCCGTCGATGAAGCCTCAATGCCGGCTAACCTGCGCGTGACCCATAAGTCGCTGTTCGATGGCACCCTGCAGGGGATTCATCGCACCGATAAGCCAGCGTTCAGCTTCCAGGGCCACCCGGAAGCGAGCCCGGGCCCACACGACGCCGCGCCGCTGTTCGATCACTTCATCGAACTCATCGAGCAATACCGTAAGACCGCTAAATAATCAGGAGCCGAGAAGACAATGCCAAAACGTACAGACATAAAAAGCATCCTGATCCTTGGCGCTGGCCCGATCGTTATCGGCCAGGCCTGCGAATTCGACTACTCCGGCGCGCAGGCGTGTAAAGCCCTGCGTGAAGAGGGTTACCGCGTTATCCTGGTGAACTCTAACCCGGCGACCATCATGACCGACCCGGAAATGGCTGATGCAACCTACATTGAGCCGATTCACTGGGAAGTGGTGCGTAAAATCATCGAAAAAGAGCGCCCGGACGCGGTGCTGCCGACCATGGGCGGCCAGACGGCGCTGAACTGCGCGCTGGAGCTGGAGCGTCAGGGCGTGCTGGCCGAGTTCGGCGTGACCATGATTGGCGCGACCGCCGACGCGATTGATAAAGCCGAAGACCGTCGCCGCTTCGACGTGGCGATGAAGAAAATCGGCCTCGACACCGCGCGCTCCGGTATCGCACACAACATGGAAGAAGCGCTGGCCGTTGCGGCTGAGGTGGGCTATCCGTGCATCATCCGTCCATCGTTCACCATGGGCGGCACCGGCGGCGGTATTGCCTACAACCGCGAAGAGTTCGAAGAGATTTGCGAACGCGGTCTGGATCTTTCCCCAACCAAAGAGCTGCTGATTGATGAATCGCTGATTGGCTGGAAAGAGTACGAGATGGAAGTGGTGCGTGATAAAAACGACAACTGCATCATCGTCTGCTCCATCGAAAACTTCGATGCGATGGGTATCCACACCGGCGACTCCATCACCGTTGCGCCAGCCCAGACGCTGACCGACAAAGAGTACCAAATCATGCGTAACGCCTCGATGGCGGTACTGCGTGAAATCGGCGTGGAAACCGGCGGTTCTAACGTACAGTTCTCCGTAAACCCGAAAACCGGCCGTCTGATTGTTATCGAAATGAACCCGCGCGTGTCCCGTTCCTCCGCGCTGGCCTCTAAAGCGACCGGCTTCCCGATTGCGAAAGTGGCGGCGAAACTGGCGGTGGGTTATACCCTCGATGAGCTGATGAACGACATCACCGGTGGCCGCACCCCTGCGTCCTTCGAGCCGTCCATCGACTACGTTGTGACTAAAATTCCTCGCTTTAACTTCGAGAAATTCGCCGGCGCGAACGACCGTCTGACCACCCAGATGAAATCCGTCGGTGAAGTGATGGCGATTGGCCGCACGCAGCAGGAATCCCTGCAGAAAGCGCTGCGCGGTCTGGAAGTGGGCGCAACCGGCTTTGACCCGAAAGTGAGCCTGGACGACCCGGAAGCGCTGACTAAAATCCGTCGCGAGCTGAAAGACGCAGGCGCAGAACGTATCTGGTACATCGCCGATGCCTTCCGCGCGGGCCTGTCCGTCGACGGCGTGTTCAACCTGACCAACATCGACCGCTGGTTCCTGGTACAGATTGAAGAGCTGGTGCGTCTGGAAGAGAAAGTGGCAGAGCTGGGCATCAACGGCCTGGACGCAGACTTCCTGCGCATGCTGAAGCGTAAAGGCTTCGCCGACGCGCGTCTGGCTAAGCTGGCGGGCGTGCGCGAAGCGGAAATCCGCAAGCTGCGCGACCAGTATGACCTGCACCCGGTGTACAAGCGCGTCGACACCTGTGCGGCAGAGTTTTCTACCGACACCGCGTACATGTACTCCACCTATGAAGATGAGTGCGAAGCGAATCCGTCAGTTGACCGCGACAAGATTATGGTGCTGGGCGGCGGTCCAAACCGTATCGGCCAGGGCATCGAGTTCGACTACTGCTGCGTACACGCCTCGCTGGCGCTGCGTGAAGACGGTTACGAGACCATCATGGTCAACTGTAACCCGGAAACCGTCTCCACCGACTACGACACCTCTGACCGCCTCTACTTCGAGCCGGTGACGCTGGAAGACGTGCTGGAAATCGTGCGCATCGAGAAGCCAAAAGGCGTTATCGTGCAGTACGGTGGCCAGACGCCGCTGAAGCTGGCGCGCGCGCTGGAAGCGGCAGGCGTACCGGTTATCGGTACCAGCCCGGATGCGATTGACCGCGCGGAAGACCGTGAACGTTTCCAGCAGGCGGTTGACCGTCTGAAGCTGAAACAGCCCGCGAACGCCACGGTGACGGCCATCGAACAGGCCGTAGAGAAGGCGAAAGAGATTGGCTACCCGCTGGTGGTGCGTCCTTCTTATGTGCTGGGCGGCCGCGCGATGGAAATCGTCTACGACGAAGCCGACCTGCGTCGCTACTTCCAGACGGCGGTGAGCGTCTCCAACGATGCGCCAGTACTGCTTGACCGCTTCCTCGACGATGCGGTAGAAGTGGACGTTGACGCCATCTGCGACGGCGAAATGGTGCTGATTGGCGGCATCATGGAACATATCGAGCAGGCGGGCGTACACTCCGGCGACTCCGCCTGTTCTCTGCCAGCGTACACCCTGAGCCAGGAGATTCAGGACGTGATGCGCCAGCAGGTACAGAAGCTGGCCTTCGAGCTGCAGGTTCGCGGCCTGATGAACGTCCAGTTCGCGGTGAAAGATAACGAAGTCTACCTGATTGAAGTCAACCCGCGTGCGGCACGTACCGTACCGTTCGTCTCTAAAGCCACCGGTATTCCGCTGGCGAAAGTGGCGGCGCGCGTGATGGCAGGCCAGACGCTGGCACAGCAGGGCGTGACCAAAGAGATCATTCCACCGTACTACTCGGTGAAAGAAGTGGTGCTGCCGTTCAACAAATTCCCGGGCGTTGACCCGCTGTTAGGGCCAGAAATGCGCTCAACCGGGGAAGTGATGGGCGTGGGCCGTACCTTCGCAGAAGCGTTTGCCAAGGCGCAGCTGGGCAGCAGCTCGACCATGAGAAAATCGGGCCGTGCGCTGCTCTCCGTTCGCGAAGGCGATAAAGAGCGCGTGGTTGACCTGGCAGCCAAGCTGCTGAAGCAGGGCTTTGAGCTGGACGCGACCCACGGTACGGCAATTGTGCTGGGCGAAGCGGGTATCAACCCGCGTCTGGTGAACAAGGTGCATGAAGGTCGTCCGCACATTCAGGATCGTATCAAAAATGGCGAATACACCTACATCATCAACACCACCGCAGGCCGCCAGGCGATTGAAGACTCCAAGCTGATTCGCCGCAGCGCGCTGCAGTACAAAGTGCACTACGACACCACCCTGAACGGCGGTTTCGCAACGGCCATGGCGCTGAATGCGGATGCTACCGAGAAGGTGATTTCGGTTCAGGAAATGCACGCGCAGATTAGCAAGTAAGTAAAAATGCCCGGTGCCGTTCGGTTGCCGGGCATTCACCCCATCTTCAGAACCTTCTGGTTTTTCATCCTCTTTCAGTCAGTTAGCCTAAAATTGTTAGGTCGATAACGAAATTCAACTGAGAGCAGGGGAAAACACCATGCAAAATAAATTACTGATCGCCACCCTTCTTGCCGCCACTGCAACGTTTACCGTCGCGGGCTGTTCCTCTAACCAGGCAGTGAAAACCACCGATGGCAAAACCATTGTCACCGACGGAAAACCACAGGTCGATGACGATACCGGTCTGGTGTCGTATAAAAATGCGGAAACGGGTCAGACCGAGCAGATCAACCGCGATCAGGTGAAATCAATGGGCGAGCTGGATAACTAATAAAAAAAGCCGTGGCGTTTGCCACGGCTTTTAGTCTTTCAGGAACGATTACCAGCGGTGGTTCAGCAGGATATGACCGCCATAAGCAGCATAGCTGTTCTCACCCCACTCGCCGCTGGCGCGCAGGGAGAGCGTCGTGGTTTCGTTCAGGTTGCCGGTGACGCCCAGCTCTAACTGACCACGATCTTCCGGCGTATCGTTGCTGACGGCCTCGCCGTTAAACGCCAGATCGTTCTGACCTGCGCCTTTCAGCCAGTTCACGGCAACGTACGGCTGCCAGGCTTTCACGTCTTTCTGTTCGAAGTAGCTTGATTTGACGCCCAGACGACCAAACAGACCGTCGTTGTCCAGCGTGGTAATCCGCACGCCGTCGCGATCGGTATGGTTTTCCTGATCCAGATAGCTGTAGATAACCTGCGCCTGAGGTTCGATTTTCCAGGTGCGCTCATTTTCTGAATCAATCACCCATGCATGGCCCACTTCGACGGATGCCGCGAAGCCTTCACTGTCGTAATCTTCATCATTACGGTTGCTGGTCACTTTATTGTTGTACCAGCTATAGGCGGCCCAGGTATCAACGTAGCTGCCCAGACGCAGCTTCTGATCTTCCTGCCAGGTTGCATACAGGCCGACGTTAAAGCCATCCACTTTGCCCTGCGCATCACGTACGTTGTGTTTTGCATCAGAGTGGGTCTTCGCCTGACCTGCCCCGAACATGCCACCCGCACGCAGGATGCCGTTGTCCATTGGCTTACTCATGAAGTCGCTGCCTACCTGAAGGACAGTGGTGGTGGTGTCATAGCTGACTTTGTCACCGCCCGCATTGTTTTCATGGTAGCGGCCTTTGACGTACATCCAGGTGTTGAGATCTTCCTCGTTACGGAAGGTGATCTGATCGCGATCGTCACGCTTGTGCAGGAACATGCTCTGCGCGGCAAGGTAGTTACCTAAGTAAGCGCCGACCTCAGGAGCCATGACTTCGGGACCGCTATTGCTGCCGTTGTCGGTGTTACCACCGTTGTCAGTGTTACTGCCGTTGTCGGTGTTACCGCCATTGTCGGTGTTACCGCCATTGTCGGTGTTACTGCCGTTGTCGGTATTACCACCGTTGTCGGTATCGGTATCGTCTGCCGGAATGTCTGATGGCGTTGCCTTCGATTCCAGATACCAGTTTCCGTCGCCGTGCTGATAAAGATTATACTCATACGCACCCGCAACAACCGGTTTTGCCAGGGTGAGCTGAGCTTCTGAACTGCCGCCAACTCTGACAATTTCCATACCGTTTACGGTTTGCGCGCCCAGCCCCCCCATGTTGCTGACGCTGACCCCGGATTGGCCAAAGCTGCTCCCGGTGATGGTGAGATGGTCGGTTGGTGCATTATCCTCACCGAGCGTACTGTTTAACACGATCTGGCTGCCCGCGGAGCCGGTATAGTCGCCGTTAATGGTGAAATTGTTGCCAACGCTGTTATTGGCGGCGCTGAGTAACAGCGTGCCGCCATTAGTCACGTTGCCGTTGATAGTATCAACGCCGGCAGCGCTGAGCGTGGCGTTACCCTGGACTGCATTCCATGCCGCCAGCGTACCGCCCGCCAGAACATGAATGTTATTGTTCACTTCACCTGCAGTAGCAAACGTAGCGCCATTTTCAATGGTGACGGTGGCGTTACTGTTCTTTACGCCGAGCGTAGCACCATTAGCGACCAGGGTGGTGCCGCCGTGCAGAACAGTATCGCCCGTGTAGCTGTTCTTGCCGGTGAGGGTCAGGGTGTGTGAATCTACTTTCTCAACCTTGCCGCTACCGGTCATATCGGTGGCGAAAGTGGAATTGTTGCCCTGATTAAATATTACCGTACCGTTGTTTTTCAGACCGCCACTGAGCGAAGCTGTTTTTTGGCCATTGCCTAATTGTAGAGAGGCATCTTTAGTAACCAGCGTATTGCCGCTATTAGAGACGGTTCCCGCCAGCGTTAAATCACCGCTGTTAACCTGAAGGGAATCGCCAGAACCGATCACGTCGAGATCACCCGTCAGCGTCCAGCTTTCACCCTCCATTTTGACAGAGGCAAAACCGTCTCCCTTATTCAGGCCAACAAAATTGCTGTCTTCTATTCCGGCACCAACCAGCGTGAGGCTATTTCCCGTTGAGCCGGTAGAGATCACATCACCGTTGAGCGAGGAGCCGGTATTGAGTACCAGCGTATTATTTTTATTACTGGCAAAGGAGATTGCCGTATTGCCGCCACCGATTGAACCACTGTTTATGATGTCGACTTTAGCGGTATTCGTTACGTTGATTCCGTGCTGAAGGCCCTCTACGGTACCCGTGTTCGTGAGCTTAATATTGCCATCGCTCAGGGTAATACCGTCAACTTCTGTACCCTTGATGGTGCCAGCGTTATGAATGGCAACACCTACTTCAGCATTAAGACCTGATTTGCCTTTAATAAGACCGGTAGCGGTATTGGAAATACTGACAGCAGATGAGTTTTTACTGACGAAAACACCATTTTCAGCCGCAGTAATATTCCCTTTGTTAATCAAGTCCCCTTGCATGGTATCAATATTAACACCTGTCGCGGAAGTAGAGGAAATTGTCGCCCCTTCCTCGTTATTCACTACTAAACGTTGTGCTCCAGTGCTAATATCAAGTCCATTCCCGTAACCAGAAATATTTCCCATATTTGCAACGTTTGAAACATCAATCCCAATGACCGACACGGCAGCTTCATTCCCGGAAGAGGTTATCGTAACGTCTTTATTAATGACGTATTCAGCGTCGGTGGAGAAGTTTTGTGGAATTGAGGTTGATTGGTCAATCGTGCTGGCAAAAGCGACGGCGGGGGTGAATAACAATAGGGCAGGAAAGAGACTTCCCAGAGTTTTAGTCGTTTTATTGAGTCTGAAATTTTTGTTGCTCATTTACACATCCATTTGAATTAGAAAGGCGCGATACGACGTATTAAAATCACGTCAGTATGCGGAGAAAAAGAATGAGCTCGCTACAAAGAGCGTAAAATTATTATTTTTTCAATGTTTTATGTATAGATCGATTTATTAAATAATTATTTTAGATTTTCTTAAAATATCTCATTCCTATATGGATTGAAGTGAGATATTCACATCCTGGATTTTTTGGAGAGGAAAAATCGTCCAACGAATGATGATTACCAATAGCTGCGCTTTCCTTTTCATGGCTGCTGCGCCCCTTTCACCGGGCGGGTTAACTGTCTACACTCACTGCTACAAGAAGAGAAGAAGACAGGCCATTTGATGATACTCATAATTTATGCGCACCCCTATCCGCAGCACTCGCATGCGAATAAGCGGATGCTTGAGCAGGTAAGGACGCTTGAAAACGTCGAGATACGTTCCCTCTATCAACTCTATCCCGATTTCAACATCGATATTGCCGCCGAACAGGAGGCGCTCTCCCGTGCCGATCTGATCGTCTGGCAGCATCCTATGCAGTGGTACAGCACGCCCCCACTCCTGAAATTGTGGATTGATAAAGTCTTCTCCCACGGCTGGGCTTACGGCCACAACGGCAATGCGCTAAATGGGAAAAGCCTGATGTGGGCGGTCACCACGGGTGGAGGGGAAAGCCACTTTGATATTGGTTCCTTCCCGGGGTTTGAGGTTCTGGCACAGCCGCTGCAGGCGACCGCACTTTATTGCGGGCTGAACTGGCTCCCGCCTTTTGCGATGCACTGCACCTTTGTCTGCGACGATGAAACGCTGCAGGCGCAGGCGCGCCATTATAAACAACGCTTACTTGAGTGGCAGGAGGCGCACCATGGATAGCCATACGCTGATACAGGCGCTGATATACCTCGGCGCGGCGGCGCTGATTGTACCCGTGGCGGTTCGCCTGGGACTGGGCTCTGTTCTCGGCTATCTGATTGCGGGCTGCGTCATTGGGCCGTGGGGCTTTCGACTGGTGACGGATGCAGAGGCAATCCTCCATTTCGCTGAAATCGGCGTTGTGCTGATGCTCTTTGTGATTGGTCTGGAACTCGATCCGCAGCGCCTGTGGAAGCTTCGCGCCTCGGTGTTTGGCGGCGGGGCGCTGCAGATGGTGGCCTGCGGCCTGCTGCTGGGTGGGTTCTGCATCCTGCTGGGCATGGACTGGAAAGTGGCAGAGCTTATCGGCATGACGCTGGCGCTCTCCTCGACCGCCATTGCCATGCAGGCCATGAACGAGCGCAATCTGACGGTCTCCCAGATGGGACGCAGCGCGTTCTCGGTGCTGCTGTTCCAGGACATTGCCGCTATCCCGCTGGTGGCGATGATCCCACTGCTGGCGGCCAGCGGTTCCGCCACGACGCTGGGGGCGTTTGCGCTGTCGGCATTAAAAGTGGTGGGGGCGCTGGCGCTGGTGGTGCTGCTTGGTCGCTACGTCACCCGTCCGCTGTTGCGGTTCGTTGCCCGCTCGGGCCTTCGCGAAGTGTTCAGCGCCGTGGCGCTCTTCCTGGTGTTTGGCTTTGGTTTGCTGCTGGAGGAAGCCGGGCTGTCGATGGCGATGGGGGCGTTCCTGGCCGGCGTTCTGCTGGCGAGTTCCGAATACCGTCACGCGCTGGAAAGCGATATCGAGCCGTTTAAAGGCTTGCTGCTGGGGCTGTTTTTCATCGGCGTGGGGATGTCCGTCGACTTCGGCACGCTGGTGACGCACCCGCTGCGGATCGTCATCCTGCTGGTTGGCTTCCTGATCATTAAAATGGCGATGCTGTGGCTGATTGCGCGTCCGCTCAAGGTGCCGAATAAGCAGCGCAGCTGGTTTGCGGTTCTGCTGGGGCAGGGGAGTGAATTTGCTTTTGTGGTCTTTGGCGCAGCACAGATGGCAAACGTCCTCGACCCAGAATGGGCGAAAGCGCTGACGCTCGCGGTCGCGCTGTCGATGGCCGCGACGCCTATTCTGCTGGTGGTGCTGACGCGTCTGGAAAAATCGGGTAGCGAGCAGGAGCGCGAAGCCGATGAAATTGACGAAGAGCAGCCGCGCGTCATTATTGCCGGATTTGGCCGCTACGGGCAGATCGTTGGCCGTCTGCTGCTGTCCAGCGGGGTGAAAATGGTTATCCTCGATCACGACCCCGACCATGTCGATACCCTGCGAAAATTTGATATGAAGGTGTTTTACGGCGATGCGACCCGCGTCGATCTGCTGGAATCTGCCGGGGCGGCAAAAGCGGAGGTGTTGATTAACGCCATTGACGATCCGGAGACCAGCATGCAGATGGTGGAAATGGCGAAAGAACATTTCCCGAATCTGACCATCATTTCCCGCGCCCGCGATGTGGATCACTATATCCGGCTGCGGCAGGCGGGGGTAGAAGCACCGGAGCGTGAAACCTTTGAAGGCGCGCTGAAGTCTGGCCGCATGGCGCTGGAAAATCTGGGGCTCGGCGCGTACGAAGCGCGCGAGCGTGCGGACCTGTTCCGTCGCTTTAACACCGAGATGGTCGAAGAGATGGCGGCGATGGCCGGGAGTACGGCCACTGAGCGCGCGGCGGTGTTTAAACGCACCAGCGCGATGCTGACGGAAATCATTAACGAGGACCGTAATCACCTGTCGCTGATCCAGCGTCACGGCTGGCAGGGAACGGAAGAGGGCAAGCATACCGGGGATCCGGCTGACGAACCGGAGAGTAAACCTTCCGCGTGAAGTGGAGTTGCCAGCAATAATAAAAAATTTCTTTATCTTTACCCTGCCGCCAGTCGACGAAAGATTAAGCTTTCCGTATAGTGGCGGCAATTTTTTGCATCCGGGAAATTTTCAATGATCAGTCTGATTGCAGCGCTGGCGGTGGACCGCGTTATCGGTATGGAAAATGCCATGCCGTGGAACCTGCCTGCCGATCTCGCATGGTTTAAACGTACTACGTTAAACAAGCCGGTAGTGATGGGCCGCCTGACCTGGGAGTCGATTGGTCGTCCATTGCCGGGCCGTAAAAATATCGTTATCAGCAGCCAGCCGGGCACTGACGATCGCGTCGAATGGGTAAAATCAGTCGACGAGGCGATTGCTGCATGCGGCAATGCCGAAGAGATCATGGTGATTGGCGGCGGGCGCGTGTACGAGCAGTTCCTGCCAAAAGCGCAGAAGCTGTATCTGACCCACATTGATGCGGAAGTGGAAGGGGATACCCATTTCCCTGACTACGATCCGGACGAGTGGGAATCGGTATTCAGTGAATTCCACGACGCGGATGCACAGAATTCTCATAGCTACTGCTTCGAGATCCTGGAACGTCGTTAAGTGATTTTTTCCCTCTCCCGGCCGGGAGAGGGAAGTGCATATCAGGAGGCAACCGCCTCGTCTCCCCCTAAATCCAGCTGTCGGTTGGACGGCTGAACAAAGTAAGTTTTATCTTCCCAGCGTAAGCAGGTTAACTCTCCGCCCCAGCAGCATCCGGTATCCAGACCGTAGATCCCTTCCGGCGTTCCTTTTCCTTCCAGTGCAGCCCAGTGACCAAATACCACGTTGTACTCACTTGTCACCGGCCCCGGAATGGCAAACCACGGTTTGAGCGGAGCGGGCGCGCTCTCCGGCGTCTCTTTGGAATACATGTCCAGCTGTCCGTTCGGGAAGCAGAAACGCATGCGGGTGAAGGCGTTGGTAATAAAGCGCAGACGCGCCAGACCGCTGAGATCCTCACTCCAGTGGTTCGGCATATCGCCGTACATGGCATCGAGGAAGAAAGGATAGGAGTCGCTCGCCAGCACCGCCTCAACGTCGCGCGCACAGGTTTTCGCCGTCTCAAGATCCCATTGTGGGGTGATCCCGGCATGCGCCATGACCAGCTTTTTCTCTTCGTCGACCTGCAGCAGCGGCTGACGGCGCAGCCAGTTAATCAGCTCGTCGGCATCTGGCGCATCCAGCAGCGGGGTGAGGCGATCTTTAGGCTTGTTGCGGCTGATCCCGGCGAACACCGCCAGCAGATGCAAATCGTGATTGCCCAGCACCATGCGCACGCTGTCGCCTAGCGATTTGACGAAACGTAATACTTCAAGGGAGCCGGGGCCACGCGCGACTAAATCGCCCGTCAGCCAGAGTGTGTCCTGTCCTGGCGTAAAGTCGACCTGTTTTAATAATGCGATCAGTTCATCGTAGCAACCGTGAACGTCGCCAATCAGATATGTAGACATTAGATTAATGAATGAGTGTGGTTACGGCGAGACGGAACACCGGAATGGCAATGCGGAAATCATTGCCATCGACGTCGACCATTTCATAATGGCCTTGCATGGTACCCATCGGCGTTTCAATCACCGCGCCGCTGGTGTACTGGTACTCTTCGCCAGGGGCGATATGAGGCTGTTCACCGACCACACCTTCCCCCTGGACTTCGATTTCGCGGCCATTGCCGTTGGTGATAAGCCAGTAGCGACCGCGCAGCTGCACGGGCGTCCGCCCCAGATTGCGAATGGTCACGGTGTAAGCAAAGACAAAACGTTCTTCATCCGGTGAGGACTGTGATTCAACATAAACGCTTTGTACATGGACACATACGCGGGGCGAATCAATCATGGCTTAACTCTCCTTCGGCGGCGCATTTTCGCTGATGTAATTAGCCAGCTTGCAGTATTGCTCTACGGAGATGTTCTCCGCACGCATTGCCGGGTCGATCCCAAGCTCAGCTAACACCTCAACGGTGAAGGAATTGCTGAGGCTGTTACGGATCGTTTTACGACGCTGGTTAAAGGCTTCAGTGGTAATGCGGCTCAGTACACGCAGATCTTTTACCGGGTACGGTTTCGTTTTGTGCGGCACAAGGCGCACAACCGCTGAATCCACTTTCGGTGGTGGTGTGAACGCTGACGGCGGTACTTCGAGTACCGGGATCACGTTGCAGTAATATTGCGCCATCACGCTTAAACGACCATACGCTTTACTGTTCGGGCCTGCAACCAGGCGGTTAACCACCTCTTTTTGCAACATGAAGTGCATGTCGGCAATGGCATCAGTATAGCTAAAGAGGTGGAACATGAGCGGCGTGGAGATGTTATACGGCAGGTTGCCGAATACGCGCAGCGGCTGACCCATTTTTTCTGACAGTTCGCCGAAGTTCATGGTCATGGCGTCCTGCTGATAGATGGTCAGCTTCGGCCCGAGGAACGGGTGCGTTTGCAGGCGTGCGGCCAGATCGCGGTCCAGTTCGATGACGGTCAGCTCGTCGAGGCGCTCGCCTACCGGTTCGGTCAGCGCGGCAAGACCCGGGCCGATTTCGACCATCGCCTGGCCTTTTTGCGGATTAATAGCCGAGACAATGCTTTCGATCACGAACTGATCGTTTAGGAAGTTTTGCCCGAAACGTTTACGGGCTAAGTGGCCCTGATGGACTCGATTAGTCATTGAGTATTAACAATCATTTTGATGGCGAGATTAAGCGCCGTAATAAAACTGCCGACATCCGCCTTCCCCTGGCCTGCCAGATCCAGCGCAGTACCGTGGTCAACGGACGTTCGAATAAAGGGTAAACCGAGGGTGATATTCACGCCGCGGCCAAAGCCCTGGTATTTTAGCACGGGCAGGCCCTGATCGTGGTACATCGCGAGCACGGCGTCGGCATTATCCAGGTATTTCGGCTGGAAAAGGGTATCAGCAGGCAGCGGACCGCTGAGATTCATCCCCTTCGCCCGCATTTCGTTGAGTACCGGAATGATGGTGTCGATCTCTTCGGTACCCATGTGCCCGCCTTCGCCGGCGTGCGGATTCAGGCCACAGACCAGCACATGCGGCTGCGGGATCCCAAATTTTGTCTGCAGATCGTGATGCAAAATCCCGATGATCTCGCGCAGGAGTTCAGGCGTGATCGCATCCGGAATCGCTTTGATCGGCAGATGGGTGGTCACCAGCGCAACGCGCATTTCTTCCGTCGCCAGCATCATCACCACTTTCGGACTGTGCGAGCGCTCTTCAAAGAACTCCGTATGCCCGGTAAACGGTATGCCCGCTTCGTTGATCACGCCTTTGTGGACGGGGCCGGTAATCAGGGCGGCAAATTCGCCCTTCAGGCAACCGTCGCAGGCGCGCGCAAGGGTTTCAACGACATAGTGGCCGTTTTCCGTGCTGAGCTGGCCAGGAATGACCGGCGTACGAAGGGGAACAGAAAGAAGAGTGAGGGTACCGGCTTGCTGCGGTGCAGGCTGTTGACCTTCAACGTAAGGGATGAGCGTTAAAGGCAGACCGAGCAGCGCTGCCCGGTCTTGTAACAGTGTTGCATCGGCGCAGACAACCAGTTCTACTGACCAGCTGCGCTGGGCAAGCTGGACAACGAGGTCAGGTCCAATCCCGGCGGGTTCGCCGGGCGTGATAACAACACGATGCTGTTTCATTAGTTGCTCAGCACTTTCACGTAAGCACTGGCGCGTTGTTCCTGCATCCAGGTGGCTGCTTCTTCAGAGAACTTACGGTTAAACAGCATGCGGTAGGCTCTGTCTTTCTGTGCTGCATCCGTTTTATCAACGTTACGAGTGTCCATCAGCTCGATCAGATGCCAGCCAAACGAAGAGTGTACCGGCGCGCTGATCTGGCCTTTGTTCAGCTTCATCAACGCGTCACGGAAGGCAGGATCGTAAATATCCGCCGCTGCCCAGCCCAGATCGCCACCCTGGTTAGCAGACCCAGGATCCTGAGAGAACTCTTTTGCTGCCTTCGCAAACGAGGTTTTACCGCTCTTAATATCTGCCGCAATCTGTTCCAGTTTCGCACGCGCCTGATCGTCAGTCATGATTGGTGACGGCTTCAGCAGAATGTGGCGAGCGTGAACTTCGGTAACGGAGATATTTTGGCTCTGGCCGCGCAGATCGTTCACTTTCAGAATGTGGAAGCCCACGCCTGAACGGATTGGACCGACGATATCGCCTTTCTTAGCCGTGCTCAGTGCCTGGGCAAAGAGGGATGGCAGCTCCTGAATACGTCCCCAGCCCATCTGGCCGCCTTTCAGCGCCTGTTGGTCTGCGGAGTAGGTGATGGCCAGCTTGCCAAAGTCACCGCCGTTACGCGCCTGCTCGACAATTGAACGCGCCTGGCTTTCTGCTTCCGCAGCCTGATCGGACGTAGGGTTCTCTGGCAGTGGGATCAGAATGTGGCTCAGGTTCAGCTCTGTGCTTGCATCGTTCTGGTTACCCACCTGTTTTGCCAGCGCGTCCACTTCCTGAGGCAGGATAGTGACGCGGCGACGCACTTCGTTGTTACGCACTTCCGAAATCAGCATCTCTTTCCGGATCTGGTTACGATAGGTAGCGTAGCTGATGCCGTCATAGGCCAGACGGCTGCGCATCTGGTCTAAAGACATATTGTTCTGCTTCGCGATGTTAGCGATCGCCTGATCGAGCTGCTCGTCAGTGACCTTCACACCCATTTTCTGCCCCATTTGCAGAACGATCTGATCCATGATCAGGCGTTCCAGGATCTGGTGGCGCAGCGTGGCGTCATCCGGAAGCTGCTGACCCGCTTCGCCCGAATTGAGCTTCACCGATTTCATCAGACCGTCAACGTCACTTTCAAGCACGACGCCGTTGTTAACCACAGCAGCGACTTTATCAACAACCTGGGGGGCCGCGAAGCTGGTATTCGCAACCATAGCGACACCGAGCAGCAGCGTTTTCCAGTTCTTCATACTTTTTCCATTTCAATTAACCGCAAAGCGGATTACGTTGCAAATCAAGCACATTACAAGGAACTGCGGTAAGGCAGAATGTTCGAGCGCAGCATTTTCTGCGTACCCAGACCGTAGTTGGAACTCAGGCCGCGTAACTCGAAGTTAAAGCCAATCACGTTATCGTATTTGCTCTGATTGTTTTCCCAGCCGTTAAGCTTACGTTCGTAACCGACACGCAGCGCGTAGCAGCAGGAGTTATATTGCAGCCCCAACATCTGGTCAGCAGCTTTATTGGTGTTAGTGTCAAAGTAGTAAGCGCCTACGATTGACCAACGGTCGGCGATAGGCCAACTCGCTGCGCCACCCACCTGCGAAATACCGTCTTTATACTGCTCGGCAGTACCATAGTTTGGTAATGTCGCCTGAATATATTCGGGACTGGCATAACGATAGGTCAATTGCACCATCCGATCTTCATCCCGGCGATATTCTATAGCCGCCGTGCTGTTAGCGATATTGTCGAGACGGGTGTCATACTGAACGCCACCACGCAGGCCCCAACGATCGGTCATGCGCCAGTAGGTATCGCCAGCCCAAATCAGCGAACCCGTCTTATTATCTTTCTCCCACTTAATGTTGTCATCGCCCGTGCGAGACTCGGTGAAATAATAGATTTGACCAACAGAAACGTTAAAACGTTCAACGGCAGCATCATCATAAACGCGCGATGTGACCCCGGTCGTTAACTGGTTCGCTGATGCGATGCGGTCAAGGCCACCGTAGGTACGGTCGCGGAACAGGCCACTGTAGTCAGACTGCAGTAAAGAAGAGTCGTAGTTATTGATGTTGCTCTGATCGCGATAAGGCACGTACAGATACTGCATACGTGGCTCCAGCGTCTGGGTATAGCCATCCGCCAGAAGATCCATATCGCGTTCGAAGATCAGCTTACCGTCCATTTTGAACTGAGGAAGCGTACGGTTTACTGATTCTTCCAGGTGACCGGTATTGTTTGGGTTCGCGTTGTAATCATCTATGTTTTTCTGCTGATAGTGTGTCGCCATCAGCTTAGCTTCCGTGTTCAGACTAGCCCAGTCATTCGACCATGGAAGGTTAATGACGGGCTCCAGGTGAACACGGGTGGCTTCCGGCATAGAGGAATTGGTGTTTACAAAATGCACTGCCTGGCCATAAATGCGGGTATCAAATGGCCCTACGTCATTCTGGTACCAGTTAACGTCCAACTGCGGTTCGGCACCATAGGTACTCGCCGTCTGGCTTGAGAACACCTGGAACTGCTTACTAGTTACCGTCGCATCGAAGTTCTGCACCGCATAGCCAACGCTGAAGATCTGCGTTGCATAACCGTCGGTACTCGAACCGTATTTTGACGAAAAATCGTTGAAGTAGTTCGGGTCACTGACCTTGGTGTAATTGACGTTGAAACGCCACACCTGATCCATCACCCCGGAATGCTGCCAGAAATACATCCAGCGGTGCTTATCACCTTCAGTGGGATGCTCGTCCTGGAAGACTTTATCCGACGGCAGATAATCCAGCTCCATCAGACCCGCACCGGCGTGGGTCAGATAGCGGAACTCGTTCTCCCACATGACGTTACCGCGCTTGTGGATATAGTGCGGCGTGATCGTCGCATCCATGTTAGGCGCGATGTTCCAGTAATACGGCAGGTAGAACTCAAAGTAGTTCGTGGTGCTGTATTTGGCATTCGGGATCAGGAAACCGGAGCGACGTTTGTCACCCACCGGAAGCTGCAGATAAGGGCTGTAGAATATGGGGACCGGACCCACCTTGAAGCGAGCGTTCCAGATCTCTGCGACCTGCTCTTCGCGGTCATGGATAACTTCGCTCCCGACCACGCTCCAGGTATTTGAACCCGGCAGACACGACGTGAACGTGCCATTTTCCAGGATCGTATAGCGGTTTTCACCGCGCTGTTTCATCAGGTCCGCGTCACCGCGCCCCTGGCGACCCACCATCTGGTAATCACCTTTCCAGACGTTAGTGTCTTTGGTATTCAGGTTTGACCAGGCTTTCGGACCTTTCAGGATGACCTGATTGTCGTCATAGTGCACATTACCCAGCGCATCCACCGTTCGTACCGGCTCGGCCGCACCTTCCGGCTGCTTCTGGTGCAACTGCACTTCATCTGCCTGCAGGCGGCTATTGCCCTGGTTAATATCGACATTGCCTGTAAAGGTGGCATTGTCAGGGTAAGTCCCTTTTGAACTGTCGGCAGTAATGGTTACCGGCAAGCTATTGGTATCGCCACTCACCAGTGGGCGATTATAACTTGGGACGCCAAGCATACACTGCGAGGCGAGATCGGCCGCCAGCCCCTGTTGACTGTACAGGGCGGTGCCAATCATTGTGGCCAGGAGGGTGGGGATACGTTTTTTCATACGTTGTATTTTATTGTTCCGTCATCAGTGGCTACGGCTTACAAACGCTCAGAGACTATCTTACTCATCTGCGCAGTACCAGCGTTAATCCTGCCCGTTTGCGTGCCAGAGTGTTAGGCTCGCTATCGAATGACGAGTATGATAAAGCAAATTATAGGCGATGTCCTTCAATTGACCGTGACTTGAACACAGTGATGATGACGTTGCGTCGGCCAGGAATATGACTATCCGGGGAGTATATGCAGTATTGGGGTAAAATAATCGGCGTTGCGTTCGCCATCATCATGGGTGCCGGGTTCTGGGGAATAGTGCTGGGGCTTATTATTGGCCATATGTTTGATAAGGCGCGCAGCCGTAAAATGGCCTGGTTTGCCAACCAGCGCGAGCGCCAGTCACTCTTTTTCTCCACCACTTTTGAGGTGATGGGGCATTTAACCAAATCCAAAGGGCGCGTCACGGAAGCCGATATTCAGATTGCCAGCGTCTTTATGGATCGCATGAATCTGCACGGTGACTCCCGCCTGGAGGCGCAAAATGCGTTTCGCATCGGGAAATCCGATAACTACCCGCTTCGCGAAAAAATGCGCCAGTTCCGCAGCATCTGCTTCGGCCGTTTTGATTTAATTCGGATGTTTCTGGAAATTCAGATTCAGGCGGCCTTCGCCGACGGCTCGCTTCACCCTAACGAACGCGATGTTTTATACGTGATTGCGGAAGAGCTGGGTATCTCCCGTATGCAGTTCGATCAGTTCCTGCGCATGATGCAGGGTGGCGCGCAGTTTGGCGGCGGGTATCACCAGCAGTCTTCTGGCGGTGCCTGGCAGCAGGCGCAGCGCGGTCCGACGCTGGAAGATGCCTGCAACGTGCTTGGCGTAAAACCCTCTGACGATCAGACCACCATCAAACGTGCCTATCGTAAGCTCATGAGCGAGCACCATCCAGACAAGCTCGTTGCAAAAGGCTTACCGCCTGAAATGATGGAGATGGCGAAGCAAAAAGCGCAGGAAATTCAGAAAGCGTACGAGCTGATTAAAGAGAAGAAAGGCTTCAAATAAGCCCCTTTTTAGAATGATGAAGGGCCTGACAGCATGAGCTGCCAGGCCCTTTATACAGCGTTACCAGCTGTAGCGTACGTTCAGGCTACCGTTTACATCGCTGTACTCATTATCACCTTTCTGTCCGGAGACCTGGGCAATAACGCTCCATTGCTTGCTCACATTTGCCTGAATACCCGCTTTCAGCTCCGCACGATCGGCAGGAAGGTCCTGTTTGATCTGTGTGTCACCAAAGTTGACTGCCGTGTCTTCAGAGGTATGCAGCCAGTTGGCCTCCGCAAACGGCTGGATAACCGCGTCGTTCGACTTATTCATCTTGCTGTCAATGCGCAGGCCTAAACGGGTGGTCCAGCTTTCGCCGTTTTGCCCATCAATCGTCGTGCCGCTGCTGTCTTTGATGTCATCCGCACTGTAATCCTGCCAGACGACCTGTGCCTGCGGCGTGAGGCTCAGCGTGTTGTCGCCGAGTGCGATATCGTAGCGGTAGCCTGTTTCCAGCGAAACGGCGTTGGCGTTTGAATCGTAATCCATTGAGCCAACGTCACTGTTATCTACGCTGTTGTGGTACATCCCATACTGATACCAACTGTCGACATAAAAACCCTGATGCTGTCGGGCATCGGCAAACCACGTTGCATAGACTCCGAGGTTATAGCCATCGACTTTACCGTCAGCGCTAAAGCGGCTGCCGTCAGCACCTTTATTGCCAGTGCTGTCGCTGCTGGCGTTGACATAGCTACCCATAACCCCGACCACCAGGCTTTGTTCGCCGTTGTTCCAGGCGGCAACATCGCCCCCAATCTGGAACTGGGAATAGTTGCTGTCGATATCAATATTGCTCTCTGCCGCAGTAGACTGGTTCTTACCTGCTTTGAAACGCGCCCATGTCGTGCCGTTTTCCGATTTGAACTGACTGCCTTCTCGGTCTGACAGGGTCTGCATTTGCAGATCGCGAGCCAGCCACTGGTTGCTGAGGTATGAACCGATATCGGCACGATACTGAGGCGTTACGTCGCCATTATCACTCGTGGCCTGGGAACGAAGATACCAGTCCCCTGAGTCCTGATACAGGCGGTATTCGTAGGCGTTAATCTGGACCTGATTACCCTGAACAAAGGTGCCGTTTGATTCACCGCCGACCGTAATCACTTCAATACCGTTTTGGGTCAGTGCGCCCTGACCACCAACGTTGTTAATGTACAGGGTGGTGTTCCCGGACGTATTCCCCGTAATGTTAAGCATATCGGTTGGAGACGTGTCGTCGCCTAACTGCGTATTTAGCGTCACAGAACCCTGGTTGCTGGTGTAATCGCCGTTTACGATCAGCGTGTTGCCGGTCGTCGCACCATTGGTTCCCTCAATATTGCCGCTGACAATGCTGCCTGCGTTGCTCAGATCACCATTGATCGTTAGCGTGTCGTTGAACTGAATGGTACCCTTGCTATTAACATTGCCGTTCACCACACCGTTGGAACCGCCAAACGTGGCGCCTGCCGCGACATTCACGGCCTGCTCGCTGTTTTGTACGCCGATAACGCCAGCCTCGTCCAGCCAGAGCGTGCCTTGGTTCACATCCGTTGTGCCGCTGTAACTGTTTGCGGCATTGAGGATCAGCGTACCTTGCCCCTCTTTGGTCAGCGATTTTCCGTCCCATCCGGTCGTGGCTTCGGCGTTTTGATCGACAAGCGCCGTGCTCAGCGTAAAGCTGCCGTCAGGATTGTTCAGAGTGAATGTGCCGTGAGCCGCTGTTGCCGCTGGGTTCTGGCTGGCATACCAGGTTAATGACGGTGTCAGGACGTAATTGGTCACGTCGGCGGGATCAATGGTGCCGCTAAAGGTGATGAAGTCAACGGAGCCAGATGCCATGCCCGCGACGGTGAGGTTGGTAAAATTGCCATTGATTGCATTTTCAGCGTCAATCACCGTGAAGGCGCTATCCGCGGAAAGCGTGCTGGCACTACCGTAACCTGTAATATTTAGTGTGCCATCAAGCGTCGCATTCTGAGCGACAATCGGCGCATCGGTCGCGTTTGCGTCAAGATAGACATCAGTTTGGCTGTTAGCCCGAAGGGTGAGATTACCGACATTGAGTGTACCAGTACTGCCGTTTTCATCGCCGAGTGTGATGCGTCCGCTGCTGGTAAGATTACCGACGCTGGAATCGGCCGTCAGCAGCCATTGGCTGTTCGCATCCAGCGTCATGCTGACGTTATCACCGCTGGCCTTAACGGCGCCGGACAGCTTGCTGTTTTCAGCGCGAAGGGTGACTGCATCAGTGGTATTGGCCACGGTGAGCAGATTGTCTGCGTTCATCGTTTGCACATTCTTCACGTTAATATCGGCAGATCCGGAATCCACCGCAAAAGCACTTCCTCCTGACGCGGTTGCCGTAATGCTCCCTCCGTCAATCGTAGCGACATTTTTTCCACCGCTGAACGAGAAGGCGACATTGCTACCGGAAACGTTGCTGTGGGTGACGGTCGCGCTGCTGGCGCTTTCTAAGGCAATGGCAGCAGATTGTTCGCTGGTGATATCTGTGCTGTTCGCCTCAAGGGTTCCACCGTGAGTCATCGCCACTGCCCGCGAATTTTCTCCGGACGCGATCGCTGAACCGTTATTCAGTACGAATGTGCTCTTTGCCCCGTCAGAGGATATTGCGTCAGCATTTTTCCCATGAGTGACGATATGAGTATCAGTGAGTTCTGCGCGTCCGGTATTCATTATGCCAACTGACTGCTCACCGTAAGTTTCAACGTGGGATGCCGCTAAATTAAATGTGTTGGTATAGTTTTGAATACCAAAGCTCTGACTTCCGGTAGTGGTAATCGTGACGTTTGAGCCGGTCAATTCACCGTCGTTATATATACCTGCATTACCAAAATCTCCCGTGGTGTTTATATTCACATTGTCTAATGAAAGGGTGGCATATCGGTTAACAATAGCCCGAGCCATGCCATGCCCGGAAGTCGTAATGGTCGCGTTTTTTATCGTCAGGTCTGCGCCATTCAATATCTCAACACCATAAGAACCCTCTCCCGTCGCCGTATAGCTCCCCCCGTCAATGGTGCCTTTTGCATTAGAGCTAAACAATACGGCAGAGGCGATCTCGCCTTCCGTCGAAACGGTAAGGTTGTTCAACATGGCTTCTGAGTTATCACCGACAATGGTTATCGCATGACTGCCTTCCCCGGAAGTGCGGATTGTGGATCCCGAATCATCGAGCGTGATTTTCGCTCCATTCGACACGGATAGCCCCATGCCTGCATCCCCGGTTGTGGATATCGTTAAGGCGCCGTTATCGGTGACGATGACATCAGAGCCAGAGGCGGATACCGCCGAGGTATTAGGGCTCGTCGTTGAATATTCACCACTGATGGTGTTATTACCCGGGGCTGCAACAAACGTCGTGTCACTGGCGTGTGCGGTACTCACAACACCTGACAAGATAAACGTTGCGATCGCGCTTCCGGCGCGTACGCAGGATTTAACTTTGCTGTCCCCTTTTGAAAACTCCGAGGCAACGATGTACATATTTCTGGCGCAATTCCAGACGATGTTATACGAACGGTTCATACACTTCCTTGTGAATCAATGAGTAAACTAAGTGTGGCTGTTGAGTAGAAAAATAACTCCGTTTGGATAGGGTAGAGTTAGTATTTCCTTAAAATGAGCTGGATTATCAGTAATAAATTGCATCGTGTTCAATTTAATATTTTTTAATCCAAACCTTAGTCTTTCTAAAAATACTGAGTGTTATTTAAGGAAGAGATAATTATCGTGAATGAACTTGGGCGGGTTTTCAGATGAGCAGGGGAGATATATATGCTGTGTGAATATTTACCGTCGACAGTGAGCTGACAGTAAATATTCACATCAGGAATTTAAAAATCGACCGGGGCTTTAAACGTCATCGCGTTACCGAAGGCCGGATGGGTGATGGTAAGCGTCTGCGCGTGCAGCTGCAGACGTGGCGCTAAGGCCAGCGCTTCAGGCGGCGCGTAAAAGCGGTCGCCCAGAATCGGATGACCCAGCGCAAGCATATGCACGCGCAGCTGGTGTGAACGTCCAGTAATCGGCTTAAGCAGGACGCGCGCGGTATTATCCGGCGCGTACTCAAGCACTTCATACTCGGTTTGCGCGGCCTTACCGGTTTCATAACACACCTTCTGCTTTGGCCGATTCGGCCAGTCGCAGATCAGCGGTAAATCCACCAGCCCTTCCGCCTGCGCCGGGTGACCCCAGACGCGGGCGACATACTGCTTCTTCGGCTCGCGCTCGCGGAACTGGCGCTTCAGCTCGCGTTCTGCCGCTTTGTTCAGCGCCACCACAATCACGCCGCTGGTCGCCATGTCCAGGCGATGGACCGACTCCGCCTGAGGATAATCGCGCTGAATGCGCGTCATCACGCTGTCTTTGTGCTCATCCAGACGACCCGGCACGGACAACAGCCCGCTGGGCTTGTTGACTACCATAATGTGTTCATCCTGATACAGAATGACCAGCCAGGGATCCTGCGGCGGATTGTACGGCTCCATCACCATCTTGCGCTCCGTTTACTGATGCGTCACAACGATAAGACGCAGGGCATCCAGACGCCAGCTTGCCTGATCCAGGCTTTCCAGCACCTGCTGACGGTTGCTTTCAATCGCCGCCAGCTCGTCGTCACGGATGTTCGGGTTCACGGCCTTCAACGCCTCCAGACGCGACAGCTCTGCAGACAGTTTCTCGTCGGCTTCACTGCGCGCGGCGTCAATCAGCGCTCTGGCCGCTTTTTCAATCTGGGTTTCACCCTGCTGGAGAATGGCATGCACGTCCTGCTGCACCGCATTGACCAGCTTGCTGCCGGTATGGCGGTTCACCGCGCGCAGCTGGCGGTTGAAACTCTCAAATTCAACCTGTCCTGCGAGGTTCGTGCCGTTTTTATCCAGCAGCAGACGCACCGGCGTTGGTGGCAGGAAGCGGTTGAGCTGCAGCTGTTTCGGCGCCTGCGCTTCCACAACGTAGATCAGCTCCAGCAGCAGCGTGCCTACGGGCAGCGCCTTGTTTTTCAACAGCGAGATGGTGCTGCTGCCGGTATCGCCAGAGAGGATCAGATCCAGCCCGTTACGGATCAGCGGGTGTTCCCAGGTGATGAACTGGGCATCTTCGCGGGACAGCGCCACATCACGCTCGAAGGTGATGGTGCAGCCATCTTCCGGCAGGCCCGGGAAATCTGGCACCAGCATGTGATCGGACGGGGTCAGGACAATCAGGTTCTCGCCGCGGTCGTCCTGGTTAATGCCCACGATGTCGAACAGGTTCATGGAGAAGCTGATGAGGCTGGTGTCATCATCCTGCTCTTCAATGCTCTCAGCCAGCGCCTGCGCTTTTTCCCCGCCGTTGGAGTGGATCTCCAGCAGGCGGTCGCGGCCTTGTTCAAGCTGCGCTTTCAGCGCGTCGTGCTTCTCGCGGCAGGACTTAATCAGATCGTCAAAGCCGTCGGTGTTTTCCGGCGCGGCCAGATAGCCGATCAGATCGCCGTGCACCTGATCGTAAATGGTGCGGCCCGTCGGGCAGGTATGTTCAAACGCATCCAGACCTTCGTGGAACCAGCGCACCAGCACGGACTGGGCCGTTTTTTCCAGATACGGCACGTGGATCTGAATATCGTGCGCCTGACCGATACGATCCAGACGGCCAATACGCTGCTCCAGCAGATCCGGGTTGAACGGCAGATCGAACATCACCAGGTTGCTGGCGAACTGGAAGTTACGGCCTTCAGAACCGATTTCAGAGCAGAGCATAACCTGAGCGCCGCTGTCCTCTTCGGCAAACCACGCCGCAGCGCGGTCGCGTTCAACGATGGACATGCCTTCGTGGAACACGGCGGCGCGAATGCCTTCGCGCTCGCGCAGGACCTGCTCCAGCTGCAGCGCGGTGGCCGCCTTGGCGCAGATCACCAGCACCTTCTGGGAGCGGTGCGCGGTCAGGTAGCCCATCAGCCACTCTACGCGCGGATCGAAGTTCCACCAGGTGCCGGTATCGCCTTCAAATTCCTGGTAGATTTGTTCCGGGTAGAGCATGTCGCGGGCGCGCTCTTCCTGCGTTTTGCGCGCGCCCATGATGCCGGAAACTTTAATTGCCGTCTGATACTGCGTCGGCAGCGGCAGCTTAATGGTATGCAGCTCGCGTTTCGGGAACCCTTTCACACCGTTACGGGTGTTACGGAACAGGACGCGACTGGTGCCGTGGCGATCCATCAGCATGTCGATCAGCTCTTTACGCGCGGATTCCGCGTTGTCGCTGTCGCTGTTAGCGGCCTGCAGCAGCGGCTCGATATCCTGCTCGCCAATCAGATCGCTCAGGGTGTTGAGTTCATCATCAGAAAGACGCTTGCCCGCCAGCAGCAGCGCGACGGCATCTGCAACCGGACGGTAGTTATTCTGTTCTTCCACAAACTGCCCGAAGTCGTGGAAACGGTTTGGATCGAGCAGGCGCAGACGGGCGAAGTGGCTTTCCAGACCCAGCTGTTCCGGCGTAGCGGTCAGCAGCAGGACGCCAGGCACGCGCTCGGCAAGCTGCTCGATAGCCATATATTCGCGGCTCGGCGCATCTTCGCTCCAGACCAGGTGGTGCGCTTCGTCGACGACCATCAGGTCCCACTCGGCATCGCACAGATGCTCAAGACGCTGCTTGCTGCGGCGCACGAAGTCGAGAGAACAAATCACCAGCTGTTCGGTTTCAAACGGGTTGTCCGCATCGTGCTGGGCTTCGGCGTAGCGTTCGTCATCGAACAGAGAGAAGCGCAGGTTAAAGCGGCGCAGCATCTCAACCAGCCACTGGTGCTGTAAGGTTTCTGGCACCACAATCAGCACGCGCTCGGCAGCGCCGGAAAGCAGCTGTTGGTGCAGGATCATGCCCGCCTCGATGGTTTTACCCAGGCCCACTTCATCTGCCAGCAGCACGCGCGGCGCATGGCGACGGCCCACGTCATGGGCGATGTTCAGCTGGTGGGGGATCAGGCTGGTGCGCTGGCCGCGCAGGCCGCTCCAGGGCATGCGGTACTGTTCACTCTGGAACTTACGCGCGCGATAGCGCAGGGAGAAGCGATCCATACGGTCGATTTGCCCGGCAAACAGGCGGTCCTGCGGCTTGCTGAACACCAGCTTGCTGTCGAGCAGCACTTCGCGCAGGATGACATTGGCCTCGTCGGTGTCCAGGCGAGTGCCGATGTAGGCGAGCAGTCCATTCTCTTCTTTTACGTCTTTAATCTTGAGCTGCCAGCCGTCGTGGCTGGTCACGGTGTCACCCGGATTAAACATCACGCGGGTTACAGGGGAGTCATTGCGGGCGTACAGGCGGTTTTCACCGGTGGCAGGGAAGAGGAGGGTAACCATGCGCGCATCAACGGCAACGACGGTTCCTAATCCAAGTTCGCTTTCTGTATCGCTGATCCAGCGTTGACCAAGTGTAAAAGGCATAGTTGTTCGGCTCTAATCTTTAATTGCAGGCAATAGTTCGACCACCGTCAAAAAAGACGGTCATCGAAAAATGGGTCCGGGAATGGAAAGGGCGCTATGGTACTGGATGGCAGCCATTTCGTCACGCGTCAAAATAGGCCAAGTTGCCCTGTCACTAGTGTAGCAAAATCATCGTCGATGAAGGGCAAAATTCCGTCGGCAACCGGCTGAAGCTGACGCGTCAGATAGTGTTCATAATCCAGAGGCGAGTGCTGATAATCCACCGGTTCCGGACCGTTTATCGTCCAGACGTATTTGATGGTTCCCCGATTCTGATACTGCGGCGCGCGGCCACGGCGGACGTTTTCTTCGTCCGCGAGGCGCGCGGCGCGAACGTGCGGAGGAACGTTACGCTGGTACTCCGCGAGCGGGCGGCGCAGGCGTTTGCGATACACCAGCTGCGCGTCAAGTTCGCCTGCCATCAGGCTGGCGATCGTCTCGCGCACGTAGTCCTGATACGGCTCATTGCGAAATACCCGCAGATAGAGCGTTTGCTGGAACTGCTGGGCCAGCGGCGTCCAGTCGGTACGCACTGTCTCGAGCCCTTTAAAGACCATCCGCTGCGCGTCGCCTTCCTGAATCAGCCCGGCATAGCGCTTCTTGCTGCCCTGATCGGTACCGCGGATGGTGGGCATTAAGAAGCGGGCAAAATGGGTTTCAAATTCCAGCTCCAGCGCGCTGGTTAACCGCACTTTCTGCAGATGTTCCTGCCACCAGTCGTTCACGAAGGCAACCAGCGCTTTGCCGATTTGCGCGGCATCGTCTTCGGAATGCGCGCCCTTAAGCCATACAAAGGTGGAGTCCGTGTCGCCGTAGATGACGTCATAACCCCGGGATTCAATCAGCGCTTTAGTCTGGCGCATGATCTCGTGCCCGCGCATCGTGATCGACGACGCCAGCCGAGGGTCGAAGAAGCGACAGGCGCTGGTGCCCAGCACCCCGTAGAAGGCGTTCATGATGATTTTCAGCGCCTGTGAGAGGGGCTTGTTGCCGTGGCGCTTGGCCTCGTCGCGGCCGTGCCAGATGTTGCCTACGATGTCGGGCAGGCAGTGTTTTTCCCGCGAGAAGCGTGCGCCGAGGAAGCCTTCGGTGCTGTGTTCATCATCCGGCTGGGCCAGCCCCTCAACCAGCCCGACGGGATCGATCAGGAAGGTGCGAATTATCGACGGGTAGAGGCTTTTGTAGTCCAGGACCAGAACGGAGTCATACAGTCCTGGTCGGGAATCCATGACGTACCCGCCGGGGCTGGCCTGCGGCGGCACGTCCCCGAGGTTGGGGGCAACGTATCCTGCCCGGTGCATTCGGGGAAAATAGAGGTGGCTAAAGGCCGCCACGGAGCCGCCGTGCCTGTCCGCCGCGAGTCCGTTCACCGTCGCGCGCTCCAGCAGGAAGGGCATGATCTCGGTTTTGTGGAAAATCCGCGTGACCAGCTCACAGTCTTTCAGGTTATAGGTGGCGAGCGCGGGCTTGTCTTCGTTAAAGCGCCGGTCGATCTCGTCCATTCTGTCCCAGGGGTTGTCGATGGATTTGCCTTCGCCAAGCAGCTCCTGCGCCACCGCTTCGAGGGCGAATGACGAGAAGTTCCAGAAGGCGGACTTGAGCGCCTCGATGCCGTCGATAATCAGGCGGCCGTTCGCCTGTGCGAAGAAAACGCCGTTCTTAAAACCGTGTTCGCGCCACTCAAGCTCGCTGTTGCCGCGCCCGAGCATCAGCGGGATGCGGTAACGCTCGGCGTGTTTTTGCAGCACGCGCAGGTCGAACTGCACCACATTCCAGCCGATCAGAACGTCGGGATCGAAGTCGGCAAACCACTGGTTGAGCTTCTCCAGCAGCTGCGGCCGGCTGGTAACATACTCAAGCCGGAAATCCAGCGCGGAGGCATCACCATTCGGTGGCCCGAGCATATAGACAACCCGATCGCCGCAGCCTTCAAGTCCTATACAGTACAGTTCGCCGTGACGGGTGGTTTCGATATCCAGGGAGACCCACTTCAGCGGCGGGCGGTAATGTGGGTTAGGCTTTAGCCGCGCGTTGATGAGACCGCCATTTTGCGGAGAACCATCGACCCAGACGGGCGCGGTAATAAACCGCTCCATCAGAAAGCGTTCGGGTGGGCGGATATCCGCTTCGTAGAGCGTCACGCCTGCTTCACGGAGCAGTTTTTCATAGCGCATCAGCTGACGATGGGCGCGACAGTAGAGGCCGTAAACCGGCTGACGGTGGAAATCTTTCAGTTCAAGCGGGGTAATGCGCCAGCCGTTTTCACCGCGCAGCAACTGTTTCACTTTTTCGACGTGCGGCTCTGGGATAAACGCCACGGACTCCTGCGGCGGCAGCGTCACCTGCAGCGGGCCGTTGTCCGTTGCCAGCCAGAATTCAACCTCGGTGCCCTGAGGCGTATCCCGCCAGTGTCGGGTCAGTAAAAAGCCTTCTTGCGCCTGCGCCACGCCGTTATCCCATAAAACAAAACCAGGCCTGATTATAGCCTGGTTAAGATTATAATGCTGGGTTTATATACAGTTTACTGCCCGTAGTAGGCCTTCGCGCCGTGCTTGCGCAGATAATGCTTATCGAGCAGGGTCTGCTGCATGTCCGGCAGCTGCGGCGCCAGCTGTCGACAGAAGATCCCCATATAGGCGATCTCTTCGAGCACAATCGCATTATGCACCGCATCTTCCGCGTTTTTACCCCAGGCGAACGGGCCGTGGGAGTGCACCAGCACGCCGGGCATTTGCGCCGCGTCGATACCCTCTTTTTCAAAGGTTTCGACGATCACGTTCCCGGTTTCCCATTCGTACTCACCGTTAATCTCCGCATCTGTCATCAGACGCGTGCAGGGAATGGTGCCGTAAAAGTAGTCCGCGTGGGTGGTGCCGGTCGCCGGGATGGACTGGCCCGCCTGCGCCCAGATGGTGGCATGGCGTGAATGGGTATGCACGATACCGCCGATGGTTGGGAATGAGCGGTAGAGCAGGCGGTGAGTTGGCGTATCGGAGGAGGGCTTTTTGTTCCCTTCCACCACTTCACCCGTTTCGATGCTGACCACCACCATATCGTCCGCCGTCATCACCGTGTAATCGACGCCGGAAGGCTTGATCACAAACACGCCTTTATCGCGGTCAACGGCGCTGACGTTGCCCCAGGTCAGGGTGACCAGATTATGTTTCGGCAGCGCCAGGTTGGCTTCGAGCACCTGGCGTTTGAGCTCTTCTAACATTGTTGTCTCCAGTGCCGGATGGCGCTTCGCTTATCCGGCCTACAGAACCGTAGGCCCGGTAAACGCGGTGCCACCGGGCATTCAGGGCTTAGCGTTTTGAACCGTAATAGACTTCGTTCCAGCGCAGCGCGTCTTTGAAGGCGGGCAGGCGGGTATCGTTATCAATGACGGTCAGCTCGATATCATGCAGCTCGGCGAACTGACGCATGTCGTTCAGATCCAGCGCGTGGCTGAAGACGGTATGGTGCGCGCCGCCGGCCAGGATCCAGGCTTCTGACGCGGTCGGCAGATCCGGCTGTGCTTTCCACAGGGCGTTGGCGACCGGCAGTTTCGGCAGGGAGTGTGGCGTTTCAACCGCATCGACGCAGTTCACCAGCAGGCGGAAACGATCGCCCAGATCGATCAGGCTGGCGTTGATGGCCGGGCCCGTGCGGGTGTTGAAGATCAGACGCGCCGGATCGGCTTTACCGCCGATGCCGAGGTACTGCACGTCAAGGATCGGTTTTTCCTCTACCGCGATGGAAGGACACACTTCCAGCATGTGCGAGCCGAGCACCAGGTCATTGCCGTTTTCGAAGTGGTAGGTGTAGTCCTCCATAAAGGAGGTGCCGCCCTGCAGACCGGTCGACATCACCTTCATGATGCGAAGCAGAGCGGCAGTTTTCCAGTCGCCTTCGCCTGCAAAGCCGTAGCCCTGCTGCATCAGACGCTGTACCGCCAGGCCCGGCAGCTGTTTCAGGCCGTGGAGGTCTTCAAAAGTGGTAGTAAAAGCGTGGAAGCCACCCTGTTCCAGGAAGCGCTTCATGCCCAGCTCAATGCGCGCCGCGTCCAGCACGTTCTGGCGCTTGTCGCCGTTGATTTGTGCCGCAGGCGTCAGGCGGTAGCTGCTTTCGTACTCGTCCACCAGCGCGCTCACGTCGCCATCGCTGATGTCATTCACCACCTGCACCAGATCGCCCACGGCCCAGGTATTCACTGAGAAGCCGAACTTGATCTGCGCGGCGACTTTATCGCCGTCTGTGACCGCCACTTCACGCATGTTGTCGCCGAAACGCACCACTTTCAGGTGGCGGGTATCCTGCTTAGAGACCGCCTGACGCATCCAGGCGCCGATACGCTGTTGCGCCTTGCCATCCTGCCAGTGGCCGGTGACCACCGCGTGCTGCTGACGCATACGCGCGCCGATGAAGCCGAACTCGCGGCCGCCGTGTGCGGTCTGGTTCAGGTTCATAAAGTCCATGTCGATGCTGTCCCACGGCAGGGAGGCGTTGAACTGGGTATGGAACTGCAGCAGCGGTTTGTTGAGGATAGACAGGCCGTTGATCCACATTTTTGCCGGTGAGAAGGTGTGCAACCACACCACCAGACCGGCGCATTTATCGTCGTAGTTGGCGTCGCGGCAGATGTGGGTGATTTCGTCCGGCGTCGTGCCCAGCGGTTTCAGCACCAGTTTGCACGGCAGTTTGGCTTCCGCGTTCAGCGCGTTAACGACGTGCTCCGCGTGTTTCGTTACCTGCTGCAGCGCTTCCGGTCCGTAAAGATGCTGGCTGCCAATCACAAACCACACTTCATAGTTATTAAAAATGGTCATCATCGTGTCCTTAATGGGTCAGGGTTGCCGTAGTGTCCGCGGTGCTTTTGGCCGGGGCGGCGACAGGGAGATAGTGAAGTTCGGCGCTTTTTGCCCATTGCTGGTAGCGCTGATAAAGCTGTTCAAAGCGTTGTGCCTGCTGGGCACGCGGCTGAAGGGTGTTTTCGACGGCACTCGCCATATGCTGCTGCGCGGTGGGGATATCCGCATGGACGCCAGCGGCTACGGCGGCGAAAATTGCCGCCCCCAGCGCGCAGCACTGATCGGAGGCCACAATCTGGAGCGGACGGTTCAGCACGTCGCAGCAGGCCTGCATGATCACCGGGTTTTTACGGGCGATGCCGCCCAGCGCCATCACGTTGTTCACGTCGATGCCCTGCTCGGTGAAGCACTCCATAATCGCGCGGGCGCCGAAGGCGGTGGCGGCAATCAGACCGCCGAACAGCGCAGGCGCGTCGGTCGCCAGGTTGAGGTCGGTAATCACCCCTTTCAGGCGCTGGTTGGCAAACGGCGTGCGGCGGCCGTTAAACCAGTCCAGCACCACCGGGAGGTGGTCGAGAGACGGATTTTTAGCCCAGGCGTCGGTAAGCTGCGGCAGGAGCTGCTTTTTGCTCTCGGCGATCTGGGTTTTCAGTTCAGGATGTGACGCCGCCAGCCGATCCAGCGGCCAGCCGAGCACGCGGCCAAACCAGGCGTAGATATCGCCAAACGCGGACTGACCGGCTTCGAGGCCGATAAAGTCTGGCACCACGCTGCCGTCAACCTGGCCGCAGATGCCTTTTACCGCGCGGTCGCCGACGGTGGATTTATCTGCCGTCAGGATGTCGCAGGTGGAGGTGCCGATCACTTTGACCAGCGTGTTTGGCTGTGCGCCCGCGCCCACGGCGCCCATATGGCAGTCAAACGCGCCGCCGGAGATAGCTACGTTCTGCGGCAGGCCGAGACGCGTCGCCCACTCTTCGCAGAGGGTGCCGACGGGAATATCGGCGGTGAAGGTGTCGGTAAACAGCGGGTATGACAGGCTCTTGTTGATGATCGGGTCGAGCTCATCAAAGAACGCGGCCGGAGGCAGGCCGCCCCAGCTTTCATGCCACAGGGATTTATGCCCGGCGCTGCAGCGGCCGCGGCGGATATCCTGCGGGCGCGTGGTGCCGGAGAGCAGGGCAGGAACCCAGTCGCATAGCTCAATCCATGACGCCGCTGCCTGTGCGACAGACGCGTCCGCGCGGGTGACGTGCAGGATCTTGGCCCAGAACCACTCGCTGGAGTAAATCCCGCCGATATAACGTGAGTAGTCCGTTTTGCCCGGCTGATGGCATAAGCGGGTGATGGCTTCGGCCTCTTCCACGGCGGTATGGTCTTTCCACAGCACGAACATGGCGTTCGGGTTGTCGGCAAACTCCGGGCGCAGCGCCAGCACGCGGCCTTCGGCATCCACAGGGGCAGGCGTAGAGCCGGTGCTGTCGACGCCAATCCCCACAACATCGGCCCGCTGGGCGTCGGTCAGTTCGGCCAGGACGGTTTTGATCGCCGCTTCCATCGACTCGATGTAATCCCGCGGGTGGTGACGGAACTGGTTGTTTGGCGCATCGCAGTAGCGCCCCTCTTGCCAGCGCGGATACCACTCAACGCTGGTTGCTATCTCCTGGCCGGACGTACAGTCCACTGCCAGCGCGCGAACTGAATCGCTGCCAAAATCGAGGCCAATCGCAATTGCCATGGTGTTGCTCCATCGAAAAAACAGGTATGGAAGAACATTAGAGACTGGGGACAAAAGTCGTCAGGCAGGATCCGCTAATCTTATGGACTAAATTGCTGTTACAACGGAAAGTGTGACGCCGTGCAAATATTCAATGTGGACATTTCTGCCGCACTTATAGACACTTTTGTTACTGGTTATCTGCCTGCTCTGGCGGAGAAATCAGGGGGAAAGGCTGAAACATGGCGGACGTAAAAGCGGCGTGATGCTTTTTGGATCTTTTCGCGGGCCATTTTTAACCTGCATTTAGTGATATGGACAATTGGTTTCCTTCAGGACCCTTGGGAGAACTGAATCTATGGCCGAAACGCAGAACGATCCTCTGCTGCCGGGATACTCGTTTAACGCGCACCTTGTGGCGGGGCTGACCCCTATCGAGGCTGAGGGATATCTCGACTTTTACGTCGACCGACCGCTCGGGATGAAAGGGTATATCCTCAACCTGACCGTGCGGGGGGAAGGGATCATCAAGAACGGTGACCAGCATTTCGTCTGCCGCCCGGGGGATATCCTGCTGTTCCCGCCGGGGGAGATCCACCACTATGGCCGTCATCCGGATGCCAAAGAGTGGTATCACCAGTGGGTCTACTTCCGTCCGCGCGCCTACTGGCAGGAGTGGCTTTCCTGGCCGGCTATTTTTGCACACACCGGGTTTTATCGCCCGGATGAGGTGCATCTGGCGCAGTTTCGCGAGCTTTTTGCGCAGATTATCGAGGCGGGGCAGGCCGGTGGACGCTATGCCGAACTGCTGGCGATAAACCTCCTTGAACAGCTGTTGCTGCGGCGGATGGAGGCGATTAACGCGTCGCTTAACCCGCCGCTGGATAACCGCGTGCGCGACGCCTGCCAGTACATCAGCGACCACCTGGCCGATAGCCAGTTTGATATCGCCAGCGTTGCCCAGCACGTCTGCCTGTCGCCGTCGCGGCTGTCGCACCTGTTCCGCCAGCAGCTTGGCGTCAGCGTACTGAGCTGGCGCGAGGATCAGCGCATCAGCCAGGCGAAGCTGCTGCTCAGCACCACCCGGATGCCCATCGCCACCGTGGGGCGCAACGTGGGCTTTGAGGATCAGCTCTATTTCTCCCGCGTATTTAAAAAATGTACCGGTGCCAGCCCCAGTGAATTCCGCGCGGGATGTGAATAAACGGTAAAAAAAGATAAACAAACAGGTGAATGCGGGAAGCAACCTGTAAACTATTCAGACAATTGTTGCCTTGACGCGGTGCGGGGCGCTAAGCAGAATCGCTGATTCGTTTTCTGACCGGAATAGTTATGCAGGCATTGCTGGAACACTTTATTACCCAGTCCGTTATGTACTCGCTCATCGCCGTGGCGCTGGTGGCGTTTCTGGAATCGCTGGCCCTTGTCGGGTTAATCCTGCCCGGCACCGTGATGATGGCGGGGCTTGGCGCGCTTATCGGCAGCGGTGAGGTCAATTTCTGGCAGGCATGGCTGGCCGGGATTATCGGCTGTCTGCTGGGCGACTGGATCTCCTTCTGGCTGGGCTGGCGCTTTAAGAAGCCGCTGCACCGCTGGTCGTTCATGAAAAAGAACAAAGCGCTGCTGGATAAAACCGAGCATGCGCTGCACCAGCACAGCATGTTTACCATCCTCGTGGGCCGCTTTGTTGGGCCAACGCGTCCGCTGGTGCCGATGGTGGCCGGGATGCTGGATCTCCCCGTCGCGAAGTTTGTGGTGCCGAACATCATCGGCTGCGTCTTCTGGCCGCCGTTCTACTTCCTGCCGGGTATTCTGGCCGGTGCGGCGATTGATATTCCTGACGGTATGCAAAGCGGTGAGTTTAAGTGGCTGCTGCTGGGCACGGCGGTGCTGCTGTGGCTGGCGGTCTGGCTCTGCTGGCGCCTGTGGCGCAGCGCGAAAGCGAGCGTCGATCGCCTGACGCGCTATCTTCCGCGCTCTCGTCTTTTGTGGCTGGCCCCGCTGACGCTGGGTGTGGCCGTGGTAGCCCTGGTCGCGCTGATTCGCCACCCGCTGATGCCGGTGTACGGTGAGATCCTGTTGAAAGTTGTGAGCCGTTAAGCGCCGGGCGGCACTGCGTTTGCCCGGCCTACGGTTTTATACCCAATAATCCAGAAGCGCTTTCTTTTCCGCTCATTAATGCTTCTGTTGCTCCATCCCACAAAATGCGTCCCTCCGCGATCACCACCGATCGCGGCGCAATCCGTGCGGCATCTTCGATACTGTGCGAAACCATCAGCATCGTAAGCTGCTGGCGCTGGCAGACCTCCTGCACCAGGGCGAGCATCTCCTGGCGCAGCGCGGGATCGAGCGCCGAGAACGGCTCATCCAGCAGCAGCAGCGGCTGCTCGCGCACCAGACAACGCGCCAGCGCCACGCGCTGACGCTGGCCGCCGGAGAGCTCGCCCGGCAGCCTGTCGATAAATTCAGCGATCCCCATCTGTGCGGCAATCACTTCAAGTTTTTCGCGTTGGGCATCGTTCAGCCTGAGCCCCGGATGCATTCCCAGCGCGATGTTTTGCCGCACCGTCAGGTGGGTAAACAGGTTGTTTTCCTGAAACAGCATCGACACAGGGCGTTTAGCCGGAGGGGCGTTGGTGAAATCACGATTATCGATGGCTATCGACCCGCTGGCAGGTTGCAGAAAACCGGCGATCAAATTGAGCAAGGTGCTTTTCCCGGCACCGCTTGGGCCAAGCACCGCAATCCGCTCGCCCTGCTGAACGGAGAGCGTAAAGCGCATCGGCAGATGCTGATAGAGCCAGGTTACATCAGTCAGTTTTAACATCACGCCCCGGGAGTTTTTCGATAACGGTAAATAAGGCAAAGCACAGCAGCAGCAGTAACAGCGCGGTGACCGCGCCGTCCTGACTGCGGTAAGAGCCGATTTGCTGATAAAGCCAGTACGGCAGCGTGCGGAAATCGTCATTGCCGAACAGCGCCACGACCCCAAAGTCTCCAATAGAGAGCACGCAGGCAAACGCCAGCGCCTGTGCCAGCGGACGCTTTAGCGCGCGCAGTTCAACCACCTTCAGCCGCTGCCAGCCCTGCATGCCCAGCGACTGGCACAGCAAACCGTAGCGGCTGTTGACGTCGCGCATCGGGTTTTCCAGCACCTTAAGCGCGTAGGGGATGGCCATCAGGGCGTTGGTAAAGATCACAATGCCGTCGGCCCTTTCCGGCAGGCCGAGGGTGCTGTTGAACAGTAAAAAGAAGCCCGTTGCCAGCACGATACCCGGCATCGCCAGTATCAGCATGCCCGTCAGTTCCAGCATTTGTCCGGTTTTTTGCGCCTGGCGGGCGTAGAGCTCACGGCTGCTCCACAGCAGCATCATGGTCAGCATAACGCATAGCAATCCGGCAGCCAGCGCTATGCGTACCGAGGTCCAGGTCGCCTGCCAGAGAACGGGCTGTTGCAGGACGGACATAAGATTGAGGTTCAGGCCGTCAACGATAACGGCCAGCAGCGGCGGCAGCAACAGCAGCAGCGCCAGCGCGATCAGGATAACATCGCTGATGCGGCTGTGCAGGCTGTCCTGCGGATCGCGCCAGCCGGTTATTTGATGACTACCTGCGGGAATGGCTTTACTCAGCCGCTGGCTCAACAGCACCAGCACCAGACAGCACGCCATCTGGACTATCGCCAGCAGCGCGGCGCGACCGGGATCGTAGTCGTAACTCAGCGCCTGGTAAATCGCCAGCTCAATGGTGGTGGCCTGCGGCCCGCCGCCAAGTGACAGCACGGTGGCAAAGCTGGCAAAGCAGAGCATAAAGATTAATGCCGCCACGGGCGGGAGCTGGCGGCGCAGCCACGGCCATTCGACAAAACGGAAGAACGACCAGCCGCGCATGCCGAGCTGGGCGGCAATCTGCCGCTGCTCGCCGGGAATGTTCTCCAGCGCCTGCAAAAAGAGGCGCGTTGCCATCGGCATATTGAAAAACACGTGCGCCAGCAGAATGCCCTGCAGTCCGTAAGGCGAGAATGACCACTCAATACCAAGCTGGCCGAACAGCGAGGCCAGCCAGCCCTGACGACCGTAGACACTCAGAATGCCAAAAACGGCCACCAGAACCGGCAGGATCAGCGTCATGGCGCACAGGCGCAGCAGGGCCTGCCTGCCGGGGAAACGCCGCCGATAGAGCGCGCGAGCAAGAAAAATAGCCGGGATCGCCGACAGCAGGGCAGAAAGAGACGCCTGCCAGAAGGAGAACCGGATAACGTGCCAGAGGTAGCTGTCGTGCCAGAGGGCGAGCAGGTCGCTCTCCGGTGCGTTAAACCACAGCGCAAGAAAGGCTCCCAGACTGACTGTCACCATCACGACGGCGGCGAGCAATCCGGGGAGTAACCAGCCGGGAATTAACGGCTGACGGCGCGTTGCCATTCACTTACCCATGCGGCACGCTGCGCGGCGACCTGCTGCGGCGTAAACGCCAGCGAGGTTTTCGGCTTGGTCAGCTGCTCAAAACCAGTGGGCAGCGCAACGCTGGTGACCGGATACATCCAGTTGCCCGCTGGAATGGCATTCTGGAATGCCGGTGAAACCATAAACTTCAGGAACTTCTCGGCCAGTTCCGGCTGTTTGCTGGCGGCGGTACGCGCGGCCACTTCCACCTGCAGATAGTGCCCTTCCGCAAAATCAGCCGCAGCATAGTTGTCTTTCTTCTCGGCGATAATGTGGTAGGCCGGGGAGGTGGTGTAGCTCAGCACCAGATCGCTTTCGCCTTTCAGGAACAGGCCATAGGCTTCGCTCCAGCCTTTGGTCACGGTGACGGTTTTGGCAGCCAGCTTCTGCCACGCTTCCGGCGCCTTATCGCCGTAGACTTTCTGCATCCACAGCAGCAGGCCCAGGCCCGGCGTGCTGGTCCGTGGATCTTCATAAATCACGCGCCACTTCTGGTCGCTTTCCACCAGCTCTTTCAGGCTCTTCGGCGGGTTTTTCAGCTTGTTTTTATCGTAGACGAAAGCAAAGTAGCCGTAGTCGAACGGCACAAAGGTGTCGTTCTTCCAGCCGCCCGGCACGTTAACGGCCTCTGCCGCGACGCCGCTTTTGGCAAAGAGTTTGGTTTGCGAGGCGGCTTCCAGCAGGTTGTTATCCAGCCCGAGCACCACGTCGGCCTTGCTGTTTTTGCCTTCCATGCGCAGGCGGTTGAGCAGCGAAACGCCATCTTCCAGCGCCACGAACTTCAGCTCGCAGTTGCAGTCCGCTTCAAAGGCTTTTTTGACAACCGGGCCAGGGCCCCAGTCGGCGGAGAAGGAGTCGTAGGTGTAGACCGTCAGAACGGGCTTGGCTAAAGCGGGCAGCGCGAACAGCGCCAGCAGGGGGAGAACTTTTTTTAACACTTTGCACCTCAGGGTTGAGTGGCAAAGGATTTTGAGCGACAGCCTCAAATCCCTTCGCCGGCGTTATCCGGATCAGGTTCGACGGGTATTATCTCAGCGCACATCTGTGATGCAGCACCCCGTTGAGAACGGCGCTATTGTAATGATTTGGTGAATATTACGAAAGCGTTATGGCTCCGGGGGCGCAAACCAGGCGGATTTAAAATCAAACCAGCCCAGGGTGTTCATCCGCAGGCCGCGCATGCTGCGCTGGCCCTGGATCATCAGCCAGTGGTGGATCAGCGGGACGATCGCCTGCTCGGCCAGCAGCTGCTGGCACCACACGGCAAGATTCATCTCGCCCGCACGCCACAGGGCGGCATCCTGCTGCCAGTCCCGGTCGATGCAGTGCTGGATCAGCGGGACTTCATACAAATGCGAGAAGAGGGAAAAATCGAGCGGCAGGGTGAAGTTGGCGCTGTTGAGCCAGATATCGCTGGCGATCTCCCCCTGATGCCATTCGTCATAGTCCACTTCCCTGATGTCCAGCCTGACTCCCTCCGCTGCCAGCAGGCGGGTCATGATTCTGGCGATAAAACGATGCTCAACATGATCGCGGTAGTAGGTCAGGGTGATGGACTCCAGCCCTGCGGGTTTGTCGCAGCGCGTTGGTCGGGCATGGTGCCAGCGCGGAAGCAGGCCGTAGGCCGGGAACCAGTATGTCTGGTACTGCTCTTCCGCATGGTAGATAAGATTGGAAGGAGACAGCACGTGGCTGATCCACTTGCGGACAGCCGGGTTTGCCCCACGGTGGGTGCGGCGGTCAAAGAGGAGATAGTAGCAGCCCTCCTCCAGGCGGCTCTCCACGGCCTTTTCTCCGGTGGTGGGGCCTTCAAGCGTCAGCCCGCAGCTCAGGTCTTCATTGAGATCCGGTAATACCCACACGTTCACTTCGTCGATCAGCGCCCGATAGCCAAAGTAGTCATCGAACGCGCGGATTTTCAGCTGGTTGCTGTTATTGCGGGAGACGGAGTAGGGCCCGGTGCCAATCGGCAGGCTGGCAAAATTGTTCAAGGATTCCCACTCGGCAGGCAAAATCATCGACGGCACATAGCCCAGCAGCCAGGGAAGCCACTTGTCCTGCTGCGCCAGCTCGATATCCAGCGTCCAGGCCGTGGGGGAGTGGATGCGCGAAATATGCGAGTAGAGCGGCAGCCTGCGGGCGCGTTCCAGAGAGGCGATGACGTCGTGCATTTCCAGCTCGCGACCGTGGTGAAAGTGGATGCCGGGGCGTAAGAAGAAGCGCCAGTGGCGCGGGGAAAGCTGCTGCCAGTGGTGCGCGATATCCGCCTCCAGTTCCCCGTTTTCCTCATTTATCCGCGTCAGGCCGCTGAAGATTTGTCGGGCCATGTGGGTTTCAGAACGCCGTAACGCCGTGCCGGGCAACAGATTTTTCATCGGACGGTAGTAGAGCACCCGCAGAATGTGTCGGCCCTGACGAAAACTGCGTCCGAGATGGGAGACCAGCATCTGGCGCACGGCGGCCTTGTCGCCCACCAGCTGGACCAGCTGATCGATACGGTCCTGCTCGAGCAGGTCTTCTGCACGCTGCTGCTGCAATGCCAGCCCGGTGTAGAGAAAGGTCAGCCGCGAGCGTTTCCCGCGTCCCGCCTCCGCTTCCCAGCTTAACCACCCCTGCTGCTGCATGGTATTGAGCAGCGTGCGCATATGGCGGCGGGAACAGCTAAGCAGGTCAGCCAGCTCGTTGAGCGTGGTTTCCTGCGATTGCCCCTCGCAGCACTGCCAGAGGCGGATAAATTGTTGCTGCAGACGACCGGAAGGCATAAAAGAGGAACTCCTGACAAAAAACCAGCAATTTATTAATCCCTATATTAGGCCAATAATGCTTCCCGATGAAGCGAGGAGGTAAATGATGAAGAGGTCTACCGCACGTCAGTTTTATCAGCAGTACTTTTCAGCGACAAAAGGATCGTCCTGGCTGGCCCGCCCGTGTGCAGAGCAACGGCTGAAAATGTTAGAAGAACTGATGCAGTGGGACGTTACGAAACCGGCCTCTTCTCGCTGACTCGCCTCGATCATGTGTGACTGAGTATTGGTGCTAATCACCCGCCAGCAAAATGTTTTTGCTGGCTTTTTTCGTTTATTCTTTCACCCAATTTCGATTCGCTTTCACAAGGACTTGCGCATGCTGTGGTTGATGACGATGGGGCGACGCCTGAACGGCGTGTATGCCGCTTTTATGCTGGTGGCCTTTATGATGGGCGTGGCGGGAGCGCTGCAGGCGCCGACGCTGAGCCTGTTTCTCAGCCGCGAGGTGGGGGCACAGCCGTTCTGGGTGGGGCTGTTTTATACCGTCAACGCGATAGCCGGGATCCTGGTCAGCCTCGCGCTGGCGAAGCGATCGGACAGCCAGGGCGATCGTCGTAAGCTGATCCTCTTTTGCTGCGCCATGGCCGTGGGCAACGCGCTGCTCTTTGCTTTCAATCGTCATTACCTGACGCTCATTACCTGCGGCGTGCTGCTGGCCTCTCTTGCGAATACCGCCATGCCGCAGCTGTTCGCGCTGGCCCGGGAATATGCGGATAACTCGGCGCGGGAAGTGGTGATGTTCAGCTCGGTGATGCGTGCCCAGCTCTCGCTGGCGTGGGTCATTGGCCCGCCGCTGGCCTTCATGCTGGCGTTGAACTACGGCTTTACCGCGATGTTCTCCATCGCGGCCGGGATTTTTGTCATCAGCCTGGCGCTGATTGCCTTCGCACTGCCGTCCGTGGCGCGCGTCGAACAGACAGCGGATAAACCGCTCACCCAGGTGAGCGGCTGGCAGGACAAAAACGTCCGCATGCTGTTTATTGCCTCCACGCTGATGTGGACCTGCAACACCATGTACATCATCGACATGCCGCTGTGGATCAGCAGCGATCTGGGTTTACCGGACAAGCTTGCGGGGATCTTAATGGGGACCGCTGCCGGGCTGGAAATTCCGGCGATGATTCTGGCGGGTTACTACGTTAAGCGCTTTGGAAAGCGTCGGATGATGATCGTCGCCGTGGCGGCCGGGGTGCTGTTCTACGCGGGGCTGATCCTTTTCCATTCGCGCGAAGCGCTGCTGGCGCTGCAGCTGTTTAACGCCGTGTTTATCGGGATTGTTGCCGGGATCGGCATGCTATGGTTTCAGGATCTCATGCCCGGTCGTGCCGGCTCGGCGACCACGCTTTTTACCAACAGTATTTCAACCGGAGTGATTCTGGCAGGCGTGATTCAGGGGGCGCTGGCGCAAAGTTACGGGCATGGCTCAGTTTACTGGATGATTGCGGCGATTTCGGTGGTTACGCTTGGGCTGACTTGCCGGGTTAAGGATGTCTGATTCTGGAAGGCGGCTTCACGAAACAAATCAATGGCCCGCTTTTTGCGGGCCATTGTCTTTAGCCCATAAACGCAGGCTGTTTTTTCTCGTACGCGGAGATGGCGTCTTCGTGCTGGAGCGTTAAACCAATGCTGTCCAGACCGTTCAGCATGCAGTGGCGGCGGAACGCATCAATGCTGAAGCTGTAGGTTTTATCCCCGGCTTTCACCACTTCCGCTTCCAGATCCACTTCAAACGACATGCCCGGATTTGCCTTAACCAGCGCGAACAATTCATCGACCTGTTCGTCGCTCAGCGTCACCGGCAGCAGCTGGTTGTTGAAGCTGTTGCCGTAAAAGATATCCGCGAAGCTGGGGGCAATGACCACCTTAAAGCCGTAGTCTGTCAACGCCCAGGGGGCGTGTTCACGCGACGAGCCGCAGCCAAAGTTTTCCCGCGCCAGCAGGATGGTTGCGCCTTTGTATTCCGGGAAGTTCAGAACGAATTCCGGATTAGGCACCTCGCCTTTATCGTCCAGGAAACGCCAGTCGTTGAACAGGTGCGCGCCAAAGCCGGTGCGGGTCACCTTCTGCAAAAACTGCTTAGGAATAATCGCGTCCGTATCAACGTTAGCGGCGTCCAGCGGGACAACACGGCCCGTATGTTGGGTAAATTTCTCTGCCATGATTGTCTCCTTATTTCAGGCTGCGAATGTCGGCGAAATGACCGGTGACTGCCGCAGCGGCGGCCATTGCCGGGCTGACCAGATGGGTGCGCCCACCGCGGCCCTGACGGCCTTCAAAGTTACGGTTGCTGGTGGAGGCACAGCGCTCACCCGGATTCAGGCGATCGTTATTCATGGCCAGGCACATGGAGCAGCCAGGCAGGCGCCACTCGAATCCTGCTTCGATAAAGATCTTATCCAGACCTTCGGCTTCCGCCTGGGCTTTCACCGGACCGGAGCCTGGAACCACCAGCGCCTGCACGCCCGGTGCGACTTTACGGCCTTTGGCAATCTCTGCCGCCGCACGCAAATCTTCGATACGGGAGTTGGTGCAGGAGCCGATAAATACCTTATCAATGGTCACGTCGGTCAACGGTACGCCGGGTTTCAGCCCCATATAGGCCAGCGCTTTTTCCGCACTGGCGCGCTCGACCGGATCGGCGAAGGAGGCCGGATCGGGAATGGCGTCGTTGACGGAAATTACCTGGCCCGGGTTGGTTCCCCAGGTCACCTGAGGGGCAATCTCTTCTGCCTGCAGCGTGACAACGGTATCAAACGTTGCCCCGTCGTCGGTTTTCAGGGTTTTCCAGTACGCTACCGCGTCGTCAAAATCCTGGCCCTTCGGCGCGTGCAGACGGCCCTTCACATAGTTGAAGGTCGTTTCATCTGGCGCGACCAGACCGGCTTTGGCGCCCATCTCAATGGCCATATTGCACAGGGTCATGCGACCCTCCATGCTCAGCGCCTGAATCGCGTCGCCGCAGAATTCAACGACGTGGCCGGTACCGCCTGCGCTGCCGGTTTTACCGATGATCGCCAGCACGATGTCTTTCGCGGTAATGCCAGGTGCCGCTTTGCCCTTCACTTCAATCTTCATCGTTTTGGCGCGGCCCTGCTTCAGGGTCTGCGTCGCCAGCACGTGTTCAACTTCAGACGTGCCAATCCCGAACGCCAGGGCGCCAAACGCGCCGTGGGTTGCGGTATGGGAGTCACCGCAGACGATGGTCATGCCCGGCAGGGTAATTCCCTGCTCTGGCCCCATCACGTGAACGATGCCCTGATAGGGGTGGTTCAGATCGTACAGCTCAACGCCAAATTCGTTGCAGTTCTTGATCAGCTCCTGCATCTGGATACGCGCCATCTCACCCGAGGCATTAATGTCTTTGGTCTGGGTGGAAACGTTGTGATCCATCGTCGCGAAGGTTTTACCCGGCTGACGTACCGGGCGCTTGTGCGCGCGCAGGCCGTCAAATGCCTGAGGAGAGGTCACTTCGTGTACCAGATGACGGTCAATGTACAGCAGTGGGGTTTCGTTTGGTGCCTCGTAGACAACGTGCGCATCAAACAATTTTTCGTATAACGTTTTGGCCATGATTACACCCCTTCAGCGACATAGCGGGCAATAATGTCGCCCATTTCATCGGTACTGACTGCCGCCGCGCCGCGTGATAAATCACCGGTACGAACGCCTTCTTCTAACGCCCGGTTAATGGCATTTTCAATTGCGGTTGCTGCATCGCCTGCATCCAGGCTGTAGCGCAGCAGCAGGGCCAGAGAGAGGATCTGCGCAATCGGGTTCGCGATGTTTTTGCCCGCAATATCCGGCGCGGAACCGCCTGCCGGCTCGTACAGGCCAAAACCTTCTTCATTCAGGCTGGCGGATGGCAGCATGCCCATAGAGCCGGTGATCATCGCGCACTCGTCTGACAAAATGTCGCCGAACAGGTTGGAGCACAGCAGCACGTCAAACTGGGACGGATCTTTAATCAGCTGCATGGTCGCGTTGTCGATGTACATGTGCGACAGCTCAACGTCCGGGTACTGCTTCGCGACTTCGCTGACGATCTCGCGCCACAAGATGGAAGACTGCAGCACGTTCGCTTTATCAATGGAGGTCACTTTATGGCGGCGCTTGCGCGCTGACTCAAAGGCGATATGGGCGATACGTTCAATTTCGAAGCGGTGATACACCTCAGTGTCGAACGCCTTCTCATGCTGGCCGCTGCCTTCACGTCCTTTTGGCTGACCGAAATAGATCCCGCCGGTCAGTTCACGCACGCACAGAATGTCGAAGCCGTTGGCGGCGATATCCGCGCGCAGCGGGCAGAACTCTTCCAGGCCCTGATACAGCTTCGCCGGACGCAGGTTGCTGAACAGCTTGAAATGTTTACGCAGCGGCAGCAGCGCGCCGCGCTCTGGCTGCTCTGCAGGCGGCAGGTGTTCCCACTTCGGGCCACCGACGGAACCAAACAGCACGGCATCGGCATTTTCACAGCCTTCCACGGTCGCTTTCGGCAGTGGCGTACCGTGGTTATCAATCGCAATACCGCCCACATCGTAGTGGCTGGTGGTGATTTTCATCGCAAAACGCGCGCGAACGGCTTCCAGTACTTTCAGCGCCTGTGTCATCACTTCCGGGCCAATACCGTCGCCCGGTAACACAGCAATATGGTAATTCTTCGACATTACACGGTTTCCTTGTTGTTCTCTTTATTCTGAGCTTTGCGTTGCACCTCTTTTTCGACTTCGGCGGCGCGCCAGATGTTGTTCAGCACATGCACCATCGCTTTCGCGGAGGATTCAACGATATCGGTCGCCAGGCCCACGCCATGGAAACGGCGGCCATTGTGGGTCACAACAATGTCGACCTGGCCCAGCGCATCTTTGCCGTGGCCCTTGGCCGTCAGGTCATATTTAACCAGCTCAACGTCGTACTCGGTGACGCGGTTGATCGCCTGATAAATGGCATCCACAGGGCCGTTTCCGTTCGCCGCTTCGGCCTTAATTTCATCACCGCAGGCCAGCTTGACCGAGGCAGTGGCGATGTCGCTGGAGCCGGACTGCACGTTGAAGTAATCCAGACGGAAGTGCTCTGGCTCTTCCTGCTGCTTGTTAATAAAGGCCAGCGCTTCCAGGTCGTAGTCGAACACCTGACCTTTTTTATCGGCCAGCTTCAGGAAAGCGTCGTACAGCTGATCCATGTTGTAATCGCTGTCCTTATAACCCATCTCTTCCATGCGGTGCTTCACCGCCGCACGGCCGGAACGCGAGGTCAGGTTCAACTGGACCTGGTTCAGGCCAATGGATTCCGGGGTCATAATTTCGTAGTTTTCACGGTTCTTCAGCACGCCATCCTGGTGAATACCGGAGGAGTGCGCGAAGGCACCCGTGCCGACGATCGCTTTGTTGGCCGGAATCGGCATGTTGCAAATCTGGCTGACGGTCTGGCTGGTGCGCCAGATCTCGTTGTGATTGATGCGGGTGTGCACGTCCATGATGTCTTTGCGCACTTTGATCGCCATGATCACTTCTTCCAGCGAGCAGTTGCCCGCGCGTTCACCGATACCGTTCATCGCGCCTTCTACCTGACGCGCGCCGGCGTGGACGGCTGCGATGGCATTGCCCACGGCCAGACCCAAATCATCGTGGGTGTGGACGGAGATAATCGCTTTATCAATGTTCGGTACGCGGTCATACAGGCCGGTGATGATATTGGCGAACTCAAACGGCATGGTGTAGCCGACAGTGTCCGGAATGTTGATGGTTTTGGCGCCGGCATTGATGGCGGCTTCCACCACACGGGCCAGATCTTCAATCGGCGTGCGGCCCGCATCTTCACAGGAGAATTCAACGTCATCGGTGTAGTTGCGTGCGCGTTTCACCATATATACCGCGCGCTCAATCACCTCATCCAGCGTACTGCGCAGCTTGGTGGCGATGTGCATAGGTGAGGTGGCAATAAAGGTGTGGATACGGAACGCTTCGGCCACTTTCAGCGACTCAGCCGCGACGTCGATATCTTTTTCAACACAGCGTGCCAGACCGCACACGCGGCTGTTTTTAATGGTGCGGGCGATAGTCTGGACGGATTCGAAATCACCCGGAGACGAGACCGGGAAACCCACCTCCATCACGTCGACACCCATACGTTCGAGAGCCAGCGCGATCTGCAGTTTCTCTTTTACACTCAGGCTTGCCTGTAATGCCTGTTCACCGTCACGTAAAGTAGTATCGAAAATAATGACTTGCTGGCTCATGGGTTAGGTCCTTGTCAGTCTTAGGGCGCCTTGCTACGAGCATAAAAAAACCCGCGCAGTGGCGCGGGTTTTTAGTCTTACTGGTGACGATTCAACGCTGAATTTCGCCCGCCAGTCTACCGCGCACAGTGGATGCGTTTAGTAGTAGTAGACCGGTGAAACGAATGGTGCGAATCATGAATCGTGCTCCGTTAAATTCAATATGCTTTTAGTGGTACTGGATACGCCAGTTGATGTCAACCCCTGATGATAAAAACGGGCCCGACGGGCGTAATCAGCAGGATAATTACTTTAGCTAATTGTGCTGGTTTTGGCTTTTACGACCCGACTAATTGTCTAATTTTGGACTGAAGAAAACAGTTGCAGAAACAAATAAATATAATTGTTTCAAATGAGTGACGCGCGTTACTGAGAATGCTCTGTACGTAAAGGGTTTTAATATCATTAAGTTATAATTATGGTGAATCTATTGCGCTTCGCTGAAAAACGAAAAGAGATAACATGTTATTAACCAACTGCAGAGCGGTGGCGATAACAGTTTAATAATACTTAAGTCATCATTAACCTGGCGGTCATTGTGTATTTGTTTGGTTTATGGTTTCATTTCAATCCTAAAGTCAAACATATCATTTGCGCTATTTTCTTTTCGTTTATATAGCGTCTTTATATATTCTGAATTTTAAATAATTCTCTTTCGCTGATCGTATTTGCATGATAAATCATATTTTTCGAGATGATTAGCGTACGTTGGCAAAGGGAGTTTAGCGTGACAGTGGAGTCAGAAGTGCCAGAAAATAATATTAAACAACCTCAAGCTACTGATGGGATTAAACCGCAGTTACGCACGGTGGATCTTAATCTTCTGACGGTGTTTGATGCGGTCATGCAGGAACAGAATATCACCCGCGCCGCCCAGGCGTTGGGGATGTCGCAACCTGCTGTGAGTAATGCCGTTGCCAGACTCAAGCTCATGTTTAACGACGAATTATTCGTTCGTTACGGGAGGGGGATCCAGCCTACGGCACGCGCATTCCAGCTGTTCGGTTCCATCCGCCAGGCGTTGCAGTTGGTGCAAAATGAGCTGCCGGGATCGGGCTTTGAACCCTTGAGCAGCGAGCGCGTATTCCATCTTTGTGTCTGCAGTCCATTAGATAATTATTTAACGTCGATTATTTATAATAAAGTTGAAGAAATCGCACCAAATATCAATCTGGTTTTTAAATCATCCCTGAATCAAAACACGGAACATCAGTTACGCTATCAGGAGATCGAATTCGTTCTGGGGTATGAAGAGTTCCGTCGTCCGGAATTTTCCTGCGTACCGCTCTTTAAAGATGAAATGGTTCTCGTCGCCAGTAAAAAACACCCACGTCTGAATTCTCCGCTGCGAGAACACGATGTTTATAACGAACAGCACGCCGTTGTTGCTCTCGACAGATATGCTTCCTTTAGCCTGCCGTGGTATGACACTGCGGATAAACAGGCGTGCGTGGCTTATCAGGGCATGGCTATGGTCAGCGTATTAAACGTGGTCTCCCAGACACAGCTGGTGGCGATTGCACCGCGCTGGCTGGCAGAAGAGTTTTCTGACCCATTAAATCTGCAAATTTTGCCATTGCCGCTTAAGTTAAATAGCCGAACCTGTTATCTCTCCTGGCATGAAGCGGCCGGACGGGATAAAGGACACCAGTGGATGGAAGAGTTGCTGGTTGGTATCTGTCGCCGGTAAACGCATCGGGATAAATCGCATCGGATCATGTGATTTATCCTGAGTTTTTTTGGATAGTTGCTATTTTGTTCTGTGAGTCTTTTTTTCGGGCGGCTCTTCGGCACGCAAAAATAGATGATTTCCTGCATTGTCCTGCTTTTCAGCGATGATTTATCACACCGTCCTCTATTCTCAGAGGAATTAACCATATCTTCTGTTAACGGCTGCGTTTTCTGCTTTACGCTCCGTTTATCTCTCCGGGTTTGCTAATTGCCTGCCTCATAACGAGCGGTTAAGGTAAAGAACACTCTGCAAAATATAAGATTGGTTCATCCCAATCGTAAGACGGTGCGGAAATGAATTCGGCAGTCCGTCTATAACAAAATGCCTGGAGGCAAAGCATGGAGATGTTGTCTGGCGCGGAAATGGTCGTCCGGTCGCTGATCGATCAGGGCGTAAAGCAAGTGTTCGGCTACCCTGGCGGCGCGGTCCTCGATATTTATGATGCCCTCCATACGGTAGGGGGCATTGACCATGTTCTGGTACGTCACGAGCAGGCGGCCGTACATATGGCCGACGGCCTGGCGCGTGCGACGGGTGAAGTGGGCGTGGTCCTGGTCACGTCAGGCCCCGGCGCGACAAACGCCATTACCGGCATTGCGACGGCGTATATGGACTCTATCCCGCTGGTGATCCTCTCCGGGCAGGTAGCCACCTCGCTGATTGGCTACGATGCTTTTCAGGAGTGCGACATGGTCGGGATTTCGCGTCCCGTGGTGAAGCACAGCTTCCTGGTTAAGCAAACCGAAGATATTCCCGGCGTACTGAAAAAAGCCTTCTGGCTGGCGGCAAGCGGACGCCCGGGACCGGTGGTGGTCGATCTGCCTAAAGACATTCTGAACCCGGCAAACAAGCTGCCTTACGTCTGGCCGGAATCGGTGAGCATGCGTTCTTACAACCCGACAACGCAGGGGCATAAAGGTCAGATCAAGCGGGCGTTGCAAACGCTTCTGGCAGCCAAAAAACCGGTCGTCTATGTCGGGGGCGGAGCGATCAATGCAGCCTGTGAAGCCCAGCTTCGTGAACTGATTGAAAAACTCAACCTTCCTGTTGCGTCGTCGCTGATGGGGCTGGGGGCGTTTCCCGCCACCCACCGCCAGGCGCTGGGTATGCTGGGTATGCACGGTACCTATGAAGCCAACATGACGATGCATCACTCCGATGTGATCTTTGCCGTCGGTGTGCGTTTTGACGATCGTACCACCAACAACCTGGCGAAATATTGCCCGAATGCCACCGTGCTGCATATTGATATCGATCCGACGTCAATATCTAAAACGGTGTCGGCTGATGTGCCGATCGTCGGTGATGCCCGTCAGGTTCTGGAACAGATGCTGGAGCTGCTGGCCCAGGAGAAAGCGACCCAGCCGCTGGATGAGATCCGCGACTGGTGGCAGCAGATTGAACAGTGGCGCGCGCGTCAGTGCCTGAAATATGACACGCAGAGCGAAAACATTAAGCCGCAGGCGGTCATCGAAGCGGTGTGGCGACTGACGAAAGGTGAAGCGTATGTGACCTCAGACGTGGGCCAGCATCAGATGTTTGCTGCCCTGTATTATCCGTTTGATAAACCGCGACACTGGATCAACTCGGGTGGCTTAGGCACCATGGGCTTTGGTCTGCCTGCCGCGCTGGGCGTGAAGCTGGCGCTGCCGGATGAAACCGTCGTCTGCGTGACCGGAGACGGTAGTATCCAGATGAACATTCAGGAGCTGTCTACCGCGCTGCAGTATGAACTGCCGGTTCTCGTGCTGAACCTGAATAACGGCTACCTCGGCATGGTGAAGCAGTGGCAGGATATGATTTATTCTGGCCGTCACTCACAGTCATACATGAAATCGCTGCCGGATTTTGTTCGTCTTGCTGAAGCTTACGGCCATGTTGGCATGCGGGTAACCGATCCGGCCGAGCTGGAAACGAAGCTCGCACAAGCGCTTGAGCACGTTAAAAACAACCGCCTCGTCTTTATGGATGTGATTGTTGATGGAACCGAGCACGTCTATCCGATGCATATTCGGGGTGGTGGTATGGATGAAATGTGGTTAAGCAAAACGGAGAGAACCTGATATGCGCCGGATATTATCAGTTTTACTGGAAAACGAGTCTGGCGCACTGTCGCGCGTCATTGGCCTTTTTGCGCAGCGCGGCTATAACATTGAAAGCCTGACCGTCGCCCCGACGGAAGACCCAACGCTGTCGCGCATGACGATCCAAACCGTCGGCGACGCTAAGGTGCTTGAACAGATTGAGAAACAGCTGCATAAGCTGGTCGACGTGCTGCGCGTGAGCGAGCTGGGGCAAGGGGCCTACGTTGAACGTGAGGTCATGCTGGTGAAAATTCAGGCCAGCGGCTACGGGCGTGAAGAAGTCAAACGCAATGCGGATATTTTCCGCGGACAGATTATCGACGTCACGCCTTCTCTTTATACCGTTCAGCTGGTCGGGACGAGCGACAAGCTGGATGCGTTCCTGGCGTCCGTACGGGATGTCGCAAAAATTGTCGAGGTGGCGAGATCGGGTGTTGTGGGTCTGTCACGCGGCGAGAAAATCATGCGTTAGTTGTCAAAAAGGTTCGCCTCTTTCTGCCCGGTCACCAAAGCCGGGCTTTTTTTTGCGTAATCAGCCGACAACGCAGATAAAAGCGGTTGCCGCGAAGGCTTTTCTGCGTTTAGATGTTAAAAGATTTAACCATAACCTTGACAGGGCCATGGACTCTTTTCTTTTTTTAAGGGGCAATTGTGAAACTGGATGAAATCGCCCGGCTAGCCGGCGTGTCACGAACAACGGCCAGCTATGTGATTAACGGTAAAGCAAAGCAGTACCGTGTCAGCGACAAGACCGTTGAAAAAGTTATGGCGGTGGTTCGTGAACATAACTACCATCCGAATGCTGTCGCAGCCGGTCTGCGCGCCGGGCGCACCCGCTCTATTGGTCTGGTGATCCCGGATCTGGAAAACACCAGCTATACCCGTATCGCCAACTATCTTGAACGTCAGGCGCGTCAGCGCGGCTATCAATTGCTGATTGCCTGCTCGGAAGACCAGCCTGATAACGAAATGCGCTGCATTGAACATCTGCTTCAGCGCCAGGTGGATGCCATTATTGTTTCGACCTCCTTACCGCCGGAGCATCCTTTCTACCAGCGCTGGGCGAATGATCCGTTCCCGATCGTTGCGCTTGACCGTGCCCTCGATCGCGAGCATTTCACCAGCGTGGTGGGTGCCGATCAGGACGATGCCGAAATGCTGGCCGCAGAGCTGCGGACGTTCCCGGCGGAAACGGTACTGTATTTGGGCGCGCTGCCTGAACTTTCCGTGAGCTTCCTGCGCGAGCAGGGATTCAGAACGGCCTGGAAAGACGATCCGCGCGAGGTTCACTACCTCTATGCCAACAGCTACGAACGTGAAGCCGCCGCGCAGCTATTCGAAAAATGGCTGGAAACGCATCCGATGCCTCAGGCGCTGTTCACTACCTCGTTTGCGCTCTTGCAGGGTGTCATGGATGTGACCTTACGTCGTGAAGGTAAACTGCCTTCCGATCTGGCGATTGCCACGTTCGGGGATAATGAGCTGCTCGACTTCCTTCAGTGCCCGGTGCTGGCGGTTGCACAGCGCCATCGCGATGTGGCTGAACGCGTGCTGGAGATTGTGCTGGCGAGTCTGGATGAACCCCGCAAACCGAAGCCGGGCCTGACGCGTATCAAACGTAACCTCTACCATCGCGGAATTTTAAGCCGCCAAAAATGAAATGACCGGGGCGGTGAAATCTGCCCCTTTTTGCTGCAATAATTTGTGCAGATAATTCCCGGAGAGAAATTAGGATAATTCTTGGGAGATCATAATCGCCTATTTTTCTTTATTCATTTTGGCTTTTAAATTGCCCTTTAAACAACATCTCAGCGATTTTAAACGGCACTCTTTGTATTATTTTGTTACAAACCCTCTTCGGTCGATGAATATTCAGACGTTTTTTCCTCTTCCTTTGACAGCTTACGCGATAACCACTGCGCTTACCGCTCGCCTGAGTGAATCTGGCGCTGTCATCCCCTGAGAATCTGTCATAAAATGCTGCCCGCGTCGCAAACTGACACTTTATATTTATCTGCGATGATATTGAGTGAGCCTTAACGCTAGTGTGCATATTCGGTTTTTTTCTTACAAATATTCATAACGTTAATTTTGCCTCGCCAGTTGTGCAGTTATTAACCAGGACTGTTTATCTCTGTAAATAGAGGGCTTTCGAGTCCTTATGCCGAGAGTCCTGGCTTGACAAGCTTTTCCCTCGCTCCGTAAACTCCTTTAGGTGGGAATTTGTGGGTTAAAGTGGTGAGGAGGGGTGAGACTGGCATGTTCCGTGGAGCTACGTTAGTCAATCTCGACAGTAAAGGGCGTTTATCGGTACCAACCCGATACCGCGACCAGCTGATTGAGAACGCTGCGGGTCAAATGGTTTGCACCATTGACATTAACTCCCCCTGCCTGCTGCTTTACCCCCTGCCTGAATGGGAAATTATTGAGCAAAAGCTGTCGCGACTGTCGAGCATGAACCCGCAGGAACGCCGCGTGCAGCGGTTGTTATTGGGACATGCCAGTGAATGTCAGATGGATAACGCAGGGCGATTACTGATCGCACCTGTGTTACGGCAACATGCCGGTCTGATCAAAGAAGTGATGCTGGTCGGGCAGTTCAACAAATTTGAACTGTGGGATGAAACGACCTGGTATCAACAGGTCAAGGAAGATATCGACGCTGAGCAGTCTGATTCCGCGACATTATCGGAACGGCTGCAGGACTTGTCTCTATAAATATGATGGAAAATTATAAACATAAAACGGTGTTACTGGACGAGGCCGTTAACGGCCTGAATATTCGTCCGGATGGCATCTACATTGATGGCACTTTTGGTCGCGGTGGTCACTCGCGTTTGATCCTCTCCCAACTGGGTGAGGAGGGGCGTCTGCTGGCAATCGATCGCGATCCGCAGGCAATTGCCGTTGCACAGACTATCAATGACCCACGCTTTTCCATCGTGCATGGACCTTTTTCTGCGCTCGCGGACTATGTGGCTGAGCGCGGCCTGACGGGCAAGATCGACGGGATTCTTCTCGATCTTGGCGTCTCTTCACCCCAACTTGATGATGCTGAACGCGGTTTCTCCTTTATGCGTGATGGTCCGCTGGACATGCGTATGGACCCGACTCGCGGCCAGTCTGCCGCCGAGTGGTTACAGACCGCTGACGAAGCGGATATTGCATGGGTCATCAAAACCTTCGGCGAAGAGCGCTTTGGCAAACGTATTGCGCGCGCCATTGTTGAGCGCAATCGCATTGAGCCGATGACCCGCACCAAAGAGTTGGCCGAGGTGATCGCGGCGGCAACACCGGTGAAGGATAAGCACAAACATCCCGCGACCCGTACCTTCCAGGCGGTTCGCATCTGGGTAAACAGTGAACTGGAGGAAATAGAGCTGGCGCTAAAAAGCTCGCTCGACGTGCTGGCCCCGGGTGGGCGGTTATCCATCATCAGCTTCCATTCGCTGGAAGACCGTATTGTGAAACGCTTCATGCGTGAACAAAGCCGCGGTCCACAGGTACCAGCGGGGCTGCCGATGACGGAAGAACAACTCAGGAAGCTGGGTGGCCGTCAGTTGCGAGCATTAGGCAAGTTGATGCCGGGCGAAGAAGAGGTGGCAGAGAATCCACGCGCCCGTAGTTCAGTGCTGCGTGTTGCAGAGAGGACGAACGCATGATCGGCAGAGTGACAGAGACCCTAAGCAAAGTTAAGGATTCGTTAGGAAGCAACGAGCGCCATGCCTTGCCTGGCGTGATCGGCGACGATCTTTTGCGGTTTGGGAAACTGCCACTCTGTCTGTTCATTTGCATCATTGTCACGGCTGTGACGGTGGTCACCACCGCCCACCACACACGTTTATTGACTGCGCAACGCGAGCAGATGGTACTGGAACGCGATGCGCTGGATATTGAATGGCGAAATCTGATCCTTGAAGAAAACGCGCTCGGCGATCACAGCCGGGTTGAACGGATCGCAACGGAAAAGCTGCAGCTGCAGCATGTGGATCCTTCACAGGAAAATATCGTAGTACAAAAATAAGGGAAAACGCGACGCATGAAAGCAGCGGCAAAAACGCTAAAACCAAAACGTCAGGAAGAACAGGCCAACTTTATCAGTTGGCGTTTTGCGTTGCTTTGCGGCTGCATTTTACTGGCGCTGGGTTTTCTGCTGGGCCGCGTGGCCTGGCTGCAAATCGTCGCCCCTGACATGCTGGTACGTCAGGGCGATATGCGCTCTCTTCGCGTTCAGGAGGTTTCCACGTCCCGCGGGATGATCACCGACCGCTCCGGTCGTCCGCTGGCGGTGAGCGTGCCGGTGAAAGCGATCTGGGCCGATCCGAAAGAGCTGCACGACGCCGGTGGCATTACCCTTGATAACCGCTGGAAAGCCCTGTCTGATGCGCTGAAAATGCCGCTGGATCAGCTGGCTTCCCGCGTTAACGCGAACCCGAAAGGACGTTTTATCTATCTGGCGCGTCAGGTTAACCCTGACATGGCGGACTACATTCGCAAACTGAAGCTGCCGGGTATTCATCTGCGTGAAGAATCCCGCCGTTACTACCCATCCGGCGAAGTAACCGCTCACCTCATTGGCTTTACCAACGTCGACAGCCAGGGGATTGAGGGCGTTGAGAAAAGCTTCGATAAGTGGCTCACCGGCCAGCCGGGCGAGCGAATCGTGCGTAAGGACCGCTACGGGCGCGTCATCGAAGATATCTCTTCCACGGACAGTCAGGCAGCGCATAACCTGGCCCTGAGTATCGACGAGCGCCTGCAGGCGCTGGTCTACCGCGAGTTGAACAACGCGGTGGCGTTCAACAAGGCGGAGTCAGGCAGCGCCGTGCTGGTGGATGTCAGCACCGGTGAAGTGCTGGCGATGGCCAACAGCCCGTCCTACAACCCGAACAACTTTACCGGCACCGCAAAAGATGCCATGCGTAACCGGGCAATTACCGACGTGTTCGAACCCGGCTCCACGGTGAAGCCGATGGTGGTGATGACCGCGCTCCAGCGCGGTATTGTCAATGAAAACACGGTCCTGAACACTGTCCCATACCGTATTAACGGCCACGAGATAAAAGACGTGGCGCGCTACAGCGAATTGACCCTGACCGGGGTGTTACAGAAGTCGAGTAACGTCGGTGTTTCAAAGCTGGCGTTAGCGATGCCGTCCTCAGCGTTAGTAGAAACTTACTCACGTTTTGGACTGGGAAAGGCGACCAATTTGGGGTTGGTCGGAGAACGCAGTGGCTTATATCCTCAAAAACAACGGTGGTCTGACATAGAGAGGGCCACCTTCTCTTTCGGCTACGGGCTAATGGTAACCCCGTTACAGTTAGCGCGAGTCTACGCAACGATTGGCAGCTATGGCGTCTATCGCCCGCTGTCGATTACCAAAGTTGATCCACCGGTCCCGGGCGAGCGTATCTTCCCGGAATCTATCGTTCGTACCGTGGTGCACATGATGGAAAGCGTGGCGCTGCCGGGCGGCGGCGGCGTGAAGGCGGCGATTAAAGGCTATCGTATCGCCATTAAAACCGGTACAGCGAAAAAAGTGGGGCCAGACGGCCGCTACATCAACAAATACATTGCCTATACCGCAGGCGTTGCGCCTGCAAGCAATCCGCGTTTTGCGCTGGTGGTCGTGATAAACGATCCACAGGCGGGTAAATACTACGGCGGCGCCGTCTCCGCGCCTGTGTTCGGGGCCATCATGGGCGGCGTGTTACGCACCATGAACGTTGAACCGGATGCGCTGGCGACGGGCGAAAAAAGTGAATTTGTAATTAATCAAGGCGAGGGTACAGGTGGCAGATCGTAATTTGCGCGACCTTCTCGCTCCGTGGGTGCCAAATGCACCGGAGCGAGCACTGCGAGAGATGGTTCTGGACAGCCGCGTAGCGGCTTCTGGCGATCTTTTTGTGGCGGTGGTCGGTCATCAGGCGGACGGGCGTCGTTATATCCCGCAGGCGATTGCGCAAGGTGTGGCTGCCATTATTGCTGAGGCTAAAGATGAGGCAACCGACGGTGAGATCCGTGAAATGCACGGCGTGCCGGTCATCTATCTCAGCCAGTTAAACGAACGTCTTTCCGCACTGGCGGGACGTTTTTATCACGAACCTTCCGACCAGCTGCGTCTGGTTGGCGTAACGGGTACGAACGGTAAAACCACCACCACGCAGCTGATGGCGCAGTGGGCACAGCTGCTGGGTGAAACCGGTGCGGTGATGGGAACCGTAGGTAACGGTCTGCTGGGCAAAGTAAGCCCGACGGAAAACACCACCGGCTCGGCGGTTGACGTACAGCACGTGCTTGCCGGTCTGGCAGGGCAGGGCGCAACCTTTGCCGCGATGGAGGTCTCTTCGCACGGTCTGGTACAGCACCGCGTCGCGGCGCTGAAATTTGCTGCATCCGTGTTTACCAACCTGAGCCGCGACCATCTTGATTATCATGGCGATATGGAGCACTACGAAGCCGCGAAATGGCTGCTGTTCTCTACTCACCATTACGGTCAGGCCATCATCAACGCCGACGATGAAGTGGGCCGCCGCTGGCTGGCGAAGCTGCCAGATGCGGTTGCCGTCTCGATGGAAGACCATATCAATCCGAACTGCCACGGCCGCTGGCTGAAGGCGGTTGAGGTGAATTATCACGACAGCGGGGCGACCATCCGCTTTGCCTCTTCCTGGGGTGAAGGCGAAATTGAAAGCCGCCTGATGGGGGCGTTTAACGTCAGCAACCTACTGCTGGCCCTGGCAACGCTGCTGGCGCTGGGTTACCCGATGGCTGAACTGCTGAAAACCGCCGCGCGACTGCAGCCGGTTTGTGGCCGTATGGAAGTATTTAGCGCACCGGGTAAGCCGACCGTTGTGGTTGATTATGCCCACACGCCGGATGCGCTGGAAAAAGCGCTGGAAGCGGCGCGCCTGCACTGTACCGGTAAGCTCTGGTGCGTGTTTGGCTGCGGCGGCGATCGCGACAAAGGCAAACGCCCGCTGATGGGGGCGATTGCGGAACAGTTCGCGGATATTCCGGTTGTCACCGATGACAACCCGCGTACGGAAGAGCCGCGCGCCATCATTAATGACATTCTGGCGGGTATGCTGGACGCAGGCCGCGCGCGCGTCGTGGAAGGCCGTGCTGAAGCCGTGACAAACGCCATCATGCAGGCACAGGAGAATGATGTTGTTCTGCTGGCGGGCAAAGGCCATGAAGATTATCAGATCGTTGGCAATCGCCGTCTGGACTACTCGGATCGCGTAACGGCAGCTCGCCTGCTGGGAGTTGTCGCATGATTAGCCTCTCCTTAAGCCAGGCCGCAGAAGTACTGCACGGTGACCTGCACGGGCAAGACCTGACCATCGATGCCGTGACGACGGACACCCGTAAAGTCACCGCAGGCTGTCTCTTTGTGGCGCTGAAAGGCGAGCGTTTTGACGCGCATGATTTTGCCGAGCAGGCCAAAGAGAACGGCGCCGGTGCGCTGCTGGTCAGCCGCAAGCTTGATATCGATCTGCCGCAGGTTGTGGTGAAAGATACGCGTCTCGCGTTCGGTGAGCTGGCTGCCTGGGTTCGTCAGCAGGTGCCAGCTCGCGTCGTCGCGCTGACAGGGTCATCAGGCAAAACGTCAGTGAAAGAGATGACGGCGGCGATCCTCAGCCAGTGCGGCAATACGCTTTTTACCGCGGGCAACCTCAATAATGACATCGGCGTGCCGATGACATTGCTTCGCCTGACCAAAGAGCATGACTATGCGGTGATCGAGTTAGGCGCAAACCACCAGGGTGAAATCGCCTGGACCGTAAGCCTGACTCGCCCGGAAGCGGCGCTGGTGAATAACCTCGCGGCTGCGCACCTGGAAGGCTTTGGCTCGCTGGAAGGCGTGGCGAAAGCGAAAGGCGAGATTTACACCGGCCTGCCGGATAACGGTATCGCCATTCTGAACGCCGACAATAACGACTGGCTGAACTGGCAGAGCATCATTGGTGCGCGTAAAACCTGGCGCTTCTCTCCAAATGCGGCCAACAGTGATTTTACGGCGACCAATATCCATGTGACGCCGCACGGCACCGAGTTCACCCTCACTACCCCAACGGGTGGCGTGGAGGTGCTGCTGCCGCTGCCGGGTCGCCATAACATCGCCAATGCCCTTGCGGCGGCGGCGCTGGCAACGGCGGTGGGCGCTTCACATGAGGCAATCAAAGCCGGGCTGGCGAACCTGAAAGCCGTACCGGGACGCCTGTTCCCGATTCAGCTTTCGGAAAACAAGCTGCTGCTGGATGACTCCTACAACGCGAATGTTGGCTCGATGACGGCGGCGGTGCAGGTGTTATCTGAAATGCCGGGCTACCGCATCATGGTGGTTGGCGACATGGCAGAACTGGGCGACGAAAGCGAAGCCTGTCATACCCAGGTCGGTGAAGCGGCGAAAGCGGCGGGGCTGGACTGTGTACTGAGCGCAGGAAAACTGAGCCAGGCGATCAGCCAGGCCAGCGGCGTTGGCGAGCATTTTGCCGATAAAGCCGCCTTGATTGAGCGCCTTAAGGCATTAATGACAGAAAAACAAATTGTGACAGTGTTAGTGAAAGGTTCACGTAGTGCCGCCATGGAAGAGGTTGTGCACGCATTACAGGAGAACGGGACATGTTAGTTTGGCTGGCCGAACATTTGGTCAAATATTACTCAGGCTTTAACGTCTTTTCATATCTGACGTTTCGCGCCATCGTCAGCCTGTTGACTGCGCTGTTCATCTCGTTGTGGATGGGCCCGCGCATGATTGCCCGTCTGCAAAAGCTCTCTTTCGGCCAGGTTGTGCGTAATGACGGCCCGGAATCGCACTTCAGCAAGCGCGGTACGCCGACCATGGGCGGGATCATGATCCTGACTGCCATCGTCGTTTCCGTGCTGTTGTGGGCGTACCCGTCCAACCCGTACGTCTGGTGTGTGCTGACGGTACTGGTGGGTTACGGGATCATCGGTTTCGTCGATGATTACCGCAAAGTCGTCCGCAAAGATACCAAAGGCCTGATTGCCCGCTGGAAGTATTTCTGGATGTCGGTGATCGCGCTGGGCGTGGCCTTCGCGCTGTATCTGGCCGGGAAAGACACGCCAGCGACCGAGCTGGTCGTGCCGTTCTTTAAAGACGTGATGCCGCAGCTGGGTCTGTTCTACATTCTGCTGGCGTACTTTGTGATTGTCGGCACCGGTAACGCCGTTAACCTGACCGACGGTCTGGATGGCCTGGCAATCATGCCTACCGTCTTCGTGGCGGCCGGTTTTGCGCTGGTGGCGTGGGCGACCGGTAACATGAACTTTGCGAACTACCTGCACATCCCTTATCTGCGGCATGCGGGTGAACTGGTGATCGTCTGTACGGCGATTGTAGGCGCGGGTCTTGGCTTCCTGTGGTTCAACACCTATCCGGCTCAGGTCTTTATGGGTGACGTCGGTTCACTGGCTTTGGGCGGCGCGCTGGGCATTATTGCCGTGCTGCTGCGCCAGGAGTTCCTGCTGGTGATCATGGGCGGCGTGTTTGTGGTTGAGACGCTGTCGGTGATTTTGCAGGTCGGCTCCTTCAAGCTGCGCGGTCAGCGCATCTTCCGTATGGCGCCGATTCACCACCACTATGAACTGAAAGGCTGGCCGGAGCCGCGTGTCATTGTGCGCTTCTGGATTATTTCGCTGATGCTGGTGCTGATTGGCCTGGCAACGCTGAAGGTACGTTAATCATGGCAGATTACCAGGGCAAAAAAGTCGTTATCATCGGGTTAGGCCTTACGGGGCTTTCCTGCGTGGACTTTTTCCTCGCGCGTGGCGTGACGCCGCGCGTGATGGATACGCGTGTCTCTCCGCCGGGTCTGGACAAGCTGCCGGAACAGGTTGAACGCCACCTGGGTGGTCTGAATGATGACTGGCTGCTGGCAGCCGATCTGATTGTCGCCAGCCCGGGTATGGCGCTGGCGCATCCTTCACTGAGCGCTGCCGCAGATGCGGGCGTTGAGATTGTTGGCGATATCGAGCTGTTCTGCCGCGAAGCGCAGGCTCCCGTTATCGCGATTACCGGTTCTAACGGTAAAAGCACCGTCACCACCCTGGTGGGGGAAATGGCGAAAGCGGCGGGCATGAACGTCGGCGTTGGCGGTAACATTGGTTTGCCAGCTCTGATGCTGCTGGACAAAGGCTGTGAACTGTATGTTCTCGAGCTTTCCAGCTTCCAGCTGGAAACGACCTCCAGCCTGCATGCTGCCGCTGCGACGATCCTCAACGTGACTGAAGATCACATGGACAGATATCCCTTTGGTCTGCAGCAGTACCGTGCCGCCAAGCTGCGCGTTTATGAGAATGCCAAAGTCTGCGTGGTGAACGCCGATGACGCGCTGACCATGCCGGTGCGTGGCGCAGACGACCGCTGCATCAGTTTTGGCATCACCATGGGTGATTATCATCTGAACCGCCAGCTGGGCGAAACCTGGCTGCGCGTGAAAGGTGAGAAAGTGCTGAACGTGAAAGAGATGAAGCTCTCTGGGCAGCACAACTATACCAATGCGCTGGCGGCGCTGGCGCTGGCGGATGCCGTGGGGCTGCCGCGCTCCTCGAGTCTGAAAGCGTTAACCACGTTTTCTGGCCTGGCGCACCGTTTCCAGCTGGCGCTGGAGCACAACGGCGTGCGCTGGATCAACGACTCCAAAGCCACCAACGTGGGCAGCACGGAGGCCGCGCTGAACGGGCTGCACGTTGACGGTACCCTGCATCTGCTGCTGGGTGGCGACGGTAAGTCAGCTGATTTCTCGTCCCTGAAGCCGTATCTCTCCGGCGATAACATCCGTCTCTACTGCTTCGGCCGTGACGGCAGCGAGCTGGCTGAACTGCGCCCTGAGATCGCCGAGCAAACCGAAACCATGGAACAGGCGATGCGGCTGATTGCCCCTCGCGTGAAGCCGGGTGATATGGTGCTGCTCTCTCCGGCCTGTGCCAGTCTCGATCAATTCAAGAATTTCGAACAGCGTGGTGATGTCTTTACCCGCCTGGCGAAGGAGTTAGGCTGATGCGTTTATCTCTCCCTCGCCTGAAAATGCCGCGCCTGCCAGGATTTGGGATCCTGGTGTGGTTGTTTGCGGCGCTCAAAGGCTGGGTGATGGGCTCTCGTCAAAAAGATAACGACAGCCTGATCATGTACGACCGCACGCTGTTCTGGCTCACAATGGGGCTCGCGGCGGTCGGCTTTATTATGGTGACGTCAGCGTCAATGCCCGTCGGGCAGCGTCTGGCGAACGATCCTTTCCTGTTTGCCAAACGTGATGGTCTGTACATCATCCTGGCATTCTGCCTGGCGCTGGTGACCTTGCGTCTACCGATGGAGTTCTGGCAGCGGCACAGTACGGCGATGCTGATCGCCTCGATCATTATGCTGCTGATCGTTCTGGTGGTGGGGAGTTCCGTAAACGGGGCATCACGCTGGATCGCCTTTGGCCCGCTGCGTATTCAGCCTGCGGAGTTTACCAAGCTCTCCCTGTTCTGCTACCTGGCGAACTACCTGGTGCGTAAAGTAGATGAAGTGCGTAACAACCTGCGCGGCTTCTTAAAACCGATGGGCGTGATTCTGGTGCTGGCGGTCTTACTGCTGGCGCAGCCTGACCTCGGTACGGTGGTTGTACTGTTTGTCACCACGCTGGCCATGCTGTTCCTGGCGGGCGCGAAGTTGTGGCAGTTCATCGCCATCATTGGGATGGGGATTTCAGCGGTTGTGCTGCTGATCCTCGCCGAGCCTTACCGTATTCGCCGCGTGACCTCTTTCTGGAACCCGTGGGAAGACCCGTTCGGCAGCGGTTATCAGCTGACGCAGTCACTCATGGCCTTTGGTCGTGGTGAGCTCTGGGGACAGGGGCTGGGTAACTCGGTACAGAAACTGGAGTATTTACCGGAAGCGCATACTGACTTCATCTTCTCCATTATTGCGGAAGAACTGGGTTATATCGGTGTGGTATTAGCGCTATTAATGGTATTCTTCGTCGCTTTCCGCGCCATGTCCATCGGCCGAAAAGCGCTGGAGATCGATCACCGTTTCTCAGGCTTCCTGGCCTGCTCAATTGGTATCTGGTTTAGTTTCCAGGCATTGGTTAACGTCGGGGCCGCAGCGGGGATGCTGCCGACCAAAGGTCTGACGTTGCCGTTGATCAGTTATGGTGGTTCCAGTCTGTTGATTATGTCGACGGCCATCATGCTGTTGTTGCGCATAGATTATGAAACGCGTCTGGAAAAAGCCCAGGCGTTTACACGAGGTTCACGATGAATCAACCGAAGCGGTTAATGGTGATGGCAGGCGGTACCGGCGGACATGTGTTCCCGGGACTGGCGGTTGCGCACCATTTAATGGATCAGGGCTGGCAGGTACGCTGGCTGGGAACCGCAGACCGCATGGAGGCCGACCTGGTACCGAAACACGGTATTGAGATCGACTTTATTCGTATTTCCGGCCTGCGCGGCAAAGGCCTCAAGGCAATGCTGCTGGCTCCGGTGCGCATTTTTAACGCCTGGCGTCAGGCGCGCACCATTATGAAGCGCTTTAAGCCCGATGTGGTGCTGGGCATGGGCGGCTATGTCTCGGGTCCGGGCGGGCTGGCAGCGTGGTCGTTAGGTATTCCCGTCGTCCTGCATGAGCAGAACGGTATTGCCGGTCTGACCAACAAATGGCTGGCGAAAATCGCCACCAAAGTCATGCAGGCGTTTCCCGGCGCGTTCCCGAAAGCGGACGTGGTAGGTAACCCGGTCCGTGTGGACGTACTGGCGCTGCCGTTGCCGGACGCTCGCCTGGCGGGCCGTGAAGGGCCGGTTCGTGTGCTGGTCGTCGGTGGCTCTCAGGGGGCACGCATTTTAAACCAGACGATGCCGCAGGTTGCTGCAAAGCTGGGGGATGCCGTCACCATCTGGCACCAGAGCGGAAAAGGCGCTCAGCAGACCGTTGAGCAGGCTTACGCCGAGGCGGGACAGCCGCAGCATAACGTGACGGAATTTATCGACGACATGGCGGCAGCGTATGCCTGGGCCGATGTCGTGGTCTGCCGTTCTGGCGCCTTGACGGTAAGCGAAATCGCTGCCGCGGGTCTGCCAGCCCTATTTGTGCCTTTCCAGCACAAAGACAGACAGCAGTACTGGAATGCCCTGCCGCTTGAGAAAGCCGGTGCGGCGAAAATTTTTGAGCAGCCACAATTTACCGCCGACGCGGTCGCCACCACCCTGGCGGGCTGGAACAGAGACGTATTGCTTGAGATGGCTGAACGCGCGCGCGCGGCGGCTATCCCTGATGCGACGGAACGGGTGGCAAAAGAAGTGAGCCTGGCAGCCCAGGCTTAACCCTCGCAGCGCGTGAAGCGCGGCACGAATTTTAAGTAGTCGATGGCGTTTAGAGAATGAATACACAACAACTGGCAAAACTGCGTTCAATCGTGCCCGAGATGCGTCGCGTCCGGCACATTCACTTTGTTGGCATCGGTGGTGCCGGCATGGGCGGTATTGCCGAAGTGTTAGCTAACGAAGGCTATCAGATCAGCGGGTCTGACCTGGCGCCAAACCCTGTAACGCAGCAGCTGGCGTCGCTTGGGGCGACTATCTATTTCAACCATCGCCCGGAAAACGTGCGCGATGCGAGCGTGGTGGTGGTCTCAAGCGCTATCTCCTCTGACAACCCGGAAATCGTTGCCGCGCATGACGCGCGCATTCCGGTGATCCGCCGTGCAGAAATGCTGGCGGAACTGATGCGTTTTCGCCACGGCATCGCGATTGCCGGGACCCACGGTAAAACCACGACCACGGCGATGGTTTCCAGTATTTATGCAGAAGCGGGTCTCGACCCGACGTTCGTCAACGGCGGCCTGGTCAAAGCCGCGGGCGTACATGCGCGTCTGGGCCACAGTCGTTATCTGATTGCTGAAGCGGACGAGAGCGACGCGTCGTTCCTGCACCTGCAGCCGATGGTGGCGATTGTCACCAACATCGAAGCTGACCATATGGATACCTACCAGGGTGACTTCGAGAACTTAAAGCAGACCTTTATCAACTTCCTGCACAACCTGCCGTTCTACGGGCGCGCGGTGATGTGCGTGGACGATCCGGTGATCCGCGAGTTGCTGCCGCGCGTGGGTCGTCAAATCACCACCTACGGCTTCAGCGAAGACGCTGACGTCCGCGTGGAAAAGTACAAACAGATTGGCGCGCAGGGACACTTCACGCTGGCGCGTCAGGACAAAGAGCTGCTGCACGTGACGCTGAATGCGCCAGGGCGCCATAACGCGCTCAATGCCGCAGCGGCAGTGGCCGTCGCGACGGAAGAAGGCATTGATGATGATGCGATTCTGCGCGCACTGGAAAGCTTCCAGGGCACCGGGCGTCGTTTCGATTTCCTCGGTGAATTCCCGCTGGATGCCGTGAACGGTAAAGTCGGTACGGCGATGCTGGTGGACGACTATGGCCACCATCCGACCGAAGTGGACGCCACCATTAAAGCCGCTCGTGCAGGCTGGCCAGACAAAAATCTGGTGATGGTGTTCCAGCCGCACCGCTTCACGCGTACGCGCGATCTGTATGACGATTTCGCCAGCGTCCTGTCACAGGTAGACACCCTGTTAATGCTGGATGTGTACGCCGCAGGCGAGACGCCGATTCCTGGTGCAGACAGTCGTTCTCTGTGTCGCACCATTCGTGGACGCGGTAAAGTTGACCCTATTCTGGTTTCTGACCCTGCGCAGGTGGCGGAAATTCTGGCACCGGTCCTGACAGGTAACGATCTGATTCTGATTCAGGGCGCGGGAAATATCGGCAAAATCGCCCGTACCTTAGCTGAAATCAAACTGAAGCCGCAAAACCAGGAGGATGAGCATCATGGCTGATAAGATTGCTGTCCTGTCTGGCGGCACCTCCGCCGAGCGCGAGGTTTCCCTGAATTCAGGCGCCGCTGTACTGGCGGGCCTGCGTGAAGGTGGCGTCAATGCGCACCTGGTCGATCCAAAAGAGGTCGACGTGACGCAGTTAAAAGCTATGGGCTTCGATAAAGTCTTTATCGCTTTACACGGTCGTGGCGGCGAAGACGGCACCCTGCAGGGGCTTCTGGATCTGATCGGTCTGCCATACACCGGCAGCGGCGTGATGGCGTCTGCTATCTCTATGGATAAACTGCGCAGCAAGCTGCTGTGGCAGGGCGCAGGTTTACCTGTTGCGCCATGGGTGGCACTGACGCGTCGCGAATTTGAATTGGGCCTGCCGGATAGCGTTAATGCACGCATTGCTGAACTGGGCTTACCGGTTATTGTAAAGCCCAGCCGGGAAGGCTCCAGCGTGGGAATGTCCAAAGTCGACAAAGCTGACGATTTAGCGTCCGCTTTAGCGCTGGCATTTCAACATGATGATGAAGTTCTGATAGAAAAATGGCTTAGCGGGCCGGAATTTACCGTCGCGATGCTTGGCGAAGAAATTTTACCGTCAATCCGTATCCAACCCGCCGGAGTCTTCTATGATTATGAGGCGAAGTATCTCTCTGATGAGACGCAATATTTCTGCCCAAGTGGTCTTGAAGCTGAGCGTGAAGACGATTTACAGTCCCTGGTGTTTAAAGCCTGGCATGTTCTGGGCTGCCAGGGCTGGGGACGCATCGATGTGATGCAGGACCGGGATGGACAATTTTATCTGCTGGAAGCCAATACCTCTCCGGGTATGACGAGCCACAGCCTTGTGCCGATGGCTGCGCGTCAGGCGGGGATGAGCTTCTCGCAGTTAGTCGTACGCATTCTGGACCAGGCGGGCTGATATGTCTCAGGCTGCATTGAACACGCGCAACCGCGATGACGAGGAAGAATACACCTCTTCACGCCGCAGTAATGGAACGCGTCTTGCAGGCATCATTTTCCTGCTCGGGGTGCTGTGCACCGTGTTTATCAGCGGCTGGATGGTCCTGGGCTGGATGGAAGATGCGCAGCGGTTGCCGCTTTCTAAGCTGGTGGTCACCGGTGAGCGTCACTACACGCGTAACGACGATATTCGCCAGTCAATACTGGCGCTGGGCTCGCCTGGCACCTTTATGACGCAGGACGTCAATATTATCCAAAGCCAGATTGAACGTCTGCCATGGATAAAACAGGCGAGCGTAAGAAAGCAATGGCCTGATGAATTGAAGATTCATCTGGTTGAATATGTGCCCATTGCGCGTTGGAATGATCAGCACATGGTTGACGTCGACGGAAATTCCTTCAGCGTCCCGACCGATCGTGTCAACAAGCAGAATTTACCGATGTTGTATGGCCCTGAAGGCAGCGAAAACGAGGTGTTACAGGGTTTTCGTGAAATGGGCCAGGTGCTGGCGAAGGACAGGTTTACGTTAAAAGATGCTGCAATGACGGCGCGCCGCTCCTGGCAGCTTACGTTAACGAACGGCATTAAGCTCAACCTGGGACGCGGGGACACCATGAAGCGTCTGGCGCGTTTTGTCGAACTTTACCCGGTTTTACAGCAGCAGGCACAGACTGACGGCAAACGGATAAGCTACGTTGATTTGCGCTATGACTCAGGCGCAGCAGTCGGTTGGGTACCGGCTCCGGTCGAGGAACCTAATCAGCAACAGAATCAGGCACAGGTACAGGCAGAACAACAATGATCAAGGCGACGGACAGAAAACTGGTAGTTGGACTGGAGATTGGCACCGCGAAGGTTGCCGCTTTAGTAGGGGAAGTTCTGCCCGACGGTATGGTCAATATCATTGGCGTGGGCAGTTGCCCGTCACGTGGTATGGATAAAGGTGGGGTAAACGATCTTGAATCGGTGGTGAAATGCGTCCAGCGCGCCATCGATCAGGCTGAATTGATGGCAGATTGCCAGATTTCTTCTGTCTATCTTGCCCTTTCTGGTAAGCACATTAGCTGCCAGAACGAAATCGGTATGGTGCCGATTTCCGAAGAGGAAGTGACGCAGGAAGACGTTGAAAACGTTGTGCATACGGCGAAGTCCGTGCGTGTTCGCGATGAGCATCGCGTATTGCACGTGATCCCGCAGGAATATGCGATTGACTACCAGGAAGGGATCAAAAACCCGGTTGGTCTGTCAGGCGTTCGTATGCAGGCAAAAGTGCACCTGATCACATGTCACAACGATATGGCGAAGAACATTGTAAAAGCCGTTGAACGTTGTGGCCTGAAAGTTGACCAACTTATTTTCGCCGGTCTGGCGGCAAGTTATTCCGTACTGACCGAAGATGAACGTGAACTGGGTGTCTGTGTGGTCGATATTGGTGGTGGTACAATGGACATGGCCGTGTATACCGGCGGTGCGCTGCGCCACACCAAAGTGATCCCGTACGCAGGGAACGTCGTGACCAGCGATATTGCTTACGCTTTTGGTACGCCACCGAGCGATGCAGAAGCGATTAAAGTGCGCCACGGCTGTGCGCTGGGTTCTATCGTTGGCAAAGATGAGAGCGTTGAAGTGCCTAGCGTCGGTGGTCGTCCACCGCGCAGCCTGCAGCGCCAGACGTTGGCTGAGGTGATTGAGCCGCGCTATACCGAGCTGCTCAACCTGGTCAACGAAGAAATTTTACAGTTACAGGAACAGCTTCGTCAGCAGGGTGTTAAACATCATCTTGCGGCGGGGATTGTATTAACCGGCGGTGCAGCGCAAATTGAAGGTCTTGCGGCCTGTGCGCAGCGCGTCTTCCATACGCAGGTACGTATTGGGGCGCCGCTGAATATTACCGGTTTAACGGATTATGCTCAGGAGCCGTATTATTCAACGGCTGTGGGCCTGCTCCACTACGGGAAGGAATCTCATCTCAGTGGTGAAGCGGAAGTGGAAAAACGCGTCTCAGTGGGGTCGTGGGTCAAACGACTGAACAACTGGTTGCGAAAAGAGTTTTAATTTTTTTAAGAGACCGGAGAGAATTAGCGGTCTCGGGCGACAGGCACAACGGAGAGAGAAATTATGTTTGAACCTATGGAACTGACCAACGACGCGGTGATTAAAGTCATCGGCGTCGGTGGCGGCGGCGGTAACGCCGTAGAGCATATGGTGCGTGAACGCATTGAAGGTGTTGAATTCTTCGCGGTTAACACCGATGCGCAGGCACTGCGTAAGACGGCGGTAGGCCAGACTATCCAGATCGGCGGTGGCATCACCAAAGGGCTGGGAGCTGGGGCTAACCCGGAAGTGGGTCGCAATGCGGCTGAAGAAGATCGTGAAGCCCTGCGCGCTGCACTGGAAGGTGCGGACATGGTCTTCATCGCAGCAGGTATGGGTGGCGGTACCGGTACCGGCGCAGCACCTGTTGTGGCTGAAGTTGCTAAAGATTTAGGTATTCTGACCGTTGCTGTCGTGACCAAGCCTTTCAATTTTGAAGGCAAGAAGCGTATGGCCTTCGCGGAGCAGGGTATCACCGAGCTGTCCAAACATGTGGACTCGCTGATCACCATCCCGAACGACAAACTGTTGAAGGTTCTGGGTCGCGGTATCTCCCTGCTTGACGCCTTCGGCGCAGCAAACGACGTGCTGAAAGGCGCGGTTCAGGGTATCGCTGAACTGATTACCCGTCCTGGCCTGATGAACGTTGACTTTGCAGACGTTCGCACCGTGATGTCCGAAATGGGCTACGCGATGATGGGCTCTGGCGTGGCGAGCGGCGAAGACCGTGCAGAAGAAGCGGCTGAAATGGCTATCTCTTCTCCACTGCTGGAAGATATCGACCTGTCTGGTGCGCGCGGCGTGCTGGTCAACATTACCGCTGGCTTTGACCTGCGTCTGGATGAGTTCGAAACCGTGGGTAACACCATCCGTGCGTTCGCCTCTGACAACGCTACCGTGGTAATCGGTACTTCACTTGATCCTGAAATGAACGACGAGCTGCGTGTTACCGTTGTTGCAACCGGTATCGGTATGGACAAGCGTCCTGAGATCACCTTGGTAACTAACAAGCAGAATCAGCAACCGGTAATGGATCGTTACCAGCAGCCCGGTATGTCTCCGCTGACTCAGGAGCAGAAACCGGCCGCGAAAGTGGTGAACGACCCAACGCCGCAAACGGCGAAAGAGCCAGATTATCTGGATATCCCGGCGTTCCTGCGTAAGCAAGCTGATTAAGAATTGGCTGGAATTAGGGGATTTGCGCTCTTTGTGCTAAACTGGCCCACCGTTAGTGATATACACTCTCGGTTGGATAGTTAATTTGGCGAGATTATACGATGATCAAACAAAGGACACTTAAACGTATCGTTCAGGCGACGGGTGTCGGTTTACATACCGGCAAGAAAGTCACGCTGACGTTACGCCCTGCGCCGGCCAATACCGGGGTCATCTATCGTCGCACCGACTTGAATCCACCGGTAGATTTTCCGGCCGATGCCAAATCTGTGCGTGATACTATGCTCTGTACTTGTCTGGTGAACGAGCATGACGTGCGGATTTCTACCGTAGAGCACCTGAACGCCGCCCTGGCGGGGCTGGGTATCGACAACATTATTGTTGAAGTCGATGCGCCAGAAATCCCGATTATGGATGGCAGTGCTGCACCGTTCGTCTATCTGCTGCTGGATGCTGGCATCGAAGAACTGAACTGCGCGAAGAAATTTGTTCGCATCAAAGAGACCGTTCGCGTCGAAGATGGCGACAAGTGGGCTGAATTCAAACCGTACAATGGTTTCTCGCTGGACTTTACCATCGACTTTAACCATCCGGCGATTGATTCCAGCACCCAGCGCTATGCGATGAACTTCTCTGCTGATGCGTTTATGCGCCAGATCAGCCGAGCCCGTACGTTTGGCTTCATGCGTGATATCGAATATCTGCAGTCCCGCGGCCTGTGCCTGGGCGGCAGCTTCGATTGTGCCATCGTTGTTGACGATTATCGCGTACTGAACGAAGACGGCCTGCGTTTCGAAGATGAATTCGTTCGTCACAAAATGCTGGACGCTATCGGCGACCTGTTCATGTGTGGTCACAACATCATTGGTGCATTTACCGCGTTCAAATCCGGTCATGCGCTGAACAACAAACTGTTGCAGGCCGTCCTGGCAAAACAGGAAGCCTGGGAATATGTGACCTTCGAAGACGAAGCAGAACTGCCGTTGGCTTTCAAAGCGCCAAGCATGGTTCTGGCGTAACGGTTCACGCCGTTTCGTAAAAAATCGACTGGTTAACCTGGTACTCTCTCCGGCCAGGAAGACCAGTCGTTTTTATTTTTACCCTTCTTTGTTTGCCCCTGCGTTATTTCTAGTCTGTCTTGCGCAGAAAGTGTGTGCGTTAGCTGCATTCTTGACCGTTTTTCCCCGCGGCGGCGCCTCATTCCTGCTGATGTGCATTGGCTTTAGTGGTAATATCTGGGCGCTTAAAAAAATAACTGAAAATAGCCTGTAGCAGGCTGGCTTATGTGGTGGAGCAAGTGAGCGGAATACTGACGCGCTGGCGACAATTTGGCAGACGTTACTTCTGGCCGCATCTCTTATTAGGGATGGTCGCGGCGAGTTTCGGCTTGCCTGCGCTCAGCAACAGTGCCGAAGCGGCGACGCCGACGAAGACTTCTACCAGCAAACACGATCTCAATACGCGGGTTAACTTTACAAATCTCGCCTGGCTTGAAGCCAGTCGCCGCCCGAATTTCTCCGTTGATTACTGGCACCAGCACGCTATCCGCACGGTTATCCGCCATCTCTCCTTCGCGATGGCGCCGCAGGCAATGCCTGTTGCGGAAGAGGCGCTGCCGGTGCAGGCGCAGCATCTTGCCCTGCTGGACACGCTCAACGCGCTGCTCACGCAGGACAGCCAGCCGCCGGTCATGGTTCGCCAGACGGCGCATCGCGCGCTCGTTCCTCCTGTTTCATTCTCTGTTTCAACCTGGATTAGCCAGGTTCACGGCATTCGCGCCGGGCCTCAACGCCTCAGCTAAATTAACTTTTTTAATACCTTAATTTATCTGCCCATGATGGGGCGTTTGAGAATTTATTATGCTAATCAAATTATTAACTAAAGTTTTTGGTAGTCGTAACGATCGTACCCTGCGCCGTATGCGCAAAGCTGTTGCCGTCATCAACGGTATGGAACCGGCGATGGAGAAGCTCTCTGATGATGAGCTGAAAGCGAAAACGGCGGAATTCCGTGCGCGTCTGGAAAAAGGTGAAACCTTAGAAAGCCTGATCCCGGAAGCATTTGCTGTCGTGCGTGAAGCAAGTAAGCGCGTGTTCGGCATGCGTCACTTCGACGTTCAGCTGCTGGGCGGGATGGTGCTTAACGAACGCTGCATCGCGGAAATGCGTACCGGTGAAGGTAAAACCCTGACCGCAACGCTGCCGGCTTACCTGAATGCGTTGACCGGTAAAGGCGTTCACGTCGTTACCGTCAACGACTATCTGGCGCAGCGTGACGCCGAAAACAACCGTCCACTGTTCGAATTCCTCGGCATGACCGTCGGCATCAACATGTCTGGCCTGCCTGCACCAGCCAAGCGTGAAGCGTATAACGCGGACATTACCTACGGTACCAACAACGAATACGGCTTCGACTACCTGCGTGACAACATGGCGTTCAGCCCTGAAGAGCGCGTCCAGCGTAAGCTGCACTACGCGCTGGTGGATGAGGTGGACTCCATCCTGATCGATGAAGCGCGTACTCCGCTTATCATCTCCGGCCCGGCTGAAGACAGCTCCGAGATGTACCGTAAGGTCGACAAAATCATTCCACACCTGCTGCGCCAGGAGAAAGAAGACTCGGATACCTTCCAGGGTGAAGGTCACTTCTCCGTGGATGAAAAAGCGCGCCAGGTGAACCTGACCGAGCGTGGTCTGGTGAAAATCGAAGAGCTGCTGGTGGCTGAAGGCATTATGGAAGAGGGCGAGTCTTTGTACTCCCCAAGCAACATCATGCTGATGCACCATGTGACCGCCGCGCTGCGTGCCCACGCGCTGTTCACCCGCGACGTCGACTACATCGTAAAAGACGGCGAAGTGATCATTGTCGATGAGCACACCGGTCGAACCATGCAGGGACGTCGCTGGTCTGACGGTCTGCACCAGGCTGTAGAAGCCAAAGAAGGCGTGGATATTCAAAACGAAAACCAGACGCTGGCGTCTATCACCTTCCAGAACTACTTCCGTCTGTACGAGAAGCTGGCGGGCATGACCGGTACAGCCGATACCGAAGCGTTTGAATTCAGCTCTATCTACAAGCTGGATACCGTGGTCGTTCCAACCAACCGTCCGATGATCCGTAAGGATATGCCGGACCTGGTGTACATGACCGAAGCGGAAAAAATTCAGGCGATCATCGAAGACATTCGCGAGCGTACTGCTAAAGGCCAGCCGGTTCTGGTGGGGACCATCTCCATTGAAAAATCCGAAGTGGTTTCTCACGAGCTGACGAAAGCGGGCATCAAGCACAACGTACTGAACGCCAAGTTCCACGCCAAAGAAGCAGATATTGTTGCGCAGGCAGGTTATCCGGCTGCGGTAACCATCGCCACCAACATGGCGGGTCGTGGTACCGATATTATGCTGGGCGGAAGCTGGCAGGCCGAGGTGGCTGAGCTGGAAAACCCAACGCCTGAACAGATTGCTCAGATTAAGGCCGACTGGCAGGTGCGTCACGACGCGGTGCTGGCATCCGGCGGTCTGCATATCATTGGTACCGAGCGTCACGAATCGCGTCGTATCGATAACCAGCTGCGTGGCCGTGCGGGCCGTCAGGGTGATGCCGGTTCTTCCCGCTTCTACCTGTCGATGGAAGATGCGCTGATGCGTATTTTCGCCTCCGACCGCGTGTCCGGCATGATGCGCAAGCTGGGCATGAAGCCGGGCGAAGCTATTGAGCATCCGTGGGTCACCAAAGCGATCGCGAACGCACAGCGTAAAGTGGAAAGCCGCAACTTCGATATTCGTAAGCAGCTGCTGGAATACGATGACGTGGCTAACGATCAGCGCCGTGCGATCTACACCCAGCGTAACGAACTGCTGGACGTGTCCGACGTGAGCGAAACCATCAACAGCATCCGCGAAGATGTGTTTAAAGCCACGATTGATGCGCATATTCCGCCGCAGTCTCTGGAAGAGATGTGGGACATTGAAGGCCTGCAGGAACGCCTGAAAAACGACTTCGACCTCGACCTGCCTATCAAAGAGTGGCTGGATAAAGAGCCTGAGCTGCACGAAGAGACCCTGCGCGAGCGTATCTACGAAACCGCGCTGGACGTCTACAAGCGCAAGGAAGAGGTCGTTGGCGCTGAGATGATGCGTCACTTCGAAAAAGGCGTGATGCTTCAGACGCTGGACTCCCTGTGGAAAGAGCACCTGGCGGCGATGGACTACCTGCGTCAGGGTATCCACCTGCGTGGCTATGCGCAGAAAGATCCGAAGCAGGAATACAAGCGTGAGTCCTTCTCCATGTTTGCCTCTATGCTTGAGTCGCTGAAGTATGAAGTCATCAGCACCCTGAGCAAGGTTCAGGTGCGTATGCCGGAAGAGGTGGAAGCGATGGAACAGCAGCGTCGTGAAGAAGCCGAGCGTCTGGCACAAATGCAACAGCTGAGCCATCAGACCGACGACAGCGAAGCCGCAGCGGCGATCGCCGCGCAAACCGGCGATCGTAAAGTGGGTCGTAACGATCCATGCCCTTGCGGTTCTGGTAAAAAGTACAAGGCGTGCCACGGCCGTCTGAGCTAAGTTCATAAAAAAACAAAAAGGCGCAGAAATCTGCGCCTTTTTTATGGAAGTGACAATATGAAAATACTGCAAATTGCCGTCGGGATTATTCGCAACCCGCAAAACCAAATCTTTATCACCCAGCGTGCTGCCGACGCCCATATGGCGAACAAATGGGAGTTTCCTGGCGGAAAAATTGAGGCCGGTGAAACCCCGGAAGCGGCGCTGGTTCGCGAGCTTCAGGAAGAACTTGGGATCACCCCGCTTGGCGCAACGCTGTTTGATAAGCTTGAGTACCAGTTCCCGGACAGACACATCACGCTGTGGTTCTGGCTGGTGGAAAACTGGGAAGGTGAACCCTGGGGGAAAGAGGGGCAGCCGGGTAACTGGGTGGAGCTTCAGGCAAGTGATGCCGAAAAATTCCCGCCAGCTAATGAACCTGTGATCCTGCGGTTAGTCGAACAACCGAAGGCCTGCTAAGCGACGCGCCAGCAGGCTTTACAGATTACTGCTGGTTTTCACTCCAGTCATCGCTGTCCGAAAGATCGCCTTTACTCGGAATGCGTTTCTCTTCCGCCGCCCATTCGCCCAGGTCAATAAGCTGGCAGCGTTTGCAGCAGAATGGGCGGAACGGACTCACTTCGCCCCAGACAACGGTTTTGCCACAGGTCGGGCAGTTTACGGTGGTGACATCAGACATCGGCACTCCTTAACAACAGGCCAGTTCAAAATCGAGCCGTTCCGGCACGGTGCCATTTTCGCTGTCCAGCGGCATAAAGCGAATCGCAAAGCGGCTCTTATGCCCGGAAATTTGCGGATAAAGCTGTTCGCCAAGCGATAAATTCAGGCGCAGAAGATCGGCATCATCACCGTTGTCCTGGTAGAAACCGTTCAGGCTGGTTTGCTTGCGGAACGGCGCTGAGTTACGTATCAGATCGAGGATCAGCGACAGCGTCTGGTGCATCGGCTCCAGGCTTGCCAGCCAGCTGTTCACCTGCGCGTCACGCTGCGCTTGTGGCATATGGAGCCACATATGCAGCGTCGGCAGGTCGAAGCTGCAGCAACCGCCAGGGATGCTCAGGCGCTGGCGCACCAGGCCAATCAGGCGGTCCTCACGCAAAAACTGCCCGACGCGCGGTGCGGCCATCAGGATGCTGCTGCTGGTTTTAAGCTGCTGACGAAGGGAATCGATACGGCTTACGTCCACCCCCGGAACCTCAGCCCATGCCTGCAATTTACGCTGCTGGCGCTCCAGCTCTTTAAGCAATTCTGTGCGGACATCGCCGCGTTCAATCACATCCAGCAGATCGCCTACATTGCGGAAGAAGTGCAACGCCGTAGCGTGATCGTTAACCGGCAGATGTTGTGAAAGCTGCTGAATGAGGAATTCGATGCGCAGCCAGGTACGCATTTTTTCGTTGAGCGGATGCTCAAAAAGGATGTGAGTCGACATTATGGTTTTTCCTGTGCAACGGCCTGCCCGGCTAACGTCAGATACTGCGCGTGCAGACGGGCAACATCCGATGCAATAGCATCTGGTGCGCCGTTATTATCAATAACATCATCCGCCACGGCAAGGCGCTGAGCGCGCGTGGCCTGAGCGGCGAGAATATGTTCAGCATGCTCGCGCGAGACGTGGTCTCGCATCATGGTTCTCTGGATTTGCGTCTCGGGTGCGACATCAATCACCAGTACCCGATCGGCTTTCTGATGCAGCTGATTTTCCACCAGCAGCGGAACCACCCACAAGACATAGGGCGAGCGGGCTTCGGCTATCTGACGCTGTGTTTCCTGGTGGATAATGGGATGGAGCAGGGCATTAAGCCAGGCTTTTTCCGCTGAATCGGAAAAAATGCATTCGCGAAGCTGACGGCGATTTAGCGTGCCATCGGCATTGATGATTGCCTGGCCAAAATGTTCTGCGATGGCCTTAAGCGCGGGTGTATTGGGCTCTACCACCTGGCGGGCAATAATATCGGCATCGATAATCGTGATACCCAAACGAGAAAACGCGTCTGCAACGGTACTTTTGCCACTACCGATGCCACCGGTTAATGCAACGATATACCCCATTAAATCAAATCCTGGGAATTATTCATTATTAAAATCAGTTGATTAAAACTCTCAGGTGCGCCAGCAACTGTTTAGCCCTGTTTACCGGCTTTTTACCAGGTAAATTTATAGGATTGTAGCGTAAAAAAAGAGAATTTCGCAGTCTTGCGGAGCAGGTATTAGTGCGTATGATAGCGTCACTGGAGTTGTGCTTTTAACATATTTGCCTCTAACCCCAGGAATCCGCACATGCGTATCGAAGAAGATCTGAAGTTAGGTTTCAAAGACGTTCTTATCCGCCCTAAACGCTCTACACTGAAAAGTCGCTCAGACGTTGAACTCGAACGTCAATTCACCTTTAAGCATTCCGGTCAGACCTGGTCTGGCGTGCCGATCATCGCTGCCAACATGGATACTGTGGGAACCTTTGAGATGGCAACCGCGCTGGCACAGTTCGACATCCTCACCGCCGTACACAAACATTACAGCCCTGAAGAGTGGGATGCGTTTGTGGCGTCCGCCTCTGCTGATGTGGTGAAGCACGTGATGGTCTCCACCGGTACCTCCGATGCGGATTTCGAGAAGACCAAACAGATCCTGAAGGCTAACCCGGCGCTGAACTTCGTTTGTATTGATGTGGCGAACGGTTACTCCGAGCACTTCGTACAGTTCGTCAGCAAGGCGCGTGAGGCCTGGCCGACGAAAACCATCATCGCGGGCAACGTGGTTACCGGTGAAATGTGTGAAGAGCTGATCCTCTCCGGTGCCGATATCGTGAAAGTGGGCATCGGTCCGGGCTCCGTATGCACCACGCGCGTCAAAACCGGCGTCGGTTATCCGCAGCTCTCTGCCGTCATTGAATGTGCCGATGCGGCGCACGGGCTGGGCGGCCAGATCATCAGCGACGGTGGTTGCACCATGCCGGGTGATGTCGCAAAGGCCTTCGGCGGCGGCGCGGACTTCGTGATGCTCGGCGGTATGCTGGCAGGCCATGAAGAGAGCGGCGGTACCGTCGTTGAAGAGAACGGCGAGAAATTTATGCTGTTCTACGGCATGAGCTCTGAGTCTGCGATGACCCGTCACGTCGGCGGCGTGGCAAAATACCGTGCGGCAGAAGGTAAAACCGTCAAGCTGCCTCTGCGCGGCCCGGTTGAAAACACCGCACGCGATATCCTCGGCGGCCTGCGCTCTGCCTGCACCTACGTTGGCGCCTCCCGCCTGAAAGAGCTGACAAAGCGTACGACGTTTATTCGCGTTCAGGAACAAGAAAACCGCGTATTCAACAGCCTGTAATGGCTATCGCTGGCGCATGCCCGTGCGCCAGCCCTGTTGTACTATCCCGCGCTCATCGCATCTCCCAGGTGGAATATCGGCAGGTACATTGCCACCACCAGCGTACCGATAATGACCCCCGTCACTATCAGAAGCACTGGCTCCAGAAGCGCCGCCAGATTCTCTGCACGTTGAAAGGTCTGTTCCGTGTGATGACGGGCAAGATTTGCCAGCATGATGTCCAGCGCACCTGACATTTCACCGGTTCGTAAAAGCTGAACACAGAGCGGGGTAAAGATTGCCGCTCTTTGAAAGGATGACCAGACGGGAAGGCCTTTTTCAATGTCCTCCCGCACGCCGCGCAGCATTCCCTGCCAGTACTGACTTTCAACGGTCTCCTCGGCACTCTCCAGGCCCTGTAAAAAGGGGATACCCGCCTGTTGCGTGAGTGACAGCACGGTAAAGACGTGTCCCAGCTTTTGACCTTTTGCCAGTGCGCCCATCACGGGCGTACGCAGCAGGATGCACTGCCAGCGAGGATTCTGCCGCAGAGCCCAGGCGACGGCTAAAGGGGCTAATAGCAGGACGAACAACGCAAGGGCATATGACTGCATAAAGGCGGCCATCCCCATAACCATCTGTGTCAGCACGGGAAGCGGGGTATTAAACGTTTTGTAGATCGCGGCAAACTCGGGCAGGACCAGAGTGACCATCGCCAGCACGACGAGCACAGCCAGCGTCAGGACGATCGCCGGGTAGCGCAGCGCCTTTTTCACTTTTGCACTGAGCTGCTGCTGCGCTTTTTGTTGCTGCGCGAGCTGACGACAGCACACCTCCAGCTTCCCCGTCAGCTCTCCGGTTTTCACCATCGAGACATGCAGCGGGCTAAAAACGGCTGGCCACTTTTTTAGCGACTCAGAAAACGGGCATCCTTCACTGAGCTCATCGGCAATGCTTTGCAGCAGCGCCTGCCACGGTTTTAACGGATGTTGCTCTGCCAGCATTTGCAGGCTGTGGGACAGCGTCAGCCCAGCCTGCAGCAGCGAGGCGAGCTGATGAAACATCTCGCCGCAGTGGTGTGGACGCCAGCGGTGTCGCTGCGTGCATCGGGTCAGCGTCAGAGGATGGAGGTCGTTACGCATCAGCCGGGTGAAGACCGCATTGCGGTCTGTGGCCCAGAGTGTCCCGCTTCGGGGTTCTCCATCTTTGGTGAGCGCACGCCAGCGCCAGAGCTGATTAGCCGCCATTGGGCATTCCCAGGACGCGCAACAACTCTTCAATCGTGGTTAGCCCTTGTTCGACGGCCCTGCAGCCGTGTTCAAAAAGAGAAACCATCCCCGCCTGCCGGGCGCTCGCCTCTATGACGTCAGTTCCCGCCCCGCTGGCAATGGCCTGCTGCAGGGCATTGTCGATGGCGAGTACTTCAAAAATGGCCACGCGGCCATAAAAGCCGTGATAACAGCGATCGCAGCCGGTGGGCTGCCAGCGTGGAAGCGGCCTGGGCCATACTGAGCGAGGTAGTTGAGCCTGATCGCGGGTTTCCCGGCGACAATGTGGGCACAAACGCCGGACCAGTCGCTGGGCAATCACCATCGTCAGCGCGGAAGAAATCATCCAGCGCGCGACGCCCATCTGCTCCAGGCGAATCAGCGTTTCCGTCGTCGAGTTGGTGTGCAGAGTCGACAGCACCAGATGCCCGGTCTGGGCAGCATTAATGGCAATCCCGGCCGTTTCTCCGTCACGGATTTCGCCGACCATAATGATGTCGGGATCCTGACGTAGCAGTGCGCGCAGCACGTTATGGAAGGTTAAACCCGCCCGGGGATTAATCTGCGTCTGGTTTAATCCGGCAAGGGGGATCTCAATAGGATCTTCCACGCTGCAGATGTTGACGTCAGGGGTGTTACGCGACTGCAGCGCGCTGTACAGCGTCACGGTTTTGCCGCTGCCGGTAGGGCCGGTGACCAGAATCAGCCCCTGCGGCTGGTGGAGAACCGCATTAAAACAGGCCAACTGTTCAGCATTCATGCCAAGCGCTTTCGGCTCAAGGGCCTGCGGAACCTGATGCAGGAGGCGCAGCACAATTTTTTCGCCGCCGCTGCAGGGAAGCGTCGCGATCCGAAACGAGACCGGCTCATTGGCCAGTTCAATCGTAAACTGGCCGTCCTGAGGCAGCCGGCGTTCTGCAATATCCAGGTTACCCAGCACTTTTAAACGTGCGCTTAACAGGTTAGCCAGTTCAGCGGCAAGCGGAGGCTGCGGACAAAGCACGCCGTCGATACGTAAACGAATCTGGCACGCGTGCTCCATCGGTTCGATATGAATATCAGAGGCGCGCTGGTTAATTGCCTGCTGCAGCGTGTGGTTAAGGACATCTACCGTGGAGTGTGTTTGCGAAACGCCGGGCAGATGCGATTGTGACGTTAGCTGCCGGTGTTTTTCCATGCGCTCCGCGCTCCAGCACTCAATATCAATCCGTTTCTGGATCGCGAAACGCAGCGCCTCCATGAGTTCGGTCGCGGGCTTTCCCACGACGGCAATGTTGATCCTCTCACTGTCGCTGGATAGCAGCAGTGCGTGATGGCGAAGACAAAGCGCCACGAGTTGATCGGTATTCATTCTCCGCTCCTCAGTTATTGCTGAAGCGGAAAACGTCTTCGCAGGCCTGCTTCAGAGCGCTATCAGCACTGATGTTGCAGACGCGCGTCCAGCCCGTCATCCCGTTGCCGTTGTTCCACTGCGGCGTCATGACCACTTCCAGCCCGTTAAGACTTTCCTGTCCTGTTAAGGTCACGATCCCTTTCGCTACGCTCATTCCGGAAACGTAGCGTGTCGTGGTGGGGGAAGGGATGCCGTTGCTGTTGGCATCGCAGCTCTCCACACCACCGTGATCCAGCGCGCAAAGTTCAATGGCGGTGCGGTAGGGAACGAAGGTTTGCAGCATATCGGTCAGCGCCGCTTTGCGCAGGTAGTTCTGATAGGCAGGTATGCCGATGGCGCTCAGAATCGCAATAATGCCGATGACCACCATCAGCTCAATAAGAGTGAATCCGTGTTGTCTGTTCATATCTGCTCCTTACGTTAAGTGGCGCTACTTTGTCAGCGCAAAAGGGCAGAAACGAGGGGCAAAAAAGGGAACGGGAAAGCGCATTCAGAGAATTAATGCGGTGTTGCAGGAAAGAACAGCGGATTTGCGAGCGGGGCTGAAATTCCCCTCTCCAGGCGGAGAGGGGAGGAATCACTATTTAAAACGCATCGAGAGGTCGAGGGCGCGAACGTGCTTGGTCAGCGCGCCGACTGAGATGTAATCCACGCCGGTTTCGGCGAATTCACGGATCGTTTCGAAGGTGACGTTCCCGGAGACTTCGAGCTGGGCCCGGCCATTGGTCAGTTTTACCGCCTCACGCATCTGCTCGGTTTCGAAGTTATCGAGCATGATGATATCGGCCCCGGCCTTAATCGCCTGCTCCAGCTCGTCCAGGTTTTCCACTTCTACTTCAACCGGCACATCCGGATGCAGCCAGAAGGCCTTCTCCACCGCCTGACGTACGGAACCCGATGCAATAATGTGGTTCTCTTTAATCAGGAAAGCGTCGGACAGGCCCAGACGATGGTTTGCGCCGCCGCCGCAGAGCACCGCGTACTTCAGCGCCGTGCGCAGGCCCGGCAGCGTTTTGCGGGTATCCAGCAGCTGGGTTCGGGTGCCGGCCAGCAGGTCAACGTAACGACGCACTTCGCTGGCGACGCCAGAGAGCGTTTGTACAAAATTGAGCGCGGTACGTTCGCCGGTCAGCAAGACGCGGGAAGGGCCGTCCAGCTCGAAAAGCGGCTGATTTGGCGTGACGCTATCGCCGTCCTCCACGTGCCATGTGACCTGCACATCATCGCCCGCCAGCTGGGTAAAGACCTCTTCAACCCAGCGCTTGCCGCAAAAAACACCCTCTTCACGGGTGATAATGACCGCGTGGGAGCGCGTCTCTTTCGGCAACAATTGTGCGGTAATATCTTTATCGGCATTGATGTCACCGCCCAGATCTTCTTTCAAAGCATGGGCAACGCTTGCCGGAATATCCATATTAATACGTTCCAGAAGCGCTTCACGTCGGTGGTCGGGGTTGTAGCGGCGAGGCGGCATGATAAAACTCCAAATTGGTAACGAATCAAAATATTGAAACATGCTACTCTGAACCGAGTAACAGCACCATACATAAGGAGTTCCAGCATGTTGTTAGAAAACGGATGGCTGGTGGATGCGCGGCATGTGCCTTCGCCGCACCACGACTGCCGCCCGGAGGATGAAAAGCCCACACTGCTGGTGGTTCATAATATTAGTCTCCCGCCGGGGGAATTTGGCGGCCCGTGGATCGATGCGTTATTCACGGGAACGATAGATCCCGATGCCCATCCTTTCTTTGCTGAGATTGCGCATCTACGCGTGTCGGCTCATTGCCTGATTCGTCGCGATGGTGAAGTGGTTCAGTATGTTCCCTTTGATAAGCGCGCCTGGCATGCCGGGGTGTCGATGTATCACGGGCGCGAACGGTGCAACGATTTTTCTATCGGGATCGAACTGGAAGGCACGGATACCACGCCCTACACCGATTCACAGTATCAACAGCTAGCGGCTCTGACCCGCACGCTTATCGGACTTTACCCGGCCATCGCCGACAATATTACCGGGCACAGCGATATCGCTCCGGCGAGAAAAACCGATCCCGGCCCGGCATTTGACTGGCCGCGGTTCCGCGCCATGCTCACCGCGTCGTCAGAATAAGGAGATACCATGACGTTGTTTACCATGCTGCTGGTTATCATCGCTGAACGCCTGTTCAAGCTCGGTGAGCACTGGCATCTGGATCACCGGCTGGAGGCGTTATTCCGCCGTATCAAGCACTTTTCCATGCTGCGCACGCTGCTGATGATGGCGGGTGTGATGGTGATTACGTTCCTGCTGCTGCGCGCGCTGTATGGACTCTTTTTCAACGTGCCGCTGTTGGTGGTGTGGATCCTGCTCGGCGTGCTGTGCATTGGTGCGGGCAAGGTGCGTTTGCACTATCACGCGTACCTGAAAGCCGCCTCCCGTGACGATGCCCATGCGCGCAATGCCATGGCGAGCGAGCTGACGATGATCCACGGCGTGCCGCCGGACTGCGACGAGCGCGAGTTCCTGCGCGAACTGCAGAACGCGCTGCTGTGGATTAACTTCCGTTACTACCTGGCGCCGCTGTTCTGGTTTGTGGTGGGCGGTCCATGGGGACCGGTCTTGCTGATGGGGTATGCGTTCCTGCGCGCCTGGCAGACCTGGCTTGCCCGCTATCTGACGCCGCACGAGCGTTTGCTGTCCGGCATTGATGCCATCCTGCACGTGGTTGACTGGCTTCCGGTGCGTCTGGTGGGCGTGGTGTACGCGTTAATTGGCCACGGTGAAAAAGCGCTGCCCGCGTGGTTCGCCTCGCTTGCCGACCGCCATACGTCGCAGTATCAGGTGTTAACGCGTCTGGCGCAGTTCTCGCTGGCGCGCGAGCCGCATACCGACAAGATTGAAACGCCGAAAGCCGCTGTCTCCATGGCGAAGAAAGCGTCGTTCGTGGTGGTTGTGGTCGTGGCGTTGCTGACGATCTACGGCACGCTGGTGTAAGCCAGCGCGCCGCAAAGACTAAAGCGTATCCGCAGGCGGGATGCCGAAATCAGGCATCCCGTTTTCGTCCCAGCGGACGAGCTTCAGGCGGGTATGGCGGTTTGGATCGTACAGCGGATCGCCCTCAATTTCGGTGTAGTTCCGCGCGTGATACACCAGCACATCCTCCCCTTCCGGCGTTTGCGTAAAGCTGTTGTGTCCCGGGCCGTACTGGCGATTTTCGTAGCTGGTGGCGAATACGGGGCGCGGGGATTTGTGCCAGTTCAATGGGTTTTGCGGATCGGCATTCAGGTCTATCCACAGCAGCCCCATGCAGTAGTTCTCGTCGGTGGCGCTGGCGGAATAGCTGATAAACAGTTTGTTGCCATGGAACAGCACCGCCGGGCCTTCGTTGACCCAAAACCCGCGACACTCCCAGTCATACTCCGGCTTGCTGAGCATCACCGGCTCGCCTTTCAGCGTCCACGGATTCGCCATTTCACACAGATAAAGGTTGGAGTTCCCGGAGATGTCCGGCGCTTTTTGCGCCCACAGATACCAGCGTTTGCCCTGATGCACAAAGGTGGTGGCGTCCAGCGCGAAGGTGTCGAACGGGGTTTTTATCTGCCCTTTTTCCACCCACGTGCCGGTGAGCGGATCGCTGTCGGCACATTCAATGGCAAACATGCGGTGCTGAAACATCCCGAGCGCGTCGAGCGCCTGGGTGTGCGTCGCGGCAAAATAGATGTACCACTTTCCGTCAATGTGGTGCAGTTCCGGCGCCCATATCAGCTGGCTCATTGGTCCGGCGTCGGGTTTACGCCAGACCACCACCTCTGCGGCATGACGTAAGCCTTCCAGCGAGTCTGCACGGCGGATCGCCAGCCTGTCGTACTGCGGCACGGAGGCGATAAAGTAATATTGCCCATCGTGGCGCAGGATATACGGGTCGGCGCGTTGTTCAATAAACGGGTTTGGCCAGGTTTGCATTCGGCTTTCCTTATTTAGTCTCAGCGGCTTTCAGTTCCTGATAATCGCTCAGCTCGTGGTAGTTGGTGCGGCGCTTTTCCAGATCGGCCTGGATCTGCTTCATGGTTTCACGATCCACCTTCAGCAGGCGCACCACGCCCGCGGTAATCAAATAACCCACCCCCGGGATAACGGTAAACAGCAGCACAATCCCGTTCAGGGCGTCTGCGCTTTGCGCTTTCGCCCCCGCGTCGTAGCCGTACCAGGAGAGCAGAAAACCGACCATCGCCCCGGCAATCGCCAGCCCCAGCTTGAGGAAGAAGATGTTGCCCGAGAAGCTGATGCCGGTGATGCGTTTCCCGGTTTTCCACTCGCCGTAGTCATCCACGTCGGCCATCAGCGACCAGTGCAGCGGAGACGGGATCTGGTGCAGGATGTTCAGCAGGACGTAGAGCACCACGATGGTGACGGTCGCTTTCGGGTCGAAGAAATAAAAGGCGCAGGAGAAAATCGCCAGCACGATGTTGGTCCAGAAGAAGACCTTCAGCTTGCACCAGCGGTCGGTCAGCACTTTTGCCAGCACGCTGCCGAGCATCATGCCGACAACGCCCAGGCTGATAAACAGCGTGGCGAAGTGGGTGCTCTGGCCCATGACCCAGGTGACGTAATACATGGTGGCCGCCATGCGGATAAAGCCGGGGCAGACGTTGCAGAGCGTCAGGAGCAGAATGCGCACCCACTGGTCGTTCTTCCACACGTCTTTCAGGTCGTTTTTCAACTGGTCATTGGTCTGGACTGCCGGGCGCACGCGCTCGCGCACGGTGGCGAAGCAGAACAGGAACATGCAGGTGCCAATCAGCGCCAGCACGGTCATGGCCATCTGGTAGCCTTTGGCTTTGTTGTCCCCGCCAAACCAGTCTGCCATGGGCAGCAGCGTTAATGAGAGCAGCAGCGTGGCGATGCCGACCAGCACGAAGCGATACGACTGGCAGGCGACGCGCTCTTTTGGATCGTTAGTGATCACCCCGCCCAGCGAGCAGTAGGGGATGTTGATGGCGGTGTAGGTGAGCGACAGCAGGAAGTAGGTGACAAAGGCATAGATAACTTTGCTGTTATAGCTCCACTCTGGCGTGGTGAACATCAGGATGCTGAACAGCGCGTACGGGAAAGCGATCCAAAGCAGCCATGGACGAAACCGGCCATATTTGCTGCGGGTGCGGTCGGCAATCGCGCCCATGATCGGGTCCGTAACGGCGTCAATCACGCGGACGGACAGCAGCAGCACGCCGACCAGCGCAGGGGCCAGACCAAAAATATCCGTATAAAAATAGTTAACAAACAGCATGATGGCGCCGAAGATGATGTTACATCCGGCGTCGCCCATCCCATAGCCGATCTTTTCTTTTACTGACAGCTTTGCGTTATCCATAGACTGCTCTCCGGGTTACGGTATGGAGAGAATTATTTGCTGGCGAAGGGATATATGCGTTGCAGTATCAGGGCGGTGATATGGATAAATGCGCTGTGGGCGTGAAAGTGTGAAGGAGGTAACAACGCGCGGCACCCGCAAAAGCAGGCACCGCGGTGGGAGGCTTAGTGCGCCTTCATGGCATTACGGCTTTTCTGACTGAAGAGATAGCCAACGCCGAGTACTGCAATCCAGACCGGGATCAGGTAGACGGAAATCGCCATACCTGGGGTGATCAGCATGATCACCAGCACGGCCGCCATGAACAGCAGGCAGATCCAGTTACCCAGCGGATAGAGCAGGGCAGGGAAGCGCGTGGTGACGCCCTGCTGCTGCTTCGCGCGGCGGAACTTCATGTGCGCCAGGCTGATCATCGCCCAGTTGATGACCAGCGCAGAGACCACCAGCGCCATCAGCAGGCCAAACGCCGATTCCGGTGCCATGTAGTTAATGAGCACGCACAGGGCGGTCACGATGGCGGAAACAATGATGGTATTCACCGGCACGCCACGTTTATCAACGTTAAGCAGCATCTTCGGCGCGTTACCCTGCTGGGCGAGGCCGAACAGCATGCGGCTGTTGCAGTATACGCAGCTGTTGTAAACGGAGAGCGCTGCGGTCAGCACCACGATGTTCAGCGCGTTGGCGACAAAGGTATCGCCCAGCTCGTGGAAGATCAGCACAAACGGGCTGGTGTCAGCAGTCACGCGCGTCCACGGCAGCAGGGAGAGCAGCACCGCCAGTGAGCCCACATAGAAGATCAGGATGCGGTAGATAACCTGATTTGTGGCTTTCGGGATGCTCTGCTCAGGGTTGTCGGCTTCTGCGGCGGTGATGCCCACCAGCTCCAGGCCGCCGAAGGAGAACATAATGATCGCCATCATCATCACCAGGCCGGTCATGCCGTGAGGCAGGAAGCCACCCTGTTCCCAGAGGTTGCGCACCGTGGCCTGCGGGCCGCCGTTGCCGCTGAACAGCAGCCAGCCGCCGAAGATAATCATCGCCACCACGGCAATGACCTTGATGATGGCAAACCAGAACTCCATCTCCCCGAACACTTTAACGTTGGTCAGGTTAATGGCGTTGATAATGACGAAGAAGGCTGCAGCAGAAGCCCAGGTTGGGATTTCGGGATACCAGAACTGAATGTATTTCCCGACGGCGGTCAGTTCGGCCATGGCAACCAGAACGTACAGCACCCAGTAGTTCCAGCCCGAGGCGAAACCGGCAAAGCTGCCCCAGTACTTATAGGCAAAGTGGCTGAAGGAGCCTGCGACCGGCTCTTCCACGACCATTTCGCCCAGCTGGCGCATGATCAGAAAAGCAATGAAACCCGCAATCGCGTAACCCAAAATAATGCCCGGACCGGCAGACTGGATAACGGATGCGCTGCCCAGAAACAGGCCGGTACCAATCGCACCGCCCAGTGCGATGAGCTGAATATGGCGGTTTTTAAGCCCGCGCTTTAGCTGATCGCCGTGCTGTTGAGCTTCCATTTGAAACCTCGTGTGTGGTTGTTATGTTCACGCTGAGCGTGTGTAATTATGAAAATCCATATTCTGTATTTATTTCTTTACGGTAAACGAGACCGAAAAAAGCGGAGATGACTTCCGTAAGCGCCAGAATAGTGGTAAGTGCCTGCGAATGCACCTGCTTTATGAAGGGGTGATGACGACTTGAATAAAAAGAAAGCATTTGTAAATCGGCCCGCTCGTTGTTCCTCACCCAACCTATAGAATAGAAATGCGCCTTAAGTGGGCGAATTTTCATTATTTGCCTTGTTGAATCGCTTCAGATTGCAAAAACCCTCGTTTCATTATGGTTAAAACTCCCTCTTTGGGGGTAATCAACTCATTTGTGCAAAGTTACATTTCTGAAACGTTATTTCTGTAAGGTTGTTAAAATGTGCAGGGTTTACTGATTTCAATCAAAACCAATATGGACAGAAGGTGAATACTTTGTTACTTTAGCGATACGAAATAGAAATTGGTAAGACCAATTGACTCCGGGCAAAAAGGCGTAAGACAGGGAATATGGCCTACAGCAAAATTCGCCAACCAAAACTATCTGATGTGATTGAGCAGCAGCTGGAGTTTTTAATCCTCGAAGGGACTCTGCGCCCGGGTGAGAAACTTCCGCCAGAACGCGAACTGGCAAAACAGTTCGACGTTTCACGTCCCTCTCTGCGTGAGGCGATTCAACGCCTCGAAGCAAAGGGCTTGCTGCTTCGTCGCCAGGGCGGCGGAACCTTTGTGCAAAACAGCCTGTGGCAGAGCTTCAGCGATCCGCTGGTAGAACTTCTCTCTGACCACCCAGAATCCCAGTTTGACCTGCTTGAGACCCGTCACGCGCTGGAAGGTATTGCGGCCTATTACGCCGCCCTTCGCAGCACTGATGAAGATCGCGTGCGTATCCGCGAGCTGCATCAGGCCATTGAACGGGCACAGCAGTCCGGCGATTTAGACGCCGAGTCCAGCGCCGTCGTCCAGTATCAAATTGCCGTCACCGAAGCGGCCCACAACGTGGTGCTCCTCCATCTGCTACGCTGCATGGAGCCGATGCTGGCCCAGAACGTTCGTCAAAATTTTGAATTGTTGTATGCCCGTCGGGACATGCTCCCACTGGTAAGCAACCATCGCACCCGAGTATTCGAGGCGATAATGGCCGGGGAACCGGAGCAGGCGCGCGAAGCGTCGCACCGCCATCTGGCTTTCATTGAGGAAATCTTGCTGGACCGCAGCCGTGAACAATCGCGTCGCGAACGTTCATTACGCCGCATACAGCAACGAAAGGATTAAGCGCCAGGTACTTTTAGAGCGCGGCAACTAAACGCAGAACCTGTCTTATTGTGTTCTTGCCCAAGAGCACAATGGGACAGGTTCCAGACAAATCAACGTATTAGATAGATAAGGAATACCCCCATGTCAGAACGTCTCCAAAATGACGTGGATCCGATCGAAACTCGCGACTGGCTACAGGCGATCGAATCGGTCATCCGTGAAGAAGGTGTTGAGCGCGCTCAGTATCTGATTGATCAGCTGCTTTCTGAAGCCCGCAAAGGCGGCGTGAAGGTTGCTTCAGGTGCAGGGGCTAGCAACTACGTAAACACGATTGCCGTTGAAGACGAACCGGAATACCCGGGCAATCTGGATCTGGAACGTCGTATCCGTTCTGCAATCCGCTGGAACGCCATCATGACCGTTCTGCGCGCATCCAAGAAAGACCTGGAACTGGGTGGCCACATGGCGTCCTTCCAGTCTTCTGCGACCGTTTACGAAGTGTGCTTCAACCACTTCTTCCGTGCAGCGAACGAGAAAGACGGCGGCGATCTGGTGTACTTCCAGGGCCACATCTCTCCGGGCATCTATGCACGTGCATTCCTGGAAGGTCGTCTGACTGAAGAGCAGATGAACAACTTCCGTCAGGAAGTTCACGGTAAAGGTCTGTCTTCTTACCCGCACCCTAAACTGATGCCTGAATTCTGGCAGTTCCCAACCGTATCAATGGGTCTGGGCCCAATCGGTGCGATCTACCAGGCGAAATTCCTGAAGTATCTGGAACACCGTGGTCTGAAAGACACCTCTGAGCAGACCGTATACGCCTTCCTGGGCGACGGCGAAATGGATGAGCCAGAATCTAAAGGCGCGATCACCATCGCGACCCGTGAGAAGCTGGACAACCTGTGCTTCATCATCAACTGTAACCTGCAGCGTCTGGATGGTCCGGTAACCGGTAACGGCAAGATCATCAACGAACTGGAAGGCATCTTCGCAGGTGCTGGCTGGAACGTGATCAAAGTCATGTGGGGTTCCCGTTGGGACGAACTGCTGCGTAAAGACACCAGCGGTAAACTGATCCAGCTGATGAACGAAACCGTTGACGGTGACTACCAGACCTTCAAATCCAAAGACGGTGCCTACGTGCGTGAGCACTTCTTCGGCAAATATCCAGAAACCGCAGCCCTGGTTGCAGACTGGACTGATGAGCAGATCTGGGCCCTGAACCGCGGTGGTCACGATCCGAAGAAAATTTACGCTGCACTGAAAAAAGCGCGTGAAACCAAAGGTAAAGCGACTGTAATCCTGGCCCACACCATCAAAGGTTACGGCATGGGTGATACCGCAGAAGGTAAGAACATCGCTCACCAGGTTAAGAAAATGAACATGGACGGCGTGCGCTATATCCGCGACCGTTTCAACGTTCCAGTGACCGATGAGCAGGTCGAAAACCTGTCTTACATCACCTTCCCGGAAGGCTCCGAAGAGCACAAGTACCTGCACGAACGTCGTCAGGCGCTGAAAGGCTACCTGCCAGCTCGTCAGCCTAACTTCACCGAGAAGCTGGAACTGCCAGCGCTGGAAGACTTCTCTCAGCTGCTGGAAGAGCAGAACAAAGAGATCTCTACCACTATCGCTTTCGTTCGTGCCCTGAACGTGATGCTGAAGAACAAGTCGATCAAAGATCGCCTGGTGCCAATCATCGCCGACGAAGCGCGTACTTTCGGTATGGAAGGTCTGTTCCGTCAGATCGGTATCTACAGCCCGAACGGCCAGCAGTACACCCCGCAGGACCGTGAGCAGGTTGCATACTACAAAGAAGACGAGAAAGGTCAGATCCTGCAGGAAGGTATCAACGAGCTGGGCGCAGGCGCATCCTGGCTGGCCGCTGCGACCTCTTACAGCACCAACAACCTGCCGATGATCCCGTTCTACATTTACTACTCCATGTTCGGGTTCCAGCGTATCGGTGACCTGTGCTGGCAGGCAGGCGACCAGCAGGCTCGCGGCTTCCTGATCGGTGGTACTTCCGGTCGTACGACCCTGAACGGTGAAGGTCTGCAGCACGAAGATGGTCACAGCCACATTCAGTCTCTGACTATCCCTAACTGTATCTCTTACGACCCGTCTTACGCGTACGAAGTGGCAGTCATCATGCATGACGGTCTGCAGCGCATGTACGGTGAAGCGCAGGAGAACATTTACTACTACATCACCACCCTGAACGAAAACTACCACATGCCGGCAATGCCAGCAGGTGCCGAGGAAGGTATCCGTAAAGGTATCTACAAACTCGAAACCATCGAAGGTAGCAAAGGTAAAGTTCAGCTGCTGGGCTCCGGTTCTATCCTGCGTCACGTTCGTGAAGCAGCGCAGATCCTGGCGAAAGACTACGGTGTCGGTTCCGACGTGTACTCTGTGACCTCCTTCACTGAACTGGCGCGTGATGGCCAGGATTGTGAGCGCTGGAACATGCTGCACCCACTGGAAACCCCACGCGTACCGTACATCGCTCAGGTGATGAACGACGCGCCAGCGGTGGCGTCTACTGACTATATGAAACTGTTCGCTGAGCAGGTTCGTACTTACGTTCCAGCTGATGATTATCGCGTTCTGGGTACTGACGGCTTCGGTCGTTCTGACAGCCGCGAAAACCTGCGTCACCACTTCGAAGTTGATGCTTCTTACGTGGTTGTAGCAGCACTGGGCGAACTGGCTAAACGTGGCGAAATCGATAAGAAAGTGGTTGCAGACGCAATTACCAAATTCAACATCGATGCAGAAAAAGTTAACCCGCGTCTGGCGTAAGAGGTAAAAGAATAATGGCTATCGAAATCAATGTACCGGACATCGGGGCTGATGAAGTTGAAATCACCGAGATCCTGGTCAAAGTAGGCGACAAAGTTGAAGCTGAACAGTCGCTGATCACCGTAGAAGGCGACAAAGCCTCTATGGAAGTCCCGTCTCCTCAGGCTGGCATCGTTAAAGAGATCAAAGTCTCTGTTGGCGATAAAACCGAGACCGGCAAACTGATCATGATTTTCGATTCCGCCGACGGTGCAGCAGCTGCTGCACCTGCGCAGGAAGAGAAGAAAGCCGCTCCGGCCGCCGCTGCTCCAGCCGCTGCCGCGAGCGCGAAAGAAGTGAACGTGCCTGACATCGGCGGTGACGAAGTTGAAGTCACTGAGATCCTGGTGAAAGTGGGCGATACCGTTGCGGCCGAGCAGTCACTGATCACCGTAGAAGGCGATAAAGCCTCTATGGAAGTGCCAGCACCGTTTGCGGGTACCGTTAAAGAGATCAAAATCAACACCGGTGACAAAGTGTCTACCGGCTCTCTGATCATGATCTTCGAAGTGGCAGGTGCTGCACCTGCTGCCGCGCCTGCACAGGCCGCTGCTCCGGCTCCGGCCGCTGCACCAGCCGCTGCTGGCGGCGCGAAAGACGTTAACGTACCGGACATCGGCGGTGATGAAGTTGAAGTCACCGAAGTGATGGTAAAAGTGGGCGACAAAGTTGCCGCGGAACAGTCACTGATCACCGTTGAAGGCGACAAGGCTTCTATGGAAGTCCCTGCGCCGTTCGCGGGTACCGTTAAAGAGATCAAAATCAGCACCGGCGACAAAGTGTCTACCGGCTCTCTGATCATGGTCTTCGAAGTGGAAGGCGCTGCGCCTGCCGCAGCTCCGGCTGCCGCGGCTGCTCCAGCACCGGCTGCTGCACCGGCTCAGGCTGCTAAACCAGCCGCTGCCCCTGCTGCAAAAGCAGAAAAATCAGAGTTCGCTGAAAACGACGCTTACGTCCACGCGACGCCGCTGATTCGTCGCCTGGCGCGCGAATTCGGTGTGAACCTGGCGAAAGTGAAAGGGACCGGCCGTAAAGGTCGTATCCTGCGCGAAGACGTTCAGACCTACGTGAAAGACGCGGTGAAACGCGCCGAAGCTGCACCAGCTGCAGCCGCTGGCGGCGGTATCCCGGGCATGCTGCCATGGCCGAAAGTGGACTTCAGCAAGTTCGGCGAAATCGAAGAAGTGGAGCTGGGCCGTATCCAGAAAATCTCTGGTGCGAACCTGAGCCGTAACTGGGTGATGATCCCGCACGTTACGCACTTCGATAAGACCGATATCACCGATCTGGAAGCGTTCCGTAAACAGCAGAACGCCGAAGCTGAGAAGCGTAAACTGGACGTGAAATTCACCCCAGTGGTCTTCATCATGAAGGCTGTTGCTGCGGCTCTGGAACAGATGCCACGCTTCAACAGCTCCCTGTCCGAAGACGGCCAGAAGCTGACGCTGAAGAAATACATCAACATCGGTGTTGCGGTTGATACGCCAAATGGTCTGGTTGTTCCGGTCTTCAAAGACGTGAACAAGAAGAGCATCACTGAGCTGTCCCGTGAACTGACCACCATCTCCAAGAAAGCGCGTGATGGTAAGCTGACTGCCGGCGAAATGCAGGGCGGCTGCTTCACCATTTCCAGCATCGGCGGCCTGGGTACCACCCACTTCGCGCCGATTGTGAACGCGCCGGAAGTGGCTATCCTCGGTGTGTCCAAGTCCGCGATGGAGCCGGTGTGGAATGGCAAAGAGTTCGTGCCGCGTCTGATGATGCCAATCTCTCTGTCCTTCGACCACCGCGTGATCGACGGTGCTGATGGTGCGCGTTTCATCACCATCATCAACAACATGCTGAGCGACATTCGCCGCCTGGTGATGTAATCGAAAAGCCGGCCAGTCGGCCGGCTTTTTTCTGATAATCTCATGGCGTTTGTGAGGTTATTGGCGAAAGCGACAATTCGTGAGCCGTTTGTTGTTTCAAAATTGTTAACAATTTTGTAAACTGCGGGCGGATAGAACGACCCGGTGGACGACGGGTATAAACTAAGAGGTCATGATGAGCACAGAAATCAAAACTCAGGTCGTAGTACTTGGGGCAGGCCCGGCAGGTTACTCCGCAGCATTTCGCGCAGCGGATTTAGGTCTGGAAACCGTCATCGTAGAACGTTACAGCACCCTCGGCGGTGTTTGTCTGAACGTCGGCTGTATCCCTTCTAAAGCGCTGCTGCACGTAGCGAAAGTTATCGAAGAAGCCAAAGCGCTGGCTGAACACGGTATCGTCTTCGGCGAGCCGAAGACCGACATCGACAAAATTCGTACCTGGAAAGAGAAAGTTATCACTCAGCTGACCGGCGGTCTGGCGGGTATGGCCAAAGGCCGTAAAGTGAAAGTGGTAAACGGTCTGGGTAAATTCACCGGTGCGAACACCCTGGAAGTGGAAGGCGAAAACGGCAAAACCGTGATCAACTTCGACAACGCGATCATCGCGGCAGGCTCTCGCCCAATCGAACTGCCATTCATTCCACATGAAGATCCGCGCGTGTGGGATTCCACCGATGCGCTGGAGCTGAAAACCGTTCCTAAGCGTCTGCTGGTGATGGGCGGCGGTATCATCGGTCTGGAAATGGGTACCGTGTACCACGCGCTGGGTTCAGAGATCGACGTGGTTGAAATGTTCGACCAGGTTATCCCGGCTGCTGACAAAGACATCGTTAAAGTCTTCACCAAGCGCATCAGCAAGAAATTCAACCTGATGCTGGAAACCAAAGTGACTGCCGTTGAAGCGAAAGAAGACGGTATTTACGTTTCCATGGAAGGCAAAAAAGCCCCATCCGAACCACAGCGTTACGACGCCGTGCTGGTGGCGATCGGCCGTGTGCCGAACGGTAAGAACCTCGACGCGGGCAAAGCTGGCGTGGAAGTGGACGACCGTGGCTTCATCCGCGTTGACAAACAGCTGCGCACCAACGTGCCGCACATCTTTGCTATCGGCGATATCGTCGGTCAGCCAATGCTGGCGCACAAAGGTGTTCACGAAGGTCACGTTGCCGCTGAAGTTATCGCCGGCATGAAGCACTACTTCGATCCGAAAGTGATCCCATCTATCGCGTATACCGAGCCAGAAGTGGCATGGGTGGGTCTGACTGAGAAAGAAGCGAAAGAGAAAGGCATCAGCTACGAAACCGCCACCTTCCCGTGGGCTGCTTCTGGCCGTGCTATCGCGTCCGACTGCGCAGACGGTATGACCAAACTGATCTTCGACAAAGAGACTCACCGCGTAATCGGTGGTGCGATTGTCGGTACCAACGGCGGCGAGCTGCTGGGTGAAATCGGTCTGGCTATCGAAATGGGCTGCGACGCGGAAGACATCGCGCTGACCATCCACGCTCACCCAACTCTGCACGAGTCCGTGGGCCTGGCGGCAGAAGTGTTTGAAGGCAGCATCACCGACCTGCCAAACGCGAAAGCGAAGAAGAAATAAGTTTCTTCAGATGAAAAAAAGCGGCCAATGGCCGCTTTTTTTATGCGCTGCGTTCAGGGAGCCACGGGTTGCCAGGTTTTATCCGGGTTATAGGCGGTTAACGCCCGGGCTTTCTGCTCAGAATCCTTGCCGAGATCGGACTGATACACCTTGTCGTCCTGATTTATCACAAAGCTCATCACGCCCGTTTGACCGTAGCTGACCGGCCACGCCACCATCGCGAAACCGTTATTATCCGGCAGGATCCGGAAGCGATAGCCGTGATAGCCGGTACCCGGCTCTTTCGGGCTAAATGCCGGTCCGAGCGGACTGGGCGTTTCGCCGGGTGAGACGGGCCAGTACAAACCGTCTTTCTTCCCTTCCGAGCTGACAATCTTCTGCGCGTATTTCTGGTTCATCGCAAAGTAGCTTTGCTGCGCATCGACATAGGCATGCAGGGCTTCAATGGCGGCAAGTTCGTTACGCCCGATTTCACGGGTCAGGATCTCTTCAGCCCCTTCTTTGATATCGAATTGCCAGCCGGCGGCGGTTTTGATCACCGGGATGGGAAGCTGCCAGTCGTTGTCTCCAACAACAAGATGCGCCGTATCTCCTTCGACAACGGTGTTATGACGAACTTTCCAGTCGCGCAGGAAACGATCGACGGCATCCGGATCAACGCCTTCGGGGGGGAGAAAATCGCGCCAGTTCTCTCCAAGCAGATTGCTCATCGCGCGCTCATTATGCTCACTAATGGCGCTGGCCAGCGCATCGGTCGCCTGGTCGGGCGTGCTAAAGGACTGCTGCGCCATCGCCGAGGCCGAAAGCATGAACAACACCATTCCACTGAGTAGTTTACTTTTCATGTCGATTCCCTTAGCGATGTCTAAATTCACGGCGTTCAGCGCGTCCACCAGATACCTGACGGGGCTGCTGCTGGCGAGCCGCAAGCTGCCTGCTTTGCGCACCGCGCTGCTGCTGCGCCTGCCAGTTCGCGGAACGGCTGTCGTTGCCGCTCAGCGCATTGGCCCGGGGCTGACCGTTTCGCTGCTGCAGAGCGCGTTGCTGCGCGGGCTGTGAAACGCGTTTCTCCTGTCTTTGGGTTACAGCCTGACGATTTTCTCGCTGCTGCGTGGTGGTCCGCTTCGCCGTCTGCGGTTTGGTGTCGTAGCCACGGTAGTTGTTGCGCTGCGAAATTTGCTTCAGCTGTTCACTCGAGGCCTGACGCTGCACATCTTTCGTGCCGGGACGTGCCGTTTGCGGGAAGGTTTTCCCCGTGGATTTCTCCATCTGGCTCAGGGCCGCCTGACGCTGGCTATCCCGGTTAACCGGTTTTTGCTGCGTTGAGCTTAGCCCGGTGACTGTGCTGGTGGAGTGGAAACGGGTGTTAAGCTGGTTAGTCGGATAGGGCACACCTTCCCGGTAGGCCGGGTTATGCTGCCAGGTACGGTTGGCGTCCGTCAGACGCTGTCCGCTGATTTTATTGAAGTTCTCAACGTTGATATTGATGTTGTTATCACCGTTGCGGTTATAGCCGCCGTGATTATCCCAGTCACCGTCATGGTGGTGGTCCCAGTCATCGTCGTCATCCCAGTCGATATTGCTGAAAATGGCATAGGTTGTGGCAACGCCCAGGCTGAAGCCTAAGCCGTTGACGAAGCTGTTGCCAAACTGCTCTCCGGGCGTGGGCGGGAGATAGGTGGGAGGATAGGCGGTGTTGGGCCAGGTCCCGTAAACCGTATTGGGGTTATAGGTGGGAACATAAACGACCTGCGGATCGGCAGATTCAATTTTGATCACCGTTGGGGCGGGCGCAGACGCGGTTGTTGTCGTTGCCTCGGTGGCGCGGGTTTTCGCTGGTGCTGGCTTTGTCACGGTGGTGACCGTCTGCTGAGGCGTAGATTGTAAAGCACCGGTCTTCTGTGCCAGCGCGCGCAGGCGTTGAACGGAATCCATCACGTCTTTCGGCTGCGCGAGAAACGCATCCCCCAGATTTTGTACCCACGGCGGGCTTTCACCCATCAGCGACATAAGCTGAGGAAACGCGACCAGCGATTTTACGCTCGGATCCCAGGGCTGGCTGGCAACGGCCTGAATGGCGGCGTCCCCTTCCATTTTAGGGTTGTCTTTTGACCACTGAGCCGCCTGAATCACGTTGGCCGGGTAAGTCGAGGCCATCAGAATTTGTGAAAGCAGGGCGTCAGGGTAGAGCGCAATGGGGGCAACCCACTGATCGATTTGCGCGGCAGTGTAGGTCGGCGCGACCACAGGGGCGGGCTGGGCTACGGCAGGTGCCGCCGGTTGTTGAGCGACGGGGGCTGGCGCAACGGGTTCCGTTGCACGACTTTTGACAAACAAGACGCCTGAGGCGGCAAGCAGCCCGGCACTGCACAGAAGGATGAGCAGATGTGGCTTAAAGGGCAACTTCATAAAATGACTCCAACGAGACCAGCGCTGTGCCGTGAGGCGTTACGGTTGGCGTGAGTATTATTCACCCGTCTTTTACTGTTTTGACTTTTATTGGGAAGCGTCCGGTACGTCCGGATAAAGAGTGTGAGTATTTATTACACAATTATATCTGATGAAGAAAAAACTGAAGCGTCACGGTGCAGAAGAACCGCAAAATGATGCCCTAAATCCCCGCTACACCATGCTTAACGATTCAGCAAACTTTTTAATGTTGCTTTTTTGTAAACGGATTAACACTGTGCAGAAATCCTGCTATGCTGCCCGACGCGGTATCGGGCATTTACCCTACAAACTGCTGTCTCACAGGAGCGTGAAGAGAACGCCCGCCGCATATGACAATGAGAGCGAGGAGAACCGTCGTGCTAGAAGAATACCGTAAGCACGTAGCAGAACGTGCCGCCGAGGGAATTGTACCCAAACCTTTAGATGCAACCCAAATGGCCGCGCTCGTCGAGCTGCTGAAGAACCCGCCTAAGGGCGAAGAAGAATTCCTGTTAGATCTGCTGATCAACCGCGTACCGCCTGGCGTAGATGAAGCTGCCTACGTAAAAGCCGGATTCCTTGCTGCTATCGCCAAAGGCGAAGCCACCTCCCCACTGGTTACTCCTGAAAAAGCCATCGAACTGCTCGGCACCATGCAGGGTGGTTACAACATTCATCCGCTGATTGACGCGCTGGATAACGACAAGCTGGCACCGATTGCCGCTAAAGCGCTCTCGTCTACGCTGCTGATGTTCGATAACTTCTACGATGTGGAAGAAAAGGCCAAAGCAGGCAACGTCTATGCGAAGCAGGTGATGCAGTCCTGGGCCGATGCCGAATGGTTCCTGAATCGTCCAGCGCTGGCTGAAAAAATTACCGTTACCGTTTTCAAAGTGACCGGTGAAACCAACACCGATGACCTCTCTCCGGCACCGGACGCGTGGTCTCGCCCGGATATCCCGCTGCACGCCCTGGCGATGCTGAAAAACGCCCGTGAAGGCATTGAGCCGGATCAGCCGGGCGTTGTCGGCCCGATCAAACAGATCGAAGCCCTGCAGAAGAAAGGTTTCCCGCTGGCTTACGTGGGTGACGTTGTGGGTACCGGTTCTTCCCGTAAGTCCGCCACCAACTCCGTCCTCTGGTTTATGGGTGACGACATTCCGCATGTGCCGAACAAGCGCGGCGGCGGCCTGTGCCTGGGCGGTAAGATTGCCCCAATCTTCTTCAATACCATGGAAGATGCTGGCGCACTGCCAATTGAAGTGGATGTCTCTAACCTGAACATGGGCGACGTGATTGACGTCTACCCGTATAAAGGCGAAGTCCGTAACCACGACACCAATGAGCTGCTGGCAAGCTTCGAGCTGAAAACCGACGTGCTGATTGACGAAGTGCGCGCCGGTGGCCGTATTCCGCTGATCATCGGCCGCGGCCTGACCACCAAAGCGCGTGAAGCACTGGGTCTGCCGCACAGTGATGTATTCCGTCACGCGAAAGACGTGGCGGAAAGCAACCGCGGCTTCTCGCTGGCACAGAAAATGGTGGGTCGCGCCTGCGGCGTCGCCGGTATCCGTCCTGGCGCCTACTGCGAGCCGAAGATGACCTCCGTCGGTTCTCAGGACACCACTGGCCCAATGACCCGTGACGAACTGAAAGACCTGGCGTGCCTGGGCTTCTCTTCCGATCTGGTGATGCAGTCCTTCTGCCACACTGCGGCGTATCCGAAGCCGGTTGACGTGACCACGCACCACACGCTGCCTGACTTCATTATGAACCGCGGCGGTGTCTCCCTGCGTCCGGGCGACGGCGTTATCCACTCCTGGCTGAACCGCATGCTGCTGCCGGATACCGTGGGTACCGGCGGTGACTCCCATACCCGTTTCCCAATCGGTATCTCCTTCCCGGCGGGCTCCGGTCTGGTGGCGTTTGCTGCCGCGACCGGCGTGATGCCGCTGGATATGCCGGAATCGGTGCTGGTTCGCTTCAAAGGTAAAATGCAGCCGGGTATTACCCTGCGCGACCTGGTTCACGCGATCCCGCTGTATGCGATTAAACAGGGTCTGCTGACCGTTGAGAAGAAAGGGAAGAAAAACATCTTCTCTGGCCGCATTCTGGAAATTGAAGGTCTGCCGGATCTGAAAGTTGAGCAGGCGTTCGAGCTGACCGATGCCTCCGCCGAGCGTTCGGCTGCGGGCTGTACCATCAAGCTGAACAAAGAGCCGATCGTTGAGTACCTGAACTCTAACATCGTGCTGCTGAAGTGGATGATTGCAGAAGGCTACGGCGACCGTCGTACGCTGGAGCGTCGTATCCAGGGCATGGAAAAATGGCTGGCCGATCCGCAGCTGCTGGAAGCCGATGCTGACGCAGAGTACGCGGCGGTGATCGACATCGATCTGGCGGATATCAAAGAGCCAATCCTGTGTGCACCGAACGATCCGGACGACGCGCGTCCGCTGTCTGAGGTCCAGGGCGAGAAGATCGACGAAGTGTTCATTGGTTCGTGCATGACCAACATCGGTCACTTCCGCGCGGCCGGTAAGCTGCTGGATACCCACAAAGGACAGCTGCCAACCCGTCTGTGGGTGGCGCCGCCAACCCGTATGGACGCGGCTCAGCTGACCGAAGAGGGCTACTACAGCGTATTTGGTAAGAGCGGCGCGCGTATCGAAATTCCTGGCTGTTCCCTGTGTATGGGTAACCAGGCGCGCGTAGCCGACGGCGCGACGGTGGTCTCCACCTCGACCCGTAACTTCCCGAACCGTTTAGGTACCGGTGCGAACGTCTTCCTGGCCTCTGCGGAGCTGGCGGCGGTTGCGGCGCTGATTGGCAAACTGCCAACGCCGGAAGAGTACCAGACCTTCGTGGCGCAGGTGGATAAGACCGCGGTGGATACCTATCGCTACCTGAACTTCGACCAGCTCTCTCAGTACACCGAGAAGGCTGACGGGGTGATCTTCCAGACGGCAGTATAAACAGCAAAACCGTCTCTACGAGACGGTTTTTAGTGTTTGCACCCTCTCCCGTGGGAGAGGGACGGGGTGAGGGCATCAGGCCGCAGGGTCTTGCTCTCACCTTTTTATTTTCATTCCTCCCACCTCCCACGCTTTTTTTCTTCCTCGCTGCTGCGATAATTACCTTAATGGCTTTGCAGAGGAAAACACTATGGATTACGAATTTCTGCGCGACATCACCGGAGTGGTGAAAGTGCGTATGTCGATGGGCCACGAAGCCGTTGGACACTGGTTTAACGAAGAGGTGAAAGAAAATCTCTCCCTTCTTGATGAGGTTGAACAGGCGGCAAAGACGGTGAAAGGCAGTGAGCGCTCCTGGCAACGCGCCGGGCACGAATACACGCTGTGGATGGACGGTGAAGAGGTCATGGTGCGTGCCAACCAGCTCGAGTTTTCAGGCGACGAGATGGAAGAGGGGATGAGCTACTATGACGAAGAAAGCCTGTCGCTGTGCGGCGTAGAAGACTTCCTTCAGGTGGTGAATGCCTACCGCGAGTTCATGAAACAGCGGTAATTTCCCGAAGCATCCCTGCTCCGGGCAACACTTACACGGCCGGAATGTTGCGGCCGTAGTAGATCTCGCGCATCTCTTTCCAGAGCAGGTCAGTAATCGCCTTACGCTCTTCTTCGCTTAAATCTTCCGGCTTCGTGTGGAACATATAGTGCTTAAGGTCGAACTCCTTAAGTAACATCTTGGTATGGAAGATGTTTTCCTGATACACGTTCACGTCCATCATGTCGTACAGCGACTTCATGTCCTCGGACATAAAGTTCTGAATAGAGTTGATCTCGTGGTCGATGAAGTGCTTCATGCCGTTGACGTCACGGGTAAAACCGCGCACGCGGTAATCAATCGTGACGATATCCGATTCCAGCTGGTGGATGAGATAGTTCAGTGCGTTCAGTGGGGAAATCACGCCGCAGGTCGACACTTCAATATCGGCGCGGAACGTACACAGCCCGCCTTCCGGGTGACTCTCCGGGTAGGTATGGACGCAGATATGGCTTTTATCTAGGTGAGCAACCACTACTTCCGGCAGCGGGCCCGGATGTTCCGTTTTGTCGATAAGCTTCGGATCGACCGGCTCTTCGCTGACCAGTATGGTCACGCTGGCGCCCTGGGGTTCATAATCCTGTCGGGCAATATTCAGGATGTTGGCGCCGATAATGGAACAGGTTTCTGACAGGATCTCGGTCAGACGGTTGGCGTTGTAGAGTTCGTCGATATAGGCGATGTAACCATCGCGTTCTTCCGCTGTTTTGGCATAGCAGATATCGTAAATACAAAAACTCAGGCTTTTGGTCAGGTTGTTAAAGCCATGCAGTTTAAGCTTTTTCAATTAGCTCACCCCCTTAGTGGATAATGCGTCATGCAGGTACTGCGGCAGAGCAAACGCTGCGGTATGAATAGCCGGATTGTAGTATCGGCACTGTAGACCTGCCTGATGGAAGCGGGCCTGAATAATTTCGGTGGAAAGATGACGTAATACGTCGTTATCCGTCGCCCAGGCAAAGGTCATGATCCCACCGTAGTACGTCGGAATGGCCGCCTGATAGAAGCTGACATCCTCGAAATAGGTGCTGAGCTTGCGATGGCTATCCAGCGCTTCATCCTGTTGCAGGAAGCAGACGCCGTTTTGGGCGACGAAGATTCCGCCCGGATTCAGGCAACGCTTGCAGCCTTCGTAGAACGAGGAGGTAAACAGCGACGCGCCAGGGCCGATAGGATCGGTGCAGTCGGAGATAATGACGTCAAAGGTCTGGGTTGTCTGGTTAACAAAGTTAACCCCGTCATCAATCACCAGATTAAAACGCGGATCGTCATAGCTACCGGCATTGTGGTTGGGCAGGTACTGGCGGCAGAACGAGACGACGCCCGCATCGATTTCCACCATGGTGATGGTTTCAATGGAACGATGGCGGGAAACTTCACGCAGCATTGCGCCGTCGCCACCGCCGATAATCAGGACATGCTTCGCGTGGCCGTGCGCCAGCAGCGGGACGTGGGTCATCATCTCATGATAGATAAACTCATCTCGCTCGGTCGTTTGCACGACGCCGTCCAGGGCCATGACGCGGCCAAAGGCAGCATTCTCGAAGATGATGAGATCCTGGTGATCGGTTTTTTCATGATAGAGCACGTTATCAACGGCAAAGTACTGACCAAACTGGTCATGCAGTGTTTCATGCCACAACGTGTGGTCGGCCATACGCGGACTCCTCCTTTGTTAACATCCGTTACGCTCACAAAAAATGAGCGAAACATGATAGCTAACTATAACCGTGGTTGCACGGCTATAGGTTTAACAGGAGGCGTCGGGAAGGTTATTTGACGTAGGCGAGCAGGCTGAGCGAATCGCGAGCCAGCGCTTTGCATTTTTTAGCCGTGGGAATGCCAATACCGCTTAGGTCACGGTAGCTGTCTTCGCCGAGCGCCTTCATGTCAAAGCTGTCGTAGTTGCTGAGATCCCACTGGTTCTGCTGGGCAAAAAAGACCAGCGCGCGGCGAATTTGCCCGTTGGGTAAATTCTGGTAGCCACAATCATTTTTCAGGAATACAAAAACCGCCGTTAAATCGGCCATATCTTCCGCTTCATTTTCACTGAGCGCATAGCTGTTCGCACACATTGCCATCAGGCTACCGAACAAAATTGTCCTGAAAAACGTCTTCATTGCTTCTACCACTTCTTCACGGAAAATTAACGTTAGCATACTTGATGCCAGTGCGACGATCTTTATTATTGCCGCTTTACTTGACCTTCCGGTAAGGGGAGGGTTTATGCTCAAAAGATCGCCTGCTGGAAATAAGGAAATGAACATGCAACGTCGTGATTTTTTAAAATATTCCGTGGCGCTGGGGGCTGCCAGCGCCTTACCCCTCTGGAGCCGTGCGGTTTTCGCGGCTGACAGGCCTGCCTTACCCATCCCTGATTTGCTGACCGCTGACGCCCGCAGCCGTATCCAGCTTGTCGTTCAGTCCGGTAACACGCTGTTCGGTGCGCACAACGCGACAACCTGGGGCTATAACGGCAATCTTCTCGGTCCTGCGCTACAGCTGCGCAAAGGTAAATCGGTGACGGTGGATATCCACAATACGCTTGCTGAAGAGACGACGGTGCACTGGCACGGACTGGAAGTGCCGGGCGAGGTAGACGGCGGGCCGCAGGGCATCATCAAAGCGGGCGGCACGCGCAGCGTCACCTTTACGCCCAACCAGCGCGCCGCGACCTGCTGGTTCCATCCGCATCAGCATGGCAAAACGGGCCATCAGGTAGCGATGGGGCTGGCGGGGCTGGTGCTGATTGAAGACGACGAAAGCCGCCTGCTGCGCCTGCCGAAGCAGTGGGGCATCGATGATGTGCCGGTGATTGTGCAGGACAAGAAATTCACCGCTGACGGGCAAATTGACTACCAGCTGGACGTGATGAGCGCGGCGGTAGGCTGGTTTGGCGACACGCTGCTGACCAACGGGCGCCATTTATCCTCAGCACGCCGCGCCGAAGGGCTGGCTGCGCCTGCGCCTGCTTAACGGCTGTAACGCGCGTTCCCTCAACTTCGCCACCAGCGATAAGCGTCCGCTGTACGTCGTCGCCAGCGACGGCGGGCTGCTGCCTGAGCCGGTGAAGGTCAACGAACTGCCGATGCTGATGGGCGAACGCTTTGAGGTGCTGGTGGACATCAGCGACGGCAAGGCGTTTGACCTCGTGACGCTGCCGGTTAGCCAGATGGGGATGGCGGTCGCGCCGTTTGACAAGCCGCATCCGGTGCTGCGTATCCAGCCGTTACGGGTGACCGCTTCCGGCACGCTCCCTGATACGTTAACCACGCTGCCGGCACTTCCGTCGCTGGATGGGCTTACGCAACGGAAACTGCAGCTCTCCATGAACCCGATGCTCGATATGATGGGCATGCAGGCGCTGATGGCGAAATATGGCGATAAGGCGATGGCGGGGATGCATCACGGGCAGATGATGGGTCACATGAACATGGACCACGGCAACATGGGCGGCATGGGGAACATGAATCACGGCGATCATGGCTTTGATTTCCACAACGCCAACATGATCAACGGCAAAGCGTTCGATATGAACATGCCGATGTTTGCTGCGACAAAAGGGCAGCTTGAGCGCTGGGTGATTTCAGGTGAAGGGGACATGATGCTGCACCCGTTCCATATCCACGGCACGCAGTTCCGCATTCTCTCTGAGAACGGCAAAGCGCCGGACGCGCATCGCGCGGGCTGGAAGGATACGGTGAAGGTGGAAGGCGGCGTCAGCGAGGTGCTGGTGAAGTTTGACCACGATGCGCCGAAGGAGTTTGCCTACATGGCGCACTGCCATCTGCTGGAGCATGAAGATACGGGGATGATGCTGGGCTTTACCGTATAAAAAAAGCCGGGTGGCGGCTTCGCCTTACC